>NZ_CP046883.1:631044-946566 GCF_014262665.1 Corynebacterium anserum
CGTTCAGAGGTACACGCTCGCTGAGCGTGGCTCCGTGATCCCCTCGGGGGATCGTGACTGCCTGCCTGTAGTATGCGCCATACTGTGTTTTATCGACCCCAACAGACATCGACTCCAGCGACCCTATAAAATCGATGGACGACCAAGAAAAAGGCGTGGCCACACCTGGCTCGCCTGACCCCAATAAACAACAGGAGTGTGCATTCGTGAAGAGCTCTGTAGAGAAGCTGAGCGCCACCCGCACCAAGATCACCATCGAGGTTCCTTTCGAGGAGCTCAAGCCGGAGTTCGACAAGGCGTATGCCTCCCTGGCTAACCAGGTCAATATGCCGGGCTTCCGTAAGGGTAAGGTGCCTGCGAAGGTGCTTGAGGCTCGTTTGGGTCGCGGTGTAGTACTGGATCAGGTAATCAACGAGATGTTGCCATCTCGCTACAGCCAGGCAGTCGAAGAGAATGACCTTAAGGTTCTGGGCCAGCCGGAGATTGACATCGCTGAGCTGAAGGACAACGAATTCATTAAGTTCACCGCTGAAGTTGATGTGCGCCCGGACATCGAAGTTCCTGATTTCTCCACGATCTCTGTTGAGGTCGCGCCTCTTAAGGCCGACGATGAGGCTGTCGACGCAGAGCTGAAGAACCTGCAGGCTCGTTTTGGCACCTTGAAGGCTGTGGATCGCAAGGTGAAGAAGGGTGACTTCGTCTCCATTGACCTATCCGCAACGATTGACGGTGAAACTGTTGATGAGGCAACAACCGAGGGACTGTCCCACGAGGTTGGTAACGATTCCCTCATTGAGGGTCTTGATGACGCGTTGATCGGCATGAAGGAGGGTGAGGAGAACACCTTCACCTCCACACTCGTCGCCGGTGAGCACGCTAACGAAGAAGCAGAGGTCACCGTCAAGCTTGGTTCCGTGAAGGAACGTGAGCTACCCGAGCTGGACGATGATTTTGCACAGCTGGCTTCCGAGTTCGATACGTTGGACGAACTGCGTGACTCTTTGAAGGGGCAGGTAGAGGAACAACTGAAGAACACCCAGGCAGGGGAGATTCGGGACAAGGTATTGGCCGCTGCTCTAGAGCAGACTGAGGTGCCTCTACCCGAAGCAGTGGTGCAGGACCAGGTGGATGGTCAGATCAAACAGATCATCGGCCAGTTCGGCGGCGACGAAAAGACCTTCGAAGCAATGCTCGCTGCACAGGACATTACGCGTGAGAAGTTCGAGGCAGACTCTCGCGAGGCTGCTGAGGATTCTGTGCGCACCCAACTCTTCCTCGACGCAGTGGCAGATGCTGAACAGCCTGAGGTATCGCAAGAAGAGTTGATGGATCACATCAGCTTCACGTCCGCCCAGTATGGCATGGATCCTAATCAGTTCATCATGCAGCTCCAGCAAGCTGGCCAATTGCCGAGCCTGTTCGCTGATGTGCGTCGTGGAAAAGCTTTGGCAATCAACATTGCTAAGACCTCCGTGAAGGATACCGACGGCAATAGCATTGACCCGAAGCAGTTCTTTGGCGTCGAGGACTCTGAGGACAAGGCTGAGGACGTTGAGAGCGAGAAGGTCGAAAAGGACGAGAAGAATGCGGGTGCTAAGAAGGCTCCTGCAAAGAAGTCCACCAAGAAGGCTGCGAAGAAGGCTCCCGCAAAGAAAGCAACTAAGAAGGCCACTAAGAAGGCCGCCAAGAAGACTGCAAAGAAGTCCACCAAGAAGGATTCTGAGTAAGCAGCAAGGCGGCAAGCAGTTAAGGCGCAAGGGTCTGGTTTCGATAAGACATCGGAACCAGACCCTTGATCTGTGTGGGGTGTGGGCAGCCGAAGAAGAAGGAACTTTCCTTGTTACGCCTGCAGTTCCTAGGCATGTGACAATCTGTAGAACTTGTGGTGATTTAGTTCTCTTAACGCTGTGAAATGACACAGCGGTCAGGAGACGCAGGGGATTAGGAGGGGCGTTGCGCGAGTTTAGCTCGACCATGGTGCGTGTGATTTTTGTTTGATGTTGGCGTCTCGTGGGGCTGTGTATGCGTCGCGTGAGCATGTGTTGCGTGTGGGTGCTGGTGGGTTGCGTAAGGGGACGAAGCGTGAGTTGGGGGTGGCGTTTCATGATCATTGTCGGTGTTTGGCGATTGAGGTCAGGCGTGATGGGTCTGATTTGCCGAGGATTAATCGGGATTTGGAGCGGTTGTGGTCGGAGTCGGGGAGTAGGACGCAGGCGGATTTCAAGAAAGCTCTTGGCGCTCGCAGGCTTAATGGTGCTCCTACTTGGCCGGCGCTGAAGCGTGTGAAGGTGCCTGCTTACCGCAGTGATGGGATGTCGAAGGCTTTCCCTGGGGAGCCGTTGCCGAAGGACTTAAACCGGGCGGTGGCGCATGTTCTTTATGGATGGCGTGACCGTCCGCGTAAGGGAGAAGGATGGGTTCCACACTCTGAGGATTCAAGGATGGGACACACGTGGGATTCGAAGCGTGAGAGTGTATCTCGGTTTCCGAGAAGTTGGTCGGATCAAAAGATCACGGATGCGGTTGTCGAGACTCTCGAGAATCCCTCGTTTCGACTGTCTAAAGGTACTCTCCGAAATGTATGGAAGGAAGTGGATGACCTGACAGTGATCGCCGATTACGTGGTGCTTCCAAATAGTAGAGTTAGTTTTGTAACGGCGCATCCCGCAGGCGGAATAGCAAAGGAGGCAAAACGTGTTGAAGACTGATCGTGATGTTTATCGTGTTTTGGACAGCATGCTTCCTCCGAATATATCTCGCGAGGTTCCTCTAATGTTTGTGGACGCAGGTGAAGCGGAGTGCGGTGTCAGCAATCTCTTGTGCGAAGCGTGGGAGATGGGATGCTTGACCGACGAGATTAAGGCTTTTATCCGTTTTGAATATGAGTATGGCGATCCTATTGACACGTTGGATGGTCTCGAGGAGTTGGATCGTCAAAAGAAAAACAGCGCCGCTTAGTTGGTAGGTAGCCGGGTTCGAGTCCCACACGCGGAGGTCAGTGATGGAAGCGAGAAAGCCGTCCAGTCTGGATAGGTTCTCTGATGATCTAACCCCTATGGATAGACAAGGGCCGCCGAATTGTCTGCCTATCCTGCTGGAGGAGTTAGATGTAATTGGTGAGCCGTTGAGCGTGAAGAAGAGGGCTGTTGCGGAATGGCTCAAGGAGAATGAGCCGATCGGATTGCTTCCTTCACAGCTGAAACGTTCTGGGCTTTTATAACTGGTCTGCTTGTGCAGCTATAGCGTCTACAACCGTCACCTTGTGGTGGCGGTTTTTGCGTAACGCGCCGCCAAGTTTTTTGGTTGGTCTTGTTCCGGGTTCGAGTCCCGGCGGCGCACTAAACCCCCTGCAAAGAACCACAGTGTTCTTGCCGGGGGTTTTGTCATGCCCGAAACGGGCGGAAAACCCCTGTAAAAGGAGAAAACACTTGTTCACACAATCACACTGGTTACGTTTCATCGAAGGCGCCGACGGTGGCGCACACAACGCCCCCGACCAGCCTAAGGAACCCTCCCAGGATGCAGACAGCACACCCGCCGACAAGCAACCTGACGATGAGGTGGACTGGAAAGCCAAATACGAGGCGATGAAAACCTACTCCCGTCAATGGGAGGCCAAAGCTAAAGCCAACGTGGACGCGGCGAAAAAGCTCAAAGAGATAGAAGACGCCGAGAAAACCGAGGTCGACAAACTCACCGAGCGGCTCAAGGAATCCGAAAAGGATAACCAGGCTCTGCAACTCCAAGTTGACCGGATGACCATCGCCGCCAAGTTCGGGATCAGCGCTGACGACGCGGAGATGTTTCTCCACGGCGATGCAGAAACCATGGCCACACAGGCCGAAACACTCGCACAGCGCAGCCGTACCCCACGCAAAGCCGAAGCCCCAAACCAAGGGCGAGGCACTGCCCAAGGGACTAAAGCGGCAGCCGAGCAGTGGGCTGATTCCCTGTTGAACAAGTGACAACACACTGACATTTACGAGTAGAAAGGCTTTTTGCCATGCAGTTGAAGACTGTCCGCGAAGCATGGGGTGCCGAGAATCAAAAGTGGCTCGGCTCCGCCCATGCAACCAACGCAGCCCAAACAGTGACCCTGGACGCCACGAAGCTAGCCAGCGTTGCTGACGCTGGGGTTATCCCATCGGGAATCCCCTTGAAGAAGGCTGAGTCCGGGAAGTTCGAGCCTGTCACCGCAGCCGGCGACAAGCTCACAGGGTTCCTATTCACCAGCCAACCTTTTAAGGCAGATGCCGGTGACATCATCGCCCCCATGCTGGATCACGGTCGTATCCGCACCGAGTTCCTCCCAGCTAAAGCATTCGACGTCACCACCCTGACAAACGCTAACCCGCTGTTTGGGCGTTGCCCCAACTGGGCAGAACCGCCTGTAGCCGTTGAAGGAGGTACAACACAATAACCGAGGCGATGGAAAAGCCCATTACCGCGCGGAAATAGCCTTTCCAGGTTTGGTCTGCATCAGGGTTGATCTTGAGGAATCGATAGCACAGGCGCTCAGCACGGGTGTGATGGGCGGAAGAATAAACCCGAGCCATCCAGTCTCCCAGCGGGACGTAGGCGACAGCGAGCAGAATGATGAGCAGGGCAATCTGCCCTAGAGCTGCGGGAAGTGGTGAAAGATGCACGACTAAAACCTCTCCGGATCAATCAGTGCTACCAACAGGTAAGCGATGAGACCCAAAGCCAGAAGAAGAAGTGCGACGGCAAGTAGGACAGACATCCTTGACCTCCTAATTCTTCAAAGCACATCCGAATGGAAAATCGTCATCCGCATTCGGCTTGCCAGGGATATTAAGACTGTCGTGGAGGGCTAGAGAGCCACATTTACGCGTTCTTTACACCAGAAGAGCGAATCTTAGCGCAGTCTTCACTTCCTGCAGAGAAGGAAGAAAATAGGTGGAAAAATAGGTAGGGGAGAAACCGTGTGGGGTGCAGTAAGGCAACCGAGCGTTGGCGAACCGTGCGCTGTTAGCGAACACGCCCCCCTTAACCGCACACGTGATCGTCGCACATGACTAGGCTGGGGCAAGACAAAATAACGAGTTCATCGAATTCCACGAGGAGCACAATGAGTACTCAGTCCCAACCGCTGGTGGCCAGCGGCACGGAGAAACCGAGCACCACGGACCTGGTATATGATCGCCTCCTGCGCGAGCGCATCATCTTCCTCGGCAGCCAGGTTGATGACGAGATCGCTAACAAACTGTGCGCCCAGATCCTTCTGCTATCGGCAGAGGATCCAAGCAAGGATATTCACCTGTACATCAACTCCCCAGGTGGTTCCGTCACTGCGGGCATGGCGATCTTCGATACGATGCAGTATTCTCCCTGCGACATTGCAACTTATGGCATGGGACTGGCCGCTTCCATGGGACAATTCCTGCTTTCCGCCGGTACCAAAGGCAAGCGTTATGCTCTCCCACACGCCCGCATCATGATGCACCAACCGTCTGCTGGAGTAGGCGGCACCGCGGCGGACATTGCTATTCAGGCTGAGCAGTTCGCACACACCAAGCGCGAAATGGCTGAGCTCATTGCGGAATTTACTGGTCAAACCGTCGAGCAGATCACTAAGGATTCTGACCGTGACCGCTGGTTCACTGCTGAACAAGCGAAAGACTACGGCTTTGTCGACCACGTCATCACTAATGCGAAGGAGCAGTAAGAATGCAGATGCCAGAAATGCGTTACATCCTTCCATCCTTTGTGGAGCACTCCTCCTACGGGGCGAAGGAATCCAACCCATATAACAAGCTTTTCGAAGAGCGCATTATCTTCCTGGGCACCCAGGTTGATGACGCATCTGCGAACGACATCATGGCTCAGTTGTTGGTGCTGGAAGGTTTAGATCCAGACCGAGACATCACCATGTACATCAATTCCCCGGGCGGTTCATTTACCTCTTTGATGGCGATTTATGACACCATGCAGTACGTCCGTCCGGACGTTCAGACAGTCTGCCTGGGACAAGCTGCCTCTGCAGCTGCTGTTCTTTTGGCCGCAGGTACCCCCGGCAAGCGCGCTGCATTGCCTAATGCCCGCGTGCTCATTCACCAGCCAGCCACAGGAGGCGTGCAAGGACAGGTTTCTGACCTGGAAATCCAGGCTAAAGAGATTGAGCGTATGCGCACCCTCATGGAGACTACCCTGGCGCGCCATACGGGTAAGTCCGAGGAGCAAATTCGCATTGATACTGATCGCGATAAGATTCTCACCGCCGAGCAAGCGAAAGAGTATGGCATCATCGATCAGGTATTCGAGTACCGCAAGCTGTCTGCCCAGTAGGGGATTGCATGTGTAGCCGAGGTGTGTGACCTTTGGCTCCCAGGCCTAATACGGCCATTATCGTGCAACCGGCAGGCCTCACCGTGCAACGCAGGCTCGGTGTATGCGGGATAGCAAGACCCCGGAGCTTTGTAAGTGAGCCCCAGTGTCCGACACGGCACTGGGGCTCACTGTATTTTGTCTCGTCAGAGAGTAACCTGTGTAGAACTGATCGCGCCTTCGCCCCGGAGTGAGATGAAATTGCCGTGTCAGTGAAGAGTGTTCGTGGATAAGGGCGCTCTCAGGCGCCGTGTCTCACGGGTGCTGCTAGTGCGAACAGGTTATTCTGAGCCTGAGATGACTTGGGTGCGTCACCCGCCTATGCGAGAGAAAGAAGAGCGAGTCTCGAATGCAAGAAAGTGCTGAACTGCTGAAGTGCTCCTTCTGCGGAAAGAGTCAAAAGCAGGTCCGGAAACTCATTGCTGGTGCAGGTGTATATATCTGTGACGAATGTATTGAGTTGTGCAACGAGATTATCGAAGAGGAGATGCTCACCGCAGCTCCCGCTGAGACCGCTGACTCTCTGCCCAAGCCCTCTGCTATCGCGGCATTTCTCGATAAATATGTCATTGGCCAGGACGAGGCGAAACGCACATTAGCCGTCGCCGTATATAACCATTACAAGCGCATCAGGGTCGAGGAATCTAATGCGTCTGCGCGTCGCTCTGACGATGAAGTAGAGCTAGCAAAATCCAACATTCTCATGCTTGGACCCACGGGTTCCGGCAAAACCTACCTAGCTCAATCGCTGGCACGCATGCTCGATGTTCCATTTGCCATTGCCGATGCCACTAGCCTTACCGAAGCTGGGTATGTGGGTGAAGATGTAGAGAACATCTTGCTGAAGTTGCTGCAGGCTGCCGACTTCGATGTGGCGAAAGCGCAGCGCGGCATCATTTACGTCGACGAAGTGGACAAGATTTCCCGAAAGTCTGAAAACCCCTCTATCACTCGTGACGTGTCCGGCGAGGGCGTACAACAGGCGTTGCTAAAGATCCTCGAAGGTACGGTGGCGTCTGTGCCTCCACAGGGTGGGCGTAAGCACCCGAATCAAGAGTTCATCCAGTTTGATACGAAGAATGTGCTCTTTATTGTGGCCGGTGCGTTTGCAGGACTTGAAAAGGTCATTGCGGAACGCCGAGGCAAAAAAGGACTGGGCTTTGGAGCGGAGATCTCGTCAAAAACTGAAGAAGACGTCAATCCATTCGAATTCGTGGAGCCCGAAGACCTGGTGAAGTTCGGTCTCATTCCTGAGCTCATCGGCCGACTACCTGTGGTGACCCACGTCGGGCATCTGGATGAGGATGCGTTGGTGCGTGTTCTTACGGAGCCTAAGAATTCCCTTGTTCGTCAATACGAGCGCCTTTTTGAGATGGATGGCGTGCGTTTGTCGTTCGAAGAAGACGCACTTCGGGAGATTGCCCGCCAAGCATTGGCGCGTGAGACCGGAGCCCGCGGATTGCGCTCCATCATGGAGAGCATATTGTTGCCGGTAATGTTCACGATTCCTGAGGATGAAGAAACCGGTGAAGTTGTAATCACTTCTGATTGCGCTGCCGGAAAGACTGAACCGACGCTACTGTCCCACGAAGAGGTAGCTAGTAACGACAAACGCTCAGCGTAATGTCGAGCCAAGTGGCCAGCGGCGACAATGGGAGAAGCGGCCAGCGGCAACCAGAGCGGAGATAGTCTGCTAATCCTTCCCGTAGAGTTCCTCTTCCCTCGGAGCGTGCTCTGAGCGTGCGGGGGTGGGGGCAGTGGCGTCGTGAGAAGAAACGGGAAAAGAACCGGGGGTCACGCTGGGGGATGTAGAGACACCGTTCAACGGCCCAGTGGCGTCGTTGAGCTCAGCATATTCCCGAGAGTATAAATGCGCCGCAACCGAGGATCCCATCCCAGGTGATTGGGAGGAATGAGTATAGCTGCTTCCTTGTGAGGTAGGCATAGTGGAGGTCAGGAAGGCCACAACATTATCGACAATTAATTTCTCCAGCCCTTCTGCATTGGCTGGATCACTAACGTTCATTCCGTATAGAGCATGGAAGGTGGATCCGGAGGCGACGGGAAAAGCGCATAGCGACAGGATGACAACGTACAGATCCTCAGCCGATATTCCCTCCCGGAAGGCGCCGACATCGTAGCCTCGCATCAATAGGCGGTCGAGCTGGAGAACCACAGGGGAATCTTCCATCACGCCTACACGCCGCGGCAAGTCCAAGGTGTTGAAGAGATTCTCCGCAATGAGCAAGCGCAAGCAATCGGGATGCGCCTGAAAACGGCGAAACGTGGCGCTCACAAAATTCCGGACGGCATCAGCGGGAATGAGATCCGCCAAGCCATCGAGTTCCGGCGCATCCGCCGGAGGCCAGATCTGAGCCATCGCGAAGCGCAGACCCTCCTCGTATAGCCGCTGCGGATGGCGTAAAAATGGGCAAGAAGGAGACACTCCCACGGCGTTCCCAATCTCATGAAGAGATTGGGAGCTAATGGCTGTGCCGGAGCGAGCCAAAATAGGCAGACTATGGCGCATGACGGACACATAGTCTGCCTTTTTTAAGCCCGTGCCCTTCCATGAGCTCGCAGGCAGGACATAGTCATCGGGGGACTGCAAAGGCTTCCAAGACGTCACGTTCTTCATGCTAGTGCAGCAGTCAGCGCAGGTACCCACTGCACGCCGATCTGTTCTTTGCAGTAGGTTGGAGAGAGACGAAAAGAAAAGCTTCGTTTATAAACCCATGCCATAAGCAAACCCATGCTCTACGCATAGGAATCGATTGGAGAGGATCAGCATATGACCCAGCCCGCAGTAGATACTCCCGCCGGCGAACAGCAGCCGGTTAATGTTGCAGTGACCGGTGCTGCCGGTCAGATTGGTTACTCGCTGCTGTGGCGGCTGGTTAATGGCGAAGTGTTTGGTGCACGCCGTGTGAACCTTCGCTTGCTGGAGGTCGGTTCAGGCTTAAAGGCGGCTAAAGGTGTTGCAATGGAGCTCATGGACTCTGCGTTTCCGCTGTTGAGCGACATCACCATCACTGACGATCCGATGGTCGGGTTTAAGGATGCTCATTCCGTATTTCTCGTGGGCGCCAAGCCGCGCCAGGCCGGGCAAGAGCGTGCTGATCTATTAGCTGCGAACGGCGGTATTTTCGGTCCTCAGGGAAAGGCTCTCAATGAAGTGGCTTCCCGTGATGTCCGTGTTCTGGTGGTGGGCAATCCAGCGAACACCAATGCGGCAATCCTGGCCGCCAACGCGCCAGACATCGACCCACGCCAAATCACGGCCATGACCCGACTTGACCATAACCGTGCACTCGGACAACTTGCTCAGAAGCTCGATGTCCCTGTAACCAGCTTGTCCCGTATGACCGTGTGGGGTAACCACTCCGCTTCCCAGTTCCCAGATGTGTCTGAGCTGTTGGTCGACGGTAAACCAGCTGCAGACCAACTTGATAAGAATTGGTTGACTGACGAATTCATTCCGCGTGTGGCCAAGCGTGGGGCGGAAATTATCGAGGTGCGCGGGCACTCGTCTGCGGCTTCTGCTGCGTCATGCGCAATCGATCACATGCGGGACTGGTTCAACGGTATTCCGGAGGGCGATTGGGTGTCAGTAGCGCGCCCATCCGATGGCTCTTATGGGGTGCCAGAGGGCATTGTCTCTTCTTTCCCATGCCGTTTGGTGGATGGACAGTGGGAGATCGTTCAAGGTCTGGCCATCGACGAATTCCAGAGGGAGCGTATCGACGCCACCGTTGCCGAACTCGTCGAGGAGTTTGACACCGTCAAGGAATTGGGCCTGCTCTCATAAGGGCTGAGACACGGTGCGAGCCTGCCTGTATGGTTAGCTGCCGTGTGCCCTCAGACCGGTACTTTTGAATTCAAATATTCCCGTTTGCCCTCCATAGGGCGCGCGGGTGTGTTTGTATGAGGCCATGACAGAGCACAACACAGCACCTAATTCTGCACCTACGTCCGTCGACCCTGTCCAGCCACCCGCTTTCACGCGGATTGCTGCTGCAGGCGCTGGAGTTTTATCTTCTTTGCCTACTGGGTTACTGCGCTTGTTGGGGAGCCACACGAACAGGGACGGCGACAAGTTGGATGCGGATGTTCGCGCCACACTCATGGCTCTCAAGATTGTGTCCAGTGATGATCTGACTGATCTGCCTATAGCCGATGGACGTGTCATGCTTGACGAGGAAGCCTACATGGCTTGCCCGAAGAGCAGCGTGTATCAGGTTGGAAGTGTCACTGAGCATGAGGTTGCCGGGGTGCGGGTACGGCATTACCGCCCGAAGGGTGCGGAATCCGTTGAGGTGGATCTGCCGACTGTGGTGTACTTCCATGGCGGCGGTTGGGTGCTGGGCTCCCTCGATTCCCATGATTCGACGTGCCGTTGGCTGTGTGCTCGCGGTGATGTGGCCGTTTTAAGTGTGGATTACCGTTTGGCTCCGGAGCACGCGTTTCCTGCGGGCTTGGATGATGCCACCGCGGTTACTGTCGCTGTTCTTAACGGGGAGGTCGCAGGTACTGACCCAGCTCGCGTGGTGACTGCTGGAGATTCCGCAGGTGGCAACCTCACTGCTGCGGTAAACCTGCGTTTGCGCGATGAGGGCAAGCCCCTTCCATGCCTGCAGATGCTTTTTGTGCCCGTCACTGACCTGAGAACTTTCGAAACCGGTAGTTACCAAGAGTTCGCCAAGGGGCCGTATCTCACGGCTAAGCATATGGAGTGGTACCGCGAGCGCTATGTGCCTAACGAGGACGATAGGCACAGTTCTTATGCTTCTCCGTTAGCTGCAACAGATCTTTCTGGGCTGCCGCCTGCGTACGTTGCGGTGGCGGGCTTTGACGTACTGCGTGACGAAGGCGAGGCCTATGCGCACCGTTTGTCTGAGGCGGGTGTGGATGTGACTCTTCGACGCCACGGAGGCCTGACTCACCCCTTCGTGAACTCCACGGGCACGTGGAAGAACGCCCGGACAGCCATGGATGAGGCTGTGGGAGCGTTGCGTTTGGCTTTGAGAATCAGCTAATCACCTGGCTCCAGCATGTCTTTAAGGCAGGGGTGGGTTTTCCCGCGAGTACTGGTTTCCCTGTCTTGGAGGTCTATTAGACTAGACACTCGTGAGTGAAACCAGTGCTAATTCCAAGTCCTCAGCTGCCGGTACATCCATCGGCACTGACCGTTCTTCCAGACTACCTGCGGCGTGGAATCCCGCTGACGTAGAACTTGATCTGTACGAAGGCTGGGTTAATTCTGGCTATTTCAAAGCGGATGCTTCCAGCTCCAAGCCTCCGTTTTCCATCGTGCTGCCTCCACCGAACGTGACGGGTCAGTTACATATGGGACACGCTTTAGACCACACGTTGATGGATCACATGGCTCGCCGTAAGCGGATGCAGGGCTATGAGGTGCTGTGGTTACCGGGCTTTGACCACGCGGGTATCGCTACCCAAACCAAGGTTGAGGCCATGCTCAAGGACACTGAGGGTAAAGACCGCTTTGACTATGGTCGCGAAGAGTTTGTTGATCGCGTATGGGAGTGGAAAGAGAAATACGGTGGAGTTATCCAATCCCAAATGCGCGCTATTGGCGATTCTGTGGACTGGTCACGTGAGCGTTTCACGCTGGATGAAGGTCTCTCCCGAGCTGTGCAGACCATCTTTAAAGCCCTGTATGACAAGGGCTTAATCTATCGTTCCAACCGTATGGTGAATTGGTCGCCAGTGTTGCAGACCGCCATTTCTGATATCGAGGTTGTTTACTCCGATGATGAAGGTGAGCTGGTATCCATCCGATATGGCTCGCTGAAGGATGATGAACCTCACGTGATTGTGGCGACCACCCGTGTAGAGACGATGTTGGGTGATGTGGCAGTAGCGGTGCACCCTGAAGACGAACGCTACGCTGACCTCGTTGGCACTTCGTTGCCTCACCCATTCTTGCCGGATCGCCAGATGATCGTCGTTGCTGATGATTATGTTGATCCAGAGTTTGGCACGGGTGCTGTCAAGATCACTCCTGCACACGATCCAAACGACTTTGCGCTGGGACAGCGTCACGATTTACCGATGCCGGTGATCATGGATGAAACCGGTCATATAGCGGGCACTGGAACTGAGTTCGATGGCATGGATCGTTACGAGGCACGTGAGAAGATCCGCCTAGCGCTGGAAAAACAGGGGCGTATTGCAGGTCGTAAGTTTCCTTACGTCCACTCCGTAGGCCATTCCGAACGCTCTGGCGAGGCGCTCGAGCCACGTCTGTCGCTGCAGTGGTACGTAAAGGTCGGAGAATTGGCAAAGATGGCCGGAGATGCAGTGCGCGAAGGCGATACCGTTATTCACCCGTCGTCGCAAGAACCGCGGTGGTTTGACTGGGTTGATGATATGCATGACTGGTGTATTTCCCGCCAACTGTGGTGGGGTCACCGCATCCCAATCTGGTATGGCCCCGAGGGGGAAGTGGTGTGCTGTGGCCCAGACGATGAACCACCAACAGGGCCCGGTTGGCACCAGGACGACGATGTCCTAGATACATGGTTTAGTTCTGCCTTGTGGCCATTTTCCACCATGGGATGGCCAGCAAACACTGAAGAACTATCCAAGTTCTACCCAACGTCTGTGCTGGTCACTGGATATGACATTCTCTTCTTCTGGGTTGCGCGCATGATGATGTTCGCCACTTTCGCAGACACCCTAGAGGATTCTCCGCTAAAGGGTGGGGAACTGGGTGTTCCTGCTTCTGAACGTGCTAGCCGCCCACAGATTCCGTTCCGTGAAGTTTTCCTCCATGGCTTGGTGCGCGATGAACGTGGCCGCAAGATGTCCAAGTCTCTGGGGAACGGTATTGACCCGATGGACTGGGTTCGCGACTATGGCGCCGATGCGCTGCGTTTCACCTTGGTTCGCGGTGCTAACCCGGGCAGCGATTTGCCAGTGGGTGAAGATTCTGCGCAGTCCTCCCGTAACTTCGCTACCAAGCTGTACAATGCGACGAAGTTTGCGCTGATGAATGGGGCACAGGTGGGTGAGTTGCCGGCGCGAGAAGATCTGACTGATGCTGACCGTTGGATTTTGGACCGTTTGGAAGCTGTGCGTGCTCATGTGGACATGGCTCTCGATAAGCACGAATTCTCCTGGGCGAATGAAGCACTCTACAAATTTGCGTGGGGTGAGTTCTGTGATTGGTACCTGGAAATTGCCAAGGTGCAGATTCCACGGGATTGGGATGCTGCGACGCAAGAAGATATCGACCGGGGCATCCGCACTCAACTGGTGTTGGGTCGCGTCTTGGATTCTGTGCTGCGCATGCTCCATCCAGCTATGCCCTATGTGACGGAAGTGTTGTGGAAAGCGCTCACGGATGGTGTGGAAGGTTACGAATCATCACTGATGATCAGCCAGTGGCCAGACGCACAGCTCACCAATGGTGGTGTGAAGCCGGATGCCGACGCGCTGCGTCGAATCGAAGATGTAGAGAAGTTGGTCACGGAACTGCGCCGGTTCCGTTCTGACCAAGGCGTGAAGCCAACCCAGAAGGTGCCTGCTGCCGTTGATTTTGCCGCAGCGGATCTGGTCGATCTGGAGGACGCAGTGCGTTCCATCGTGCGCATTGAACAACCGGATGCGGAATTTACCGCAACGGCCTCGATCGAGGTGCGTCTATCCCAAGCTACTGTCACGGTGGAGCTCGATACGTCTGGAACCGTGGATGTTGCGGCGGAGCGCAAGCGTTTGGAGAAGGATTTGGCGATAGCCCAGAAGGAACTCGATAATGCTGCGAAGAAACTGAGCAACGAGAACTTCCTTTCCAAGGCGCCGGAGAAAGTCGTGGAAGGTATCCGGGAGCGTCAACGTGTCGCGCAGGAAGAATTCCAGCGGATCACCGCGCGCCTGGAAGAATTACCGAAAGCATAGACCCTGAGCTTTGATAGGTACTCACGCCCCGCGCCGCCATTAGGCTGAGCGCGGGGTTATCCTGTTCAACGACATCAACTTCAAAAGATGGGTGGAGAAGTGACTGATAGCAGCGGTGGCGTCGACAAAAATAAGACCTATCAGCCTCAAGGCTCCGAACCAGCAGAGCCCATAGGTGGCCAGTCGGTGGAGCGCCAAGGCACTGAGTCGGTACAGCACAGAAATGGCCAGTCGGTGGAGCCCAAAGGAAACGAGTCGGTTGAGCGTAGAGACACCCAGGCGGTAGAGCACCTGGGTTCTGAGTTGGTTGACCGCAAGAACGCCAGCCGCCCAGAAACGGATGCGCAGATCGACGCGGCCCTCGAAGAACTACCGGGATTTGGTGAAGTCACGCTCGATGAAGACGGGTTAGCGCTGCCGATCGATCAACCCGGCAGCGCCGCTGAAGATGACGGGGAGGAAAGCCTGCCTGACCAGCCCATCACTACCGAGGATCTTCGCGCCCTAGCAGAGACGGAAGCAGAACTTGATCTCCGCTGGCCAGAAACGAAGATTGACCCTTCGTTGGAGCGCATCGAACTCCTCATGGATCTTCTTGGACACCCCGAACGAGCTTTCCCCGCTATCCATGTGGCGGGTACTAACGGTAAGACTTCCGTAGTGCGGATGATTGAGTCCCTCATGCGGGCATTTCACAGGCGAACCGGGCGCACCACCAGTCCGCATCTGCAAATAGTCACCGAGCGCATAGCCATCGACGGTAAGCCGATCCATCCGAACGACTATGTGCGCATATGGGAAGAAATCAAACCCTATGTGGAGATGGTGGATGCTCGTAGCGAAGCGTCCGGAGGCCCTACAATGAGCAAGTTCGAGGTACTTGTTGCCATTGCATACGCTGCCTTCGCTGATGCTCCAGTAGACGTGGCGGTAGTGGAAACAGGGATGGGTGGACGCTGGGATGCCACGAATGTGATCAATGCAGACGTCGCCGTCATTACGCCCATTGGAATGGATCACACTGACTATCTAGGGGAGACGATTGAACAGATCGCGGGGGAGAAAGCCGGGATCATCAAGTCTCGTTGGGATACCGATGACCTCCTCAGCCCGCCGGATAACGTGACAATCATCGCGGAACAGGAACCAGAAGCCATGAACGTGTTGCTAGCTGAGGCGGTGGAGAAAGACTCTGCAGTGGCACGCGCTGGCAGCGAATTCGGGGTACTCGAATCTTCCGTGGCGGTGGGAGGGCAACAGCTCACCCTCCGTGGATTAGGAGGAACCTACGAAAATATTTTTCTGCCCCTGTCGGGTGAGCACCAGGCGCGCAATGCGGCGGTGGCGCTTGCGGCCGTGGAAGCATTCTTTGGTGCCGGTGCTGACAAACCGCTGGACATTGAGCGCGTGCGCGAAGGATTTACCACCGTGCAATCGCCGGGTCGTTTGGAACGTGTCCGCACCGCACCCAGCGTTTTCATTGATGCCTCGCATAACCCTCATGGTGCCAAGGCTTTGGCAGAGGCGATGGATCGTGACTTCTCTTTCCGGCGACTCGTTGGCGTGGTGGGTGTACTCGGCGATAAGGATGCCCGTGGAATCCTGCGCAACTTAGAGCCTGTATTGGATGAAGTGGTGATCACCACAACCAATTCACCGCGGGCTCTTGATGTGGACACTTTGGCAGAATATGCTCGCGATGCCTTTGGCGAAGAACGAGTGCATGTTGCATCCAACCTCCCCGGAGCAGTGGAACTCGCAATTGAGCTTGCGGAAGAGGACAGCGATGGCGTGCTTTCGGGGTCAGGAGTGCTGATCACCGGATCTGTAGTGACAGCCGGTGAAGCCCGCACTCTCTTTGCCAAGGAACCTGTATAGGCGAGGGTGACATGGAAACCGCTAAGCTGTCGGCGGCATAATAGAGAGCACCACTGTGATCGCACTCTGCATAGAAAGGAAAGCCCTGCATGAGGGCTCTGTGTGAGAGTATGCGGCAATGATTGCGCCAGTGATGCCAATGGTCGCTGACGACGCCAATGATGAGGAGAATAGTGACGGTGTCCAAAAAAGCTAAGCACCCCGTAGAGATGGGGCCGTTGGGGCCGGGGCATGCGCCAAAGAATGATCCCATGAAGGGGTTGCGTGGAGTGATGGCTGGTACTCATATCATGGAAGCCATCGTTATACTTCTCGTGCTCACTGTGGTGACACGGGTGGACCCTGCACACAACGCCACCACCTTCAATATCGTCTATGTTTTGGCCTTGGGCGTGGCAATGATTGCTGCTGCTTTTATGCAGAAGGCTAAGTTTGCTGATGCACTGAACATCGTCTTGCAGATCCTGGCAGTTGTAGGGTTCATCGTTCACATCTCGATGGGAGTGGTGGGGCTGATGTTCGTTGCTGTGTGGTGGTACATATACACCTTGAAGCGCAACATCGTTGCCCGGATGGAACGAGGCCTTCTGCCAAGCCAACATATCGATTAGCCCCAACAACCAGCCCCGATTCATGACAGTGGAGGCGCTTGGGGCTTTTGGCTGGGGTGTCGGCTCAGCAGTCGGCTGATCACGGTTGTAAAATACTGAACATGACTGAAAAGACTCTGATCCTTATCAAGCCAGACGGTGTGAAGAACGGCCATGTGGGCGAAATTATTGCTCGTATTGAGCGTAAGGGCTTGAAGCTCGTCGCTATGGATCTGCGCACTGCAGATCGTGAGACTGCAGAGAAGCACTACGCCGAGCACGCTGACAAGCCATTCTTCGGTGAGCTTGTTGATTTCATCACCTCTGCTCCACTGGTTGCCGGCATTGTTGAGGGTGAGCGTGCGATCGACGCATGGCGTCAGCTCGCTGGTGGAACCGACCCAGTCTCTAAGGCCACCCCGGGCACAATCCGCGGTGACTTCGCACTGACCGTGGGTGAGAACGTCGTTCATGGGTCAGACTCCCCAGAATCTGCTGAGCGCGAGATCGCGATCTGGTTCCCCAACCTGTAAACCATCCGCAGTGTCAATGCTCCGCCAGTGGGTGAGGGAAGATAACCCATCCGGTGAGAGCAATGTAAATGCCCGGTGAGGAATACTGGCGTACTGGTATTCCTCACCGGGTTTGTGTCTTTCTATATCCCTTACTGGGGACGTTGTCTGTAGCCTCGCTTCCTAGCGATGATGTGGTTGGTATTTTCCTGTGGGATTATGGCATTTAGCAGTAAGTGATGAGGGGACGTTTAGTGAGTGGGTGAATAGTCACTAGCGTTTCTACCTCATACACATCACTGATGAGCTTTGGTGTGAGGATATCTGCAGGCGTTCCTACAGCAACCACCCGCCCCTGCTTCAAAATGATAAGCCGGTCGCAAAACATCGACGCCAAATTCAAATCATGCAGAGCGATGATGAATGTGGCATCCAATGTGGAGACGAGACGCAATAATTCCAATTGATGCTTAATATCTAAGTGATTGGTTGGTTCGTCCAGAATAAGTTCTTGCGGCTGTTGCGCCAGTGCGCGAGCAATATGGACGCGTTGACGCTCGCCACCAGACAGCTCATTCCACAGGCGATCCTCCAAACCGATGAGCCCCGTTGATTCCAAAGCATGCTGGATCGCTGTGGCATCATCACGGGAGTGTGTACCCCATCGACCGCGGTGGGGAATGCGTCCTAAACGAACAACATCACCGACAGTGACATCGACCGCGCTATCTACATGCTGAGTAACCACGGCGACAGATTGTGCAAACTTCTTTTTGCTGATTTTCTCCACAAGCTGATTGTCTAATGTGATGGTGCCGGTGGTTGGTCGGTTAAAACCTGCTAGTAAGCGGATGAGGGACGATTTTCCTGAGCCGTTGGGGCCAAGTAAGCCGACGGTCTCACCTGGGAGGATCTCAATGTCGATGTCATCTACTACAAGTTTGCCCCCGCGGTTCCATGTGACATTAGTAGTGCTAAAGCTCATCGGATTCCCCTCCTCTTGATCAATAGCGCTACAAATACTGGCACGCCAATTATTGCGGTTCCCACGCCAGCGGGAAGTGGGGTAGGGGAGAATACTACGCGGCTAATGGCATCTATCCACACCATAAACAACGCGCCCGCAATCACGGTCACAGGAATAAGGCTCGAGTGCTTTGAACCAACGAAAAGCCGGCCAGCGTGTGGTAGAACCAACCCGATAAAACCTATGGAACCAGCTACGGAAACTAATGTTGCAGTCAACAGTGCAGTGAGTGAAAGCAAAGCCAGCCGGGCGGCACGGACATTGATGCCCAGGGAATCGGCGATGTCGTCGCCAAAGGTAAAAGCATCCAGCACGTGGGAAAAATACCAGCATAGCGATACGGCGATGCCGACAACGCTGAGGCAGAGCCACACATCGTCCCAGCGAACTCCCTCGAGTGAACCTAAAAGCCAAAACATAACACCGCGGGTTTCATCTGAATCGGCGAAGGCGAAGATTATGAGGGAGGTAAGAGCAGAAAATAATTGAGTAGCAGCGACTCCAGCGAGGAGAATGAGGGGCCCCGTCCCTCCGGCCATGTGGGCAATCCACAGCACGACAGCAAAGCTCATCATTGCGCCAATGAATGCTCCCAGGGATAAGCCCAAGGACACACCGCCTATTCCCAGAACCCCCACGGTGACGGCACCTGCAGAAGCTCCGGATGAAATTCCCAGCACATAAGGATCGGCGAGAGGATTTTTCAGGAGTGACTGCATGATGACACCACATAGAGCCAAGCCTGCTCCACAGGCCGCAGCAACGAGAGACCGCGGTAGGCGATCTTCCCAGACAATCGCATCCTCCGATCGACGAACAGGGATGTCAGTGTGGAGAAGGTGATTGCTTATGATGTCTCGGACATTAACCAGAGAAATATCGGCGGTGCCCATCGTGATGACTACCGCCACAGAAGCAATGAGCGCCAGGAGGGCGACAGCTGTGATGATCAATGCCACTCTCATACGGCCACGAGGTGGTCTGGATGCGGTTGTGAACATAGAATCAGTGCTGGTCAAGATATGTTGCGATCTTTTCTAAAGCGTCTGCAAAGCGGATAGAAGGATTCAGTTCCGCGCCGTGCAAGGCAATGTACTTGTGTTCTTTGACCGCATTCATTTGGCTAGCTACTGGATCGGTAGACAGAAACTCCTTTTTATCTGCCAGTTTGTCGCCTGGAAAACGGTTGCGTTCGAGATCGCCCAGCACCAGTATGTCCGGGTTTTTGTCAAGAACGTTTTCCCACGTCGAGGCGATCCAATCATCTTTTTCATCGGCAAAGATATTCTTCATGCCCGAATTCTCAGAGAGGACGTTTCCGAAACCGTAGCCGCCAGCAAAGTAAGGGGTTTTGGTGTCCGCGAACCAATAGCCAACGCTTTCTCCGTGAGAATGGATAGCGGAATGAGCTCTATCTACACGCTTCTTCAAGTCATCGATGAGGCGTTGTCCGCGTTCTTGTACGTCAAAAATCTGGGCGATGACTTCAACATCCTTATAGATTTTGTCAGCAGTCAAAGACCGTGTGCGGGTACCTCCGCCATTAATCATGAGCGGACCTTCACAGTCGGTGTACGACAAGACGGCTGGAATATCTGTTTCGCCGAAGCGCTCACGGGTGGCCACACCACCTTCTTGTTTATAGTGTCGGCCGAAAGAAGCTACTACGAAATCGGGGTCTTTGTCCATAACTGCTTCGTAGGTGGGAGCGTTATCACTGAGGCGTTCAACTTGTGCATTGGCTTGCTCCAATTGAGGAAGGACTGGATCTGTCCACGACGCGGTGCCGACCATGCGATCTTGGAGCCCGAGCGACAGCATGATTTCGGTCATGCCTTGGTCTAAAGAAACGACGCGTTCTGGAGCCTTATCGAATGTAAACTCTTTCCCACAGTTGTCCACGGTGAGTGGGTAGTGTGTGGTGCCCTCGGGTGTGGCAGCAGGGGCCGACGCAGCGGAGGAAGAAGGTGCATCAATAGCCGGAACTGGTTCGGACTCGCCACAGGCGGAGAGCAGCATCGTAGATATCAGGCCACAGGCTAGTGCGGCCGTACGCAGAGTGGAGGTCATGGTGTTTTCCTTGTATGACAGTTCTTGAAAGCGTCAGATGATTTCTTGTGTCGGATCGTGCTGAAGAGATGATCGCGACCCTATTTCAGTTGTGAATAAGGAAAGCGTACCCTTAGTTAGTGTTACCTGTGTTAATGGGGGGAGGTGGCATGAATGCTGCGTGTGATGGATGAGTCCGGGTGTAGTGCGTTGGATGTTGCGTGCGATGGTTGACCTGGTCGTGACCTGGGTGACGGTCGGAGCCTGGGAGGTGATTTCGCGCTGTAGGATTTACGTCACAGAAATCACTGGTGAAAATCTGGGCTGTCGGGTCTCACTTCAATGCAGGAGGTTGATTCGTGAAGTTATCTACGAAGCTTCTCATCATGGCCGTGGCTGGGGTGATCATGGTGATTGTCTCGTTTGTATTAGGTGGAACCCTCGAGGCTAACGAAAGCGCAATAGTGTTTATTGCTGTGGCGGAAATGCTCTACACGGCTGGTTTGGGGCTAGTTTTTGGTTCGCTATTTACGGCGACCTTCCGCAAGGTGTCGGATCGAATGAAATCGACGCTGGGCATTCTGGGATTAGCCGCTGCTATTTTCTGCCTATCGATGCTGGATCAGCAGCGAAACTTGCCGGTTATTTTTTCTCCGGGGTTACTCGCATACCCAGCCCTGGGGATGGCATGCATGGGGTTGGCGCAACCGTTCATGAGCGCTCGATGTGACCTTGACTAGCGGTGTGTGGAGTCCTTCTTGCACGTCTGTCTTTTCAGGGTGATTGTGAGCGGATGAGGTGCGACATTTTCTGTTCAATGCAGGAGTGCTCCTCCGAAGTGCCCTTTGAGGCAGATGGTGTGTGATGGGGTGGGTGTCGATGCTCTCGTTTTGTTATGCGTAGGACAGTAAAAGGAGGGCGTGGGTGGTGTCGGGAAGAAAAAAGGCTTTTCCATCTTAGATAGTGAGATTGAACCGGCTATAAGAAGGGGGTATAAGCAGCGGGTTAGGGTCACGATTTCACAATGTGGGATTTGCGTCTTTACTGTGGCAGAATTCTTGTCATTCCGTACCGAGCAAGCCGCGCAACTTCCTATCCTCAGGGGAAGCAGAGTCAACCGGAGCTTGGTTCGGTCGACGAGCAAGTGGAGAGAAGAGAGTTTATGACCATTAAGGAACAGTCGGTCGGGAATCTGCCCGACACCCCGGAAGGGGTGACCTATGTCTACAGCGACGCCACCGATCTGCCAGTCGGTGTCGAAGACAAGCGCGGCCTGTCTGTCAAGGCACGCATCGTTATGGGCGTTTTTGCCATCATGGCCGCTGCTGGGTGGGCAGTGGTGGCATTCAACCGTGGTGAACAGATCAACGCTATGTGGTTGGTGTTCGCTGCCGTCGGCTCCTATTTCATAGCGTTCACTACCTATGCGCGCTTCATCGAGATGAAAGTGGTGAAGCCTCGCGCTGACCGTGCGACTCCGGCGGAATATGACAACGACGGCAAGGACTTTATGCCGACTGACCGGCGTGTTCTCTTCGGGCACCATTTCGCAGCCATCGCCGGAGCAGGGCCACTGGTAGGCCCGATCATGGCAGCTCAGATGGGGTACTTACCATCCACCCTATGGATCATCGTCGGAGTAATTTTGGCCGGTGCTGTACAGGATTACCTGACCCTATGGATCTCTACTCGCCGCCGTGGTCGCTCCCTCGGTCAAATGTTGCGTGACGAGGTGGGGCCCGTGGGCGGCTACGTAGGTATGTTCGCCATTGCAACGATCATGCTATTGCTCATTGCTGTTCTGGCACTTGTGGTGGTTAATGCTCTAGCGGAATCCCCTTGGGGTGTCTTCTCACTAGCGATGACCATCCCCATTGCCTTGTTTATGGGTGTGTACCTTCGCTACATACGCCCTGGTGCGGTTGCTGAGGTATCAGCGATTGGCGTGGTTTTACTGTTGGCAGCCATCATCGGCGGTGGCTACGTGGCAGATACCACCTGGGGAGCTGAGACCTTCACGCTATCTAAAACAGCCCTGAGCTGGTGTCTAATCATCTACGGCGTGGTCGCAGCTATTTTGCCTGTGTGGCTACTCCTGGCGCCTCGTGACTACCTTTCCACCTTCATGAAGGTGGGCGTGGTATTCCTGCTGGCTCTAGGTATCGTGGTGAGCCGCCCGGTGGTGCAAATGCCGGCCGTGACCGAGTTTGCTAAGGATGGCACGGGTCCGGTCTTTGCCGGTAACCTTTTCCCGTTCCTCTTTATCACTATTGCGTGTGGGGCTCTTTCTGGTTTCCACGCATTGGTCTCCTCAGGAACCACACCAAAACTGGTGGAAAAGGAATCCCAGATGCGCATGATCGGCTACGGATCCATGCTCATCGAATCCTTCGTCGCCATGACCGCATTGGTTGCCGCAATCATTTTGGATCGCCATCTCTACTTTGCGATGAATGCCCCCGCATCCGTTACGGGCGGCACCCCAGAGAGCGCATCTCACTACGTCAATGGGCTCAATATTCCAGGTGACGGCATCACTGCTGAACAACTGCAGGCGGCTGCTCACGCTATTGGAGAACCATCCATCGTTTCCCGTACGGGCGGCGCGCCAACGTTCGCCTTTGGAATGTCTGATATTCTTACCGATATTTTCGGCAACCCAGGTTTGCAAGCATTTTGGTACCACTTTGCCATCATGTTCGAGGCATTGTTCATCCTCACCACCATTGACGCCGGTACGCGCGTAGCTCGATTTATCATTTCGGACACGGTGGGTTCCCTCCCCGGCCTGAGCAAGTTCAAGAACCCGCATTGGAAGCTTGGCTCGTGGATCGCCACGATCATCGTGTGCGGTGGTTGGGGCTCTATCCTGCTGATGGGTGTTACCGATCCTCTGGGTGGAATCAATATGCTCTTCCCCCTGTTCGGTATCGCCAACCAGCTGCTTGCAGCTATCGCTTTGGCGCTTATTACCGTGGTGGTCGTGAAGAAGGGTTACGCCAAGTACGCCTGGATTCCGGGAATTCCTCTGGTCTGGGATGTGGTAATTACCATGTACGCCTCGTGGCAGAAGATCTTCAGCGATGTGCCAGCCATCGGTTACTGGGCACAACATGCTGCGTTTAAGGACGCACAAGCGCAAGGTCTCACCAAGTTCGGTACTGCTAAGAGTGCTGAGGAAATCGCAGCGGTGATCCGCAATACCGCAGTTCAAGGGTCGCTATCCATCTTCTATGCACTTTTGGTACTCATCGTTGTGGTCACCTGTGTGATCGCTATTGTGAAGGCGTTGCGAGCCCAATCAGCGGGGCAGGAGGTTACTACCTCCGAAGAACCATTTACCCCGTCTGCTTACTTTGCCCCCACCGGAGTATTTGCAACAGATATCGAAAAGCCCTTGGTGAAAGCATGGGCTGAGCGTGAGCCGAAAATTCACAAGGGGCATTAGATGTCTTCAGTTTTAGAATGGCCAGTCAAGATCATCCGCAATATCTGGTGGTACATGGGTGAGCTCGTGGGCGACCACGATTACGAGAAGTACGTGGCTCACATGCAGTCCCATCATCCAGGCTGTGAGATTCCGTCCAAAAAACAATATTGGCGGGAGCGTTATCAGGCGCAAGAGGCGAACCCAGGTTCTCGTTGTTGCTAATCAGTCCGGGCGCTGCCTGTACTAATCACCCTGGGTGCTGCCCATCTAACAGGGGGGCTGAGCCCCCTGTTGTTTTCTCAACAGCTTGGGGCTCGACCGTAGCTCAAGTGCTCATGCCTTCTGGAAAGCGCCACTACGCCTGCTTGGAGTACGTGGCCCGATAAATGGCGTTCATCAAATGGCATTCCCAGTTGGCGATGGGTGAGCGGCCAGCTACCTGTGCCACGCGAGCTGCCCGGGCATTCTTCATGAGCACAGACTCGACAGCGGTGGCGTCGGCCGGATCAGACCCTATGCACAGTGCCTCGCCATCGCGAAAGACCACGTTGGCCCGTGCCGAGGCATGTGCTTTAGTGCCGACAATCTGGGCGAAGTCATCAAGATAAGGGCGCAAAGGAGTGCCGCCGCTGATCTGACTCTTGAGAGCCTCCACCTCGGAATCCCAGCACACTCGAATGGCGCAGGCCTTCTTGCGTTGAGAATAGATCGCCTCGTGACGTGCGCGAACCTCAGCGGGAACTGATGCCGTGGCTTCTTCGCCAGCAGCGTTGAAGAAGCAAATAGGAGCGTGGGGATTGTCACGTTCACTGCGCACGATGCGATCCTGCGGCACATCGGGATCAACCAGGGTCGAGCCGGTGACTTCCTTGTAGATGCGAGTAGCGGCTGATTCTACATCGCGAGCTAATTGAAGGGCGTGCTCTGCGGTATCACCGCACAGAAATACGCCGTGAGCCTCCAGCAGGACAACATTGTCGCCGGGATTATGGCGCAGAGTTTCCTTCACACCGAAATGCAATTTCTTGGTGGACGGTAAGCCATACGGGGAGATCTGGATATGAGACTGCCCGATGGCTTGGGCCTCGTGCCGCGTGAGCTCTAACGGCTGTCCGAGCTGACTCAACGCCGATGCGTAGCGCTGGTGAGTGTGAACCA
Organism: Corynebacterium anserum; assembly: GCF_014262665.1. NCBI lineage: Bacteria > Bacillati > Actinomycetota > Actinomycetes > Mycobacteriales > Corynebacteriaceae > Corynebacterium > Corynebacterium anserum. Next base: position 655,957 of record NZ_CP046883.1, read on the forward strand.
CACAGTTAGCTCCGGGGCGATGTTCGTAGCACAGCTTGTGCATTGGGTATTCACTGGAGGGCTTGAAAGGCCCAGACGCTTCACCGGCTGCGCTAATAACGGCGAGGTCAGATTCGATCATTGTGTCGTAGCTACGCCCCGAAGGGGTAATGACGAACTCATGGCCTGAGGTGCGGTGGGAAACATTGCCCCACGTGCGTACCACGAGCCCTTCGTGGAGGAGGTCTCGGGAGAGATCTACCACGGCAGAACGCTGACTAAAACGAGGATCTTTCATGGTCTACAGGGTCACCACCGAATCAAAAATCTTGTCGAAGCGACGGAGAGCGTCGTCGATGAGGTCGGGCGTATAAGCAGCGGAGGTGTAGAGCCGGGAGCCCGCAAGCGTCACGATCCCCTCGGCCATATATGCCGCGCCCATGTGCTCCATTTCCGTCTTGCGCTTGCCGGTTTCCTTAATGACGTGTGGAATTGTCCACGGCTTGGACCAATCGATGCTGAAGTGCATGGTTCCCACGGTTTCCAAGTGGCAGATGGAGCCCTGATTAAATGCCACGAAGGGGAGGCGACGCCGCTGAATGATCTCCCGCAGGCCATCGGTGAGACGGTCACCCATGTCGGATGCTTTCTGGCACGCTCCGGTTTCTGCGATGGCTTTGAGCGTGTAGTAGCCCGCGGCTGCCGACAGAGGAGTTCCGGCCATCGTGCCGCCAGCCAGAGCTTTCTTGACCTTCGAATCCGCGTGAATGCCTGCAGAAAGATACTGCATGTATTTCTTCGGTCCACCGATACCACCGGCGCCAGGGTAACCACCAGCGATCACTTTGCCGAAGATAGTGAGGTCAGGTGTCACCCCATAGAGGTATTGCACGCCGTGCTCAGACAGACGGAAGGCGGTCACTACCTCGTCGAAAATGAGGAGTGCGCCGTATTTGTCAGCGAGTTCTCGCGCGCCGAGAATGAACTCGTGGCTGATAGGGCGGGTACCGGATTCAGGTCCCACGGGTTCGATGAAGATAGCTGCGGTTCCTCCGGTGAGCCGCTTTGCTTTGAGCTTCTTTTCCAGTGATTCGAGGCTGCCGGGGAAAAACTCATCGGTGAATGTGAAGGTCGTGAGTGGTATGCCTTTAGCTTGGGTGAACTTAGAACCCGGAATACGGATGCCGTAGGCAAGCTGGTCACTCCACCCGTGGTAGGCCCCACCCATCTTGAGGATGTGTTTGTGGCCAGTGGCTAGACGTGCAATACGGGCTGCTACCGAGCAGGCTTCAGAGCCGGAATTGAACATGCGAAGTTGCTCGACGCTGGGCACGAGGTCTGCAACGAGGCGGCTAATTTTGACCTCAAATTCGTGCAATAGGCCAGTGGAAGGACCTGAATTATCCAGTACTTCCTCAATTTTCTCTCGGATTTCTGGGGGATTAGAACCCAGAACCGTGGGGCCGCCGGCTTGGAGGAAGTCCAAATATTCGTTGCCATCGGCGTCGTATAGTTTGGCACCTTCAGCTCGCGTGAAGGTTAAAGGGAAGGGGTGATTAAATGCAAGGTTGTGTTGCACACCTCCCGGGATAACTTCTTGGGCATCGTGAAAGAGCTCCTTGGATCGTGTGCATTGTGCGTCGAAATATTCAGACTCGTAACGAGCCAAGACGTCGGGATCGATGGAGTGGATGGGACGTTTAATGAGGTCGTCCAGTTCTTTGGTGATCTGTTGAGTTCCTGGCCGATTGATGTCCATGACGGGAGCTTCTTCCTGGCGTGTTGTGATGTATAAAGATGAGTAGCTACTCACTGTCTACTGTCCACACTATCACCGACTGTTCGCGAGGGGATAGGCTTTCGAGTCTAGACTGGAAATCTCACACCAGTTTTTTGGAGAAGAAAAGACATGACCTCACCTGCTACGCAACGATTCCTCAACCTTTCGGATGAAAAACGCGAGCGTATTGAGCGTGCAGCTACTGCCGAATTCGCGTCGAAGGGTTATGAAAACGCGAATACTAACGATATTGCCGCAGCCGCTGGTATCAGCGTGGGTGCTCTATTTGCTTATTTTGAGACCAAGCAGGATCTTTTCCTCCATATCACCGGGCGCGGTAGTGCCCTCATCGAACAGATGGTGAGTGAGGTGCTGGCCAGTGATGCTCCGGTCTTGGAGATCATCCACTCTATCCTGGAACTCATTGCGCAATCTTCTCGTGCGGAGCGTGAATCCGTACAGTTCTACCAGCTGATGACGGGACCGGGAGACCGGGAAGAAAGTGCGAAGGTCGCTTTCAAGCTGGAGCAGTTCACATCCGGTGCGTATGTCGAATTAATGAAGAGAGGCCAGAAGGAAGGTGATCTCCGTACGGATATCCCAGCGGAAATGCTGGCTTTTCATCTCGATAATATTTTCATAATGCTCCAATATTCCTTCGCCAGCGACTATTTTGAGCAACGACGTTCTATGTATTTCGAGGGGATCGACGACTCTGACGAGGCGTTGTTAGACCGCTCGATGCAGCTCATTACCTCCGCTTTGCAGGCGTAACTTATGCGGGCGTAACCAGGAGATAATAAAGTGATTCACGCTCTGGCCTTCGATATTGGAACCACTGGGGTTAAGGCCTGCCTTTTCCGCATTCAAGATACTGTGACCAAATTGGATTCTGAGACGTCGACGTACGAATTACATATTCTCCCTGGTGGTGGCGCTGAGCAGGATCCAAATGACTGGTGGGCTGCCATCGTGGAACTAACTCGGCTGTTGCGTAGGCGGCACCCGGAGGCGATGGGCGACCTTTCTGGAATAACGTTCTGTGCACAGATGCAGGCTATGGTCATGGTCGACCGCGATGGGGTTCCGGTACATAACGCTTTTAGTTACATGGATCAGCGGGCATCTGCTGAAATGAAAAAGCAGGTGGGAAGAGGTCCGCGCATAGCGGGTGTTAATGCGGTGACAGCATTGCGAACTTTGCGACGCACCGGTGCCGTGGCCGCGAGTGTAAAAGACCCAGTATGGAAGTATCACTGGTTGCGCCAACACTGTCCGGAGGAATTCCAGCGTGGCTATAAGTGGCTCGATGTCAAAGAGGCGGTGATAGCACGTATGACCGGCAAATTCATCATGAGCCAAGATAGCGCTTTCGCTACGCTACTGTACGATATTCGGGCAGATAGGCCACGTTTCGATGAACTCACGATGAAGCTGTTGGGAGTGGAGCCTCGGCATATGCCACGCATCATTAACTCCTCTGATGTTGTGGGTGGCTTGTTGGCGAAGCCCGCGGCGGAACTTGGGCTGCCGGTGGGAACTCCTGTCTACGCGGGAGGAGGGGATGCGTCTCTAATCGGTGTGGGTGCGGGTGCGACGGCGCTGGGGGACACGCATGTGTATATGGGAACCTCAGGTTGGGTATCTACTGTCACTGACAAGCAGACTGTCGATATCGCGTCAATGATTGCCGCGATTGTTGGCGCGGATCCGCAGCGATACAACTACTTTGCAGAGCTAGAGACAGCGGGGAAGTGTTTGGAGTGGGTGCGTGATCATTTGGCGCTCGATGAGATCAATGTTTTCCTCGAAAAGAGTGATGTCACAGAGTCTGAAGAAAGCATTCATAGCTCGCTTTATGATTACCTTTCTGAGGTCATTGGGCGGGCTGAGCCGGGAGCGGGGGGCGTGTTGTTCGCTCCGTGGCTGCACGGTAACCGTTCTCCGTTTGAAGATCCGTTGGCTCGGGCTTTGTTTCTGAATATTTCTCTCGATACCGGCAAGACCGAGCTGTTGCGTGCGGTGGTCGAGGGGGTCTGCTTCCACATGCGCTGGTTCCTGGAGACGCAAGAAAAGCGAGTGAGTACTTCCTCACGTCTGCGTTTTGTCGGCGGTGGAGCGCTGTCCGATGTCACCAGTCAGATCCTAGCTGATGTGACCCAACGACCCGTCGACGTGGTAGACCACCCCCAAGACGTTGGAGCGGTTGGGGCAGCGTTATTGGTCGCGGTGGGCGAAGGCATGATTTCTGGCGTCGATCAGGCAAAAGACCTTGTTAAAGTTGCGGCAAGTTTTGAACCGAACCGGGCTAATAAGAGCGTTTATGATCGGCAGTTCACGGCTTTCAAAGGACTACATAAAGCGAATAAAAAGCTGTTTCAGGCTCTCAATGGGTAGCGGGGCATCTCGAATGACACACTGCTTGCCTCAGCGTGATCACCGTTGCTGACGGTCCGAAAATGAGGGATGTTTGAGGGATGTTTAGGGAACACGATCGAATAGCGGACGAGCGGATAACAGTGATTGAGACCCGTCACGTTAGGGGCACGTCACGTTAGGGGCAGTGCAGAGAAGAAATCAATGAGCCGTCTACCGTCGATTCACACTATCTATAGGGGAGTATGCGACAATGGTTGCGGACGGACGGCCCACAACGATGATGAGGCATCCGTTTTACCAGACCTACCTGTACTTTTAACATTTTGCAGCGGTCGCCCGCGGAGAGGCGATCGGGTGCGACGCTCGCGTAGGAGCTAGGCGCTTGGTTTCACCGACGCCGAACCTAGGCAGACGCATGGCGCATCCTGCGACTCTTCAGTCCCTCGGTGGCTTCAGGGGCGTACCAGCGCACAAAGGAGAATCGTGGCTATTTCCAGCCAGGAACTGTCGGCACAGGCCGCACAAATTGATAGAGACCAACTGGGGGAGAAAACTCGAGTTCACGCACTAGCCAAGATGCTCGGCGTGAGCAGCGCAGAACTGCTGACTATCCTCGCCGAACACAGCATTGAGGGGAAGCGTCCAGCATCCACCGTGACTAAACAGCAAGTTGGTGCAGTGCTCGATGCCTTGGCATCCACCCAGACAACCGTGAACAAGAGCGGTAAGAAAACCGCGAAGAACACCACGAAAAAGACTGCGAAGAAAACCGCGAAGAAGGCGGTTGCGAAAAAGACTGAGAAGACCGCGGAGACGACGAAAAAGACTGCGAAGAAAACCTCTAATCAGACCGCAGAGCCGACGGCTCCGGTGACAGAAGAGAGCAGCGCACAGCAGGCTGACAACGTCACTGTAGAGGGAAAACCTGCACGTCAACGCGCGAAAAAAACTGTTAAGCGGACTACTCGTAAGAAGACTTCGGGTAACACCGTAGAGGCTGTGCAGTCCCCAGAAGCATCGGCTGAACCTGATAGCCCTGCAGATAAGAATGCCGCCGAGAAAACCTCCGCCGATAAGAGCTATAAGGACGCGGTTGAGAAAACCCCTGCGGATAAGAACGATAAGGAGGCGGTCGAGAAAACCTCCGCCGATAAGAGCTATAAGGACGCGGTCGAGCAGGCATCAGAGGATAAGGATTCCGGTCAAAAAGCATTAGCGGTTAAGTCCCAAACTGATGATGCTGAACAACACCACTCTGATGTACAGGAGGAGCCGAAGGAAAAGACGACTCGGCGCCGTGTGCGGCGGGTCGTGCGCCGATATGGTGCCAGCGAACAGCTGGCTCAAGAGAAGTCCGAGGAACACGCCAAGGAGACAGCACCAGGGCATATCGATTCTCTCTCCGATCAGGACGCTACTTCTCAACGTGAGGACACACCACAGTCCGACACGGAATCTGACAAAGAAGAGAGCCGTTCCAACAGCGCGCGGCGTTCACGCCGTCGTCGTCGCAGCCGTGGGCGCCGGGGAACAAGAACCACCGGCAAACAGGAACAAATCGAGGCTCCCCTCGCTGGTGAGCAGGATAACGAGGAGGATAAGAAAACATACAGTGACGAAGAGGAAAGGAAAACACACGCTGAGGAAATAAAACCAGAAAAGCTACACCCTGCCGAGCGGGACGAGGCCGATATTGTCGACGAGCCGGTGCGCGTGAAGGGCAGCACCCGGCTAGAATCCCGCCGCAAATGGCGCCAGGAGAACCGTCGCGAACCACGCCATATCGTGAGCCGTAGTGAGTTCCTCGCTCGTCGCGAGTCTGTCGAACGCAAGATGGTGGTTCGTGACTCTGAACGCACCGACAAGGCAGGTCTCACCACACAGGTCGGTGTGGTGGAAGACGGAATGCTGGTGGAGCACTTCGTTGCTTCCGAGACCCAAAGCTCTATCGTTGGCAATATCTACTTGGGTACGGTTCAAAACGTGTTGGGCAGCATGGAAGCTGCATTCATTGATATCGGTACAGGTCGGAATGCGGTGCTCTACGCGGGTGAGATGAATTGGCATTCGCCACACCTGCACACCAAAACGCGTCGCATTGACCAGGCCTTGAAAGCCGGCGACCAGATCATGGTTCAAGTCATCAAGGATCCATTGGGACATAAAGGTGCGCGTCTCACAGGGAGAATCAGTTTCGCTGGCCGCTACCTGGTGTACTTCCCAGGTGGAACAACGGCGGGCATCTCACGCAAACTCCCTGAAGGTGAGCGGAAGCGTCTCAAGGAAATTCTCACCCGAGTAGTCCCCGGTGAGGGTGGAGCGATCATTCGTACCGCTGCCGAGAATGTGGAGGAAGAGCGCATTCGAGAAGATGTTGAGCGCCTACATCGCATCTGGGAAAGCGTAGCGAAGGAAGAAACACACGCGCGCAGTCGCAAAGGCGCAAAGCCCATCGCCCTCTACGAAGAGCCGAATATGCTGGTCAAGGTAGTCCGCGATATCTTCAATGAAGATTTCACCGAGCTCATCGTAGAAGGTGAGCAGTCTTGGTCGACCGTGCGTGACTATGTAGGCAGAATGGCGCCTGATCTGAAAGACCGCGTGGTGAAGTGGCATCCGCAGCGCAACGGCGGCCAAGACGTGTTTGCTGCGATGAACTTAGACGAGCAGCTGGCTAAGGCGTTAAGCCGTAAAGTGTGGTTGCCATCTGGTGGTCATTTGGTATTTGACCACACTGAGGCCATGACCGTTATCGATGTGAACACGGGGTCATTTATCGGTTCCGGTGGCAATCTCGAAGAGACCGTCACACAAAACAACTTAGAGGCGGCTGAAGAGATTGTTCGTCAGATGCGCCTTCGAGATCTGGGCGGCATGATCGTGGTGGACTTCATCGATATGGTTCTGGAAGAGAACCAAGATTTGGTTCTACGACGTCTTACCGAGTTCTTAGGACGTGATCGCACCCGTCACAAGGTGTCCGAAGTGACGTCGTTGGGACTGGTTCAAATGACTCGTAAACGTTTGGGCACAGGTCTTCTGGAGACGTTTTCTACAGTTTGCGAGCACTGCGGCGGTCGCGGGGTCATTATTCACGCTGATCCAGTTGAGGATCATGGCAGCGATAAGGACTTTGAACGTCGTGATCATGGCAACCGCAAGGTGCGGCAGCAGTTGCGTCGAGAACAACGGCTGCGGGAGGAAGCTCAGGCGCGTCGTGCGTCTGCGGAGGCTGTTCAGACAGTACACGCAGCGTCTACCCCGGAAGATGTGCCAGAGGAAGAGGCTCACGCAAAGCCGAGCGAGACGCCGCAGAATGTCACCCAAGATGAGCGCGCTGTGGCTCACCCTCGGCGCCGTGTACGCCGTGTGGTTCGACGCCACAACGTCCCAACCATCGAGACATCCAGTGGATCTCGTGGCACAAGGTCTAAGAAATCGTCCACTTCCGCAGACCGTGCTGCCGCCCGCCGCGTGGAGTCCAGGCGTGAGAGTGATCAACAACAGGTTCGCCATGACGATCGAGATCACGGGCGTACAGATGGCATAGAGAAGCAAGGACGCCGCCGTATGCGTCGTGTCGTGCGTTCAGCGCGTCGGGTGGTGGATCAGCCATCCATGACGCGCCCTGACGAGAACGAAGTCAACGGCTCTGCCCAGGATCACGTGAGTGTTCTTACCCACGAGAACACGCGGAGTTTCGACGAAGCTCAACGTGAGTTCGATTCCTCTCCGCGCCGAAAGCGAAATACACGAGGCAATTCGCGATCTGATATTCCGCCGCGGCCGGAGGACTTCGCCACTGGGGTAGCGGCGGAGGACTCCGATGGCAAGAAGTCTTCGCGCCGGCCGATGCGGACAGCTCGCAGGCGCAGTGTGAGGCGTTCTTCCGGCGAGCGCACTGCGTCGACCGAAAGAAAAACGCAGGCGCAGGCACAAGGAGGGAAACGCCGCGTGAGGCGCGTTGTCCGTCGTGTCAACGAGAACTAGTGTGACGCATGTGAGCGGCTGTGAATTCTGTCCGTGAGATTTTGGAAAAACCAAGATGAACGGGTAGTCTTGAGCAGTCGCTGTTCAAAACGCCAGTGAACCGCGTCTGTGTGCGCGGAGGAAAACCCGCTGAGGGCTTTCGTATCACAAGCGCAGACGATACCGCTGAAGATCAACTTCACGCAGTCGTCATGCGGCTACAGGTGTAAAGAACACAGTGAAAGACCGAATTGTCCAGTCAGGACGTACACGTTGCATGCCAGCGTCGATGCGGTGTGTGTGGCCTGAGTCGAAGAGAGAAATAAAGGGGTAGCCCTACCATGTACGCGATCGTCAAGACCGGCGGCAAGCAGTACAAGGTTGCCGAAGGTGACCTCGTCAAGGTCGAGAAGATCGAGGGTGAGCCGGGTAAATCCGTGGCTCTCACCCCGGTTCTCGTCGTCGACGGCGCAGATGTCACCACCGGTGACAAGCTTGCCAACATCACTGTTAACGCTGAGATCGTTGAGCACGTCCGCGGCCCTAAAATCAACGGCATGCACTACCGCAACAAGACCGGTTACAAGCGCCGTTACGGCCACCGTCAGGACCTAACCGTCCTGAAGGTCGGCGGTATTAAGTAAATTACCGAGACACGTAATCTTCCTGAAGGAGGGAGAGACTAATGGCACACAAGAAGGGTGCATCTAGCTCCAACAACGGCCGTGACTCCGAGTCCAAGCGTCTCGGTGTGAAGCGCTTTGGCGGCCAGCAGGTTAAGGCAGGCGAGATTCTTATCCGTCAGCGCGGCACCGCATTCCACCCAGGTGAGAACGTTGGCCGCGGTGGGGACGATACTTTGTTCGCCCTGAAGCCAGGCGCTGTGAAATTCTCCATTAAGCGCAACCGCCGCACTGTAAACATCGTGGAGAACGAGGCTGTTTAAAGCTTCACCCAAGCCCAACAAGCTTCCACGCTTTGACACGCCGCCAGTGGGACACCCTGCTGGCGGCTTTGTGTATCTCCGCTCGCTCAAATTATTCTCTGAGGAAACTGGAGAATAGTGACGAGTGAGACGATGAACAAAGAGAAAATGGCTAAGGACGACGCGCAATAAAAGGAACACGTGTGACAGTCCTATTTCACAAAGATTCAGAACACGTGTGACAGTCCCATCTCACAAAAGATTCAATGGAAAGGAACACTCCATATGCCACAGTTTGTTGACCGTGTGGTGCTGCACTTGCAGGCCGGAGACGGCGGCCATGGCTGTGCATCCGTTCACCGTGAGAAATTTGTTCCGCTCGGTGGGCCAGATGGGGGCAACGGTGGGCATGGGGGAGACATCGTGCTCGAAGTCTCCCCCCAGGTTCACACTCTCCTTGACTTCCACTTCCACCCGCACATCAAGGCTCAGCGTGGAAATAATGGGGCCGGGGATAACCGACATGGAGCGCGCGGGGAGGATCGTATCCTTCCCGTGCCAGAAGGCACGGTCGTGCTTGATGATAAAGGCGAGGTGTTGGCAGACCTCACCGGAATCGGCACCCGCATGATTGTCGCGTCTGGAGGACATGGCGGCCTCGGCAACGCGTCATTGGTTTCCAAAAGCCGTAAGGCGCCGGGTTTTGCCTTGTTAGGTGAGCCAGGCGAAGCAAAGGATATCGTTCTTGAGCTGAAGTCAATGGCGGACGTGGGCTTGGTGGGATTCCCCTCCGCCGGTAAATCTTCTCTGATCTCAGTGCTGTCTGCGGCGAAGCCGAAGATCGCAGACTACCCATTTACTACTCTGGCCCCGAATCTCGGTGTGGTCACTGTGGGGAATGAAGTATTCACAATGGCTGATGTTCCAGGTCTGATCCCCGGCGCGTCTGAAGGCAAGGGTCTCGGACTCGATTTCTTGCGCCACATTGAACGCACCGCTGTGCTGGCTCACGTGGTGGACGCGGCCTGCTTGGAAGCTGAGCGCAATCCGGTGGATGATATTCGTGCCCTGGAGAATGAACTGGCCAACTATCAATCTGAGTTGGCTACTGACTCTGGTTTGGGTGATCTACGCGACCGTCCTCGGGTCATCATTTTGAACAAGATGGATGTACCTGATGCCGCTGAGATGGCAGATCTGCAGGAAGAAGAGCTCAAAGAGTTTGGGTGGCCCATTTTCCGTATTTCTACGGTCGCTCACCAGGGATTGCAGGAGCTTAAATATGCTTTAGCGGACATTGTGAAGCAACATCGCAAGAATCATCCCGTGGCGTCGCGTCCTCCACAGGTCATTACCCCGAAGGGGTTGCGAAAGAACAGCCGTGGTGGCCACTTTGCGGAATTTGAGGTGCGACGCGATCCTCACAGTGATGATGCATTCATCGTCACAGGGGAAAAACTCGAGCGATGGATTCTACAGACCGACTTTGACAATGACGAAGCAGTGGGATTCCTGGCGGATCGTTTGGCGAAAGCGGGCGTAGAAGACGAACTGTGGAAAGCCGGTGCTCAGGAAGGGTCTGAGGTCACCATTGGGGACATCACGTTCGAATGGGATCCGCAGACCGCAGCCGGTGTAGATATGACACCGAGCAGCCGTGGCACGGACAACCGTCTTGTTCAGAACCACCGTGCGACCGCTGAGCAGCGCAAGCGTGCTTCCCAAGCTCGTCGCGGTTTGATCGATGAATTTGATTATGGCGATGGTGAGGAGGCCTCCACTGAGCGCTGGGAGGGCTAGAGGGATGGCGGGGTGCTACGGAATACAGGTGATGCTGGCATACTAGTACTCATGCCAACTGGGAAAAACGACGACCACATTGCACAGTCCGATGACCAGAATCCCGCTTCTAGTGTGTCAGCTGCATTGACTTACTCGGGGCCAGAAGAAGTCTCGGAACCGATCAATACAGTCGCCAGCTATGGGAGCCGTCCGGTTCACCAGCCGGGTCCGGTGGTACCCGCAACCACCATTGAGTTTCCAGATCCTGAGATCCCAGAGGATCATCCAGCGATGGGGCATGAATCCCGTTACCGTGAGGATATAGCTCGGGCACGCCGTATTGTGGTGAAAATCGGATCCTCCTCCTTGACGGATGAGAACGGCCATGTGGATCCGCGGCGCATTGACATTATTGCCGATGCCCTCGAAGCTCGCATGGATCGTGGGTCTGATGTCATCGTCGTGTCTTCTGGTGCCGTGGCCTGCGGCATGGGGCCTTTGGAATTGGCTCAGCGTCCTACGGATCTGGCGACTAAACAGGCAGCTGCGTCCGTGGGACAGGTTCTTTTAGCGCAGGAATGGGCGCGCAGTTTCGCCCGTTATGGCCGCACCATTGGCCAGGTTCTTCTCACTGCATCCGACGCCGGCGTTCGTGATCGCGCTCGTAATGCGCAGCGCACTATTGATCGCCTACGCCAGCTTAAGGCCGTTCCAATTGTGAATGAGAATGATACGGTGGCCACCGTCGATATGCGGTTCGGTGACAATGATCGACTCGCTGCCTTAGTCAGCCACTTGGCTTTTGCCGATGCATTGGTTTTGTTGTCTGACGTGGATGGATTGTTTGACCGCAACCCGGCAGAACCTGGCGCTCAGTTTGTTCCGGAGGTGAAGTCTGGCAAGGATCTCATGGGTGTGATAGCCGGTGATGGGGGGCGCTTAGGAACCGGTGGCATGGCCGCAAAAGTATCCGCTGCTCGCTTGGCTTCTCGCGCGGGCGTGCCTGTACTGCTGACCTCCATGGACAATATTGGTGCGGCGCTGGATGATGCCCAGGTGGGGACGTGTTTCTGGCCGCAGGAAGATCGTCTTTCCGCCTGGAAATTCTGGGTACTGTATGCGGCTGACGCTTCGGGGCGATTGCACCTTGACGAGGGTGCAGTGGCGGCCGTGACTCAGAGCCGTAAATCCCTATTGGCAGTGGGGATTACCCGCGTCGAGGGCGATTTTTCACAGGGGGACATTGTGGACATCGTGGGTGCCGATGGTGAACTCGTTGGCCGCGGAGAAGTGAATTATGATTCCGCGATGTTGGATGGCATGATAGGCCGTCCGACCAGCCAGTTGCCTGATTTTGCCCGCCGGCCGGTGGTGCATGCTGATTATCTGTCCACTTACTCCAACCGGGCTCAGTTACCAGGCTAGAGGGTGACTCCGGTGTATGCCGAGCGGTTGAGGTGCGTGGCGTGTAGTGACTTGAGATGTGCACACTCAGATTGCTTTAGGTGTGTGTTAAAAGTCGGTACAGTTGAGTGGCATGTCAAACCCCAATGCGAATTTTCCTGAAGATCTGACCCCCGAACGTCAAGCCGAGCGAGATGAGGTATTATCCAAGGCTCGCAAAGCTAAGGAAGTTAGTCAGACCACCATTTTGAGCACCGAGCAGAAAAATGAACTGCTCAACGCCGCGGCCGATGCGCTCGAGTCTCAGTCCGCTGCCATTATTGAGGCTAATGAAAAGGATCTGAGGGCTGGCCGCGAGTGCGGTTTCGCGGATTCTCTCCTGGATCGGTTGGCCTTGGATGAGCAGCGTATTACAGGCATTGCTGGTGGCCTGCGTCAGGTGGTTGGTTTGCCAGATCCGGTGGGTGAGATTGTCCGGGGATACACTCGTCCCAACGGTTTGCGCATGAAGCAGGTACGTGTGCCACTCGGTGTGATGGGGATGGTCTATGAGGCTCGCCCTAATGTCACGGTTGATGCCTTTGGTCTTGCCATCAAATCCGGTAACGTGCCGTTGCTGCGCGGCTCGAAGTCGGCGCGCTTTACCAATGAAAAACTGGTTGAGATATTGCAAGATACCGCCGAGAAGCATGGTCATCCGCGAGAGATTGTGCAACTCTTGCCATGCCAGTCGCATGATTCCGTGCACGATCTCATCACTGCGCGCGGCTTGGTTGATGTGGTTATTCCCCGTGGTGGAGCAGGGTTGATTAACGCCGTGGTCATGGGGGCTACTGTCCCTGCCATCGAAACCGGTACGGGCAACTGTCATTTCTACATTGACAAGTCCGCCAACCTCGATGAAGCCATTGACTTGGTGGTGAATGGTAAGACTCGCCGCGTTTCTGTGTGCAATGCCACGGAGGTTGTTCTTCTCGACGCCGCTCTCAGCAACAATGACAAAACCCGAGTGCTCAAGGCGCTGCAGGATGCTGGGGTGACCATTCACGGTGACAAGTCTGAGCTGGATGACTTGATTGGCGATGTTATTCAGGCGGAGGAAGAGGACTGGAGTGACGAATATCTGAGTATGGACATCGCGGCGAAGATCGTTGATGGTGTCGAAGAGGCAGTAAAGCACATTACTCAGTACTCTTCTGGCCACACCGAGGGTATTTCTGCCACCGATTACGGAGTGATTAATTACTTCGAGAAATTCGTGGACTCTTCCACACTGGCCATTAACGCATCTACTGCGTGGACCGATGGAGAAATGTTTGGATTCGGGGCAGAGATCGGCATCTCCACCCAGAAGTTGCACGCGCGCGGGCCGATGGCTCTGCCAGAATTGACCTCCACCAAATGGGTTCTCAATGGCGAAGGTCATGCCCGCCCATAAAAGGTATGGGTAAGCATTTCTGAGGGGAAACGTTTTCTGCCCGGAGCTGAACTGCGGTGCGGTAGCTCTATGACATGGCGCGTTAACTACGCTGTGGCGCAATAGGTACGCGGGCGTAGTGCAATATAACTACGCTGCGGTGCGGATGGAGATCACACTGACGTCCTAGAAAAATGCAATGGCTACGCAGCCCACGGCCAACGTGAGAGTGGGCCATATTTCCCGCATACCCACGCGCTTGGGAGTCCACGCGCGTGGGTTGTTTGCAGCCAACGCTGGAACTCGCCATGCTCTGTAGAGGCACCACGCCATAGTGAGGATAAATATCAACGCGCTAGGCCAAAAGACGCCCAAAATAAGAAGCGGCACACACATGATGGACACCACGATGAGGGCGATGAAGTGGTAGATCACCGAGAATTTTACGTAGGACGGATTACCTTTTTCACGGATTAACGTCTTGACGTAAGGGATCGTTCCGACAAAGTACAGCGCGACGCACAGCGTCGCGATGATCAGCTGTGCCGGAGCGTAGAAGAAGAAGCCTGGCGGTCCCTGGACAGCAGCCGAGACCATGACCGGAATCATGAGAGAACTCGCCACCGTAGTGGACACTCCACTGGATAGGGAGCGGGGGTGACGTCGAATAACTTCCACGAATGCCCAAACGACCAGGGGAAGAAATATGGGAACCCACCACAGCATCTGCCAATTCATAGCAAGGGCGGACAACCCAGCGATGACAGTGATAGCACCGTAGACAACAAGCGGTGCGCGATATTCTTTTTTGCGCTGCTTGCTACGGGTCTTATGCCACAACCCGAAAGCGTAGAAAGCGAAATAGCCGAAGAGCCACATCACTGCGATTGCCGCCATGAGTGCATACACCTTAAAACGCTCCGGAGTTCCCGGGGCAGCAGGACTCAACAGCAGACCCAAAATCACGCCGACGAACATGGGCATGATAAGCATCGCCCATGCGCCGTGTTGATTGGGCACCCATGCATTGCCGCGTGACTGACGCTTACGGCGGCGAGTGGAGGTACCCGGACGCTCCCTGTGCGAAGACTTAGAGGATGTGACCGGGGAGGTTGGTTGACGGGACATGACTCATAGACCTCGACAGTGTTTCACCTAGAATTGCCACCATGGTTTCAACAACTAACGGTAACTCGCGGCCGACGCGGGTGGGAATAATGGGAGGCACATTCGACCCCATCCACAACGGTCACTTAGTCGCAGGAAGCGAAGTTGCCGACATGTTTGATCTAGACGTGGTGGTGTATGTACCGACAGGTCAGCCATGGCAGAAGAAGGATCGCTCAGTATCTTCGGCGGAAGATCGCTATCTGATGACAGTCATTGCTACGGCATCCAACCCCCGTTTCGAGGTTTCCCGAGCCGATATAGATCGGGGTGGAGATACCTACACTATTGACACGTTGGCAGACATACGGGCCGAGTATCCGGGTGCAGAACTGTTCTTCATCACGGGAGCTGATGCATTGAACAAGATTGTGACGTGGCGCGACTGGGAGTCCATGTTCGATCTCGCGCACTTTGTGGGCGTGACTCGGCCGGGGTACGAGCTCCCCGGGCACGGGGTGGGCAGCAGCGAACATCCCCTTCAACGAGAGATGGATGAGGGGCGGCTGAGCCTTGTGGAAATTCCGGCGATGGCGATTAGTTCCACAAACTGTCGAGAGAGAGCTGCAGCTGGTCGTCCTGTGTGGTATCTCGTACCCGATGGGGTGGTGCAATACATAGCCAAGCACCGCATGTATGTGCAATAGGCACGCGCATGGATTGGGCACGCGCATGGATTAACTGCACAAACACCGGTAGGCTATTTGTGTTTTAACGCATAAACCGTGCTTGGTGAAAGGTTCATTTTTGACTGCGACTTCTGAGTCCATTGCACTGGCATCTGCAGCAGCACGTGCCGCATCGGACAAGCTGGCCGAAGATATTCTGGTGATTGATGTCTCTGATCGTTTGGCGATCACTGACTGCTTTGTTGTGGCTTCTGGCGACAACGAGCGCATGGTCAATTCCATTGTTGATGAAGTGGAAGATGCGCTCAGCGAGTTGGGCGAGAAACCTCTACGCCGAGAAGGCCGAGGTGACGGACATTGGGTACTGCTGGATTACGGTAGCGTGGTGGTTCACGTGCAACGTGCTCAGGAACGTGAGTTCTACGCCCTGGATCGTTTGTGGCGCGATGCTCCTCAGATTGCAGTTGATGGTGTGGAACAGATTGATCGAGGAACCAACTGGGACGAAGACACGGAGGTTGACGTCCTGGAAGCTACCAGCGTGGATGACCTGCCACTAGCTGGCCCCACCCCTGATGTGGACGAACTGTAGGAAGAGCGAAGAACCCCTGTTCGTCCCCCTTGGCTGATTATGGTTGTGGGTGTGATGGATGACGTGGACTGCTGCATAGTGATGAGAGGAGAGTGAGACATCACATGAATCGCCGTCTGGTATTGGTTCGCCACGGGCAGACCGACTACAACAAAAGTGGCCGTATGCAAGGGCAATTGGACACACCCTTATCTGCCGAGGGCATTGCTGAGGCGAAGTCTGTTGCATCGCAGATCGGCGAGTGGGATGTCTCCGCTGTCTACTCTTCGGATCTCACCCGCGCCGTCGACACAGCCCGCATACTCGCTGACGCCTGGGGGCTTGAGGTCAAGACTGATAGGCGCTTGCGAGAAACGGATCTGGGTGACTGGACGGGTGCGTCGCATGAAGAGGTAGACCACAACTATCCCGGTCAGCGAGCTTACTGGCGCCATGCTCCCAATTGGGCGCCTCCGAATGCAGAAACTCGCGTGGAAGTGGCCACCCGCGCCCACTCGCTGGTCAATGAGCTGATGGAGACAGATGTTTTTGACCGCGGGATGGTGGTGATGGTCGCCCACGGCGGAACTATTGGTGCGCTCACTGCTCAGTTGCTGGAACTGCCCATTTCCCACTTCAGTATGTTCTCTGGGCTAGGAAATGTGCGTTGGTCGCAGCTTATGGCGCGGCAGAAGTTCTACGGGGAGGGGGCAACGATGAGCCCTCCTGCCATCGATGGCTCTACGGTGCCGCATGTTCCCAAGAAAGACCGCCAGTGGTGGAAAGATCCCCACTGGCATCTGGAGGGATGGAATATGTCTGCAGCTCCGGGCAAAGCTCCAGTGCAAACCGCTAGTCCTGATGAAGGTGGAGAGGATAACCTCGCATGACAGTGCACGTCGTTACCGACTCGTCTTCCTGTCTGCCAAAAGAGTTGGCTGAGCAGTCCAAGGTGAGTGTTCTGGATCTGCACACCGACGGCGAAGGCACAGACAGAACCACGGCTGGGCTCGGGGCTCTAGAATTAACTGCGTGTTACGCTCGTCTGCTTGAGCGTGGGGGCGACGCCGGCGTGGTAGCCATTCACCTTTCCAAGGAGCTGTCTGCCACCTGGAGTAACGCCGTGTCTGCTGCAGGCATTTTCGACGGCAAAGTCCGTGTGATGGATACAAATACGGCCGGAATGGTTAACGGTTTTGCAGCACTCAAGGCCGCCGAAATCGCCCAAGCAGGTGGGTCGCTGGAGGATTGTTTCCGTGCTGCTCAGCGGGTGATTGACGAGTCGAATCTGTGGCTCTATGTGCATCGACTGGATGCCATTCGCAAGGGTGGCCGGCTCTCAACTGGCCAAACCCTGCTGACGACTGCGTTGGCCATCAAACCAATTCTCCGGTTGGAGGATGGGCGTATTGCCTTGGCCGCTAAAACACGCACTCAAGGCAAGGCCATGGATAAGTTGGTGAATATGGTGACTGAGGTGGTCATTGAGGAGGCCACCCGCGCAGCGGTGAGGGGAGAATCACCTCGCCGTATCCGTGTTGCCGTCCATGAAAACGAAGCAGTGGACGTTGCAGAAAAGTTGATCGCGTCGATGCAGGAACGCGTGGAAGAACTGCGCATTCACGCTTCTTCGCATGATGGTCCGTTTGCTATACCCGATGGATCTGAAAAGAAAAAAGAACGCCTCATTCTCGCAAAAGAAAAGGCGAGGATTCGGGACATGGTCAAGGCTGAGAAAACGAAAACGGATAAGGTTCACACTGACAAAGCTAAGGCCCAGAAAGTAGGCACTGAACAGGGAAAGAGCGGAGATCATAAGGATCGATCCGGGGGTTTCCAGGCGGTGGACGCATCCGGTGTAGCACAACGCGATGAAACAGAATCCATGGAGAGTATTGCCGGCACACACTATGATCCAGCAGATATCGCCATTCCCGATGTTGAGTTTTCGCGGATTCAAATCTCTGACGTGCTTTCGGTACATACAGGGCCCAGTTCCATCGCTGTCACCACCGTGTTTTGGTAGAGCGTGTGCGATAAAGCTCTCCAGTGTGGGTAGAAGACGTGCCAATAAAACTTCTCTTGGGTGGGTGGAATGCGTTCGGTTAAAACTTCGGCCTCACATAAGAGACTTCTGGTCACAAGCTTTTGTTCACGTCTTGGAAAAAACTGGATAAAACCACTGGTCATGAACCAAAAATAGGCATGTGCACATGACCGGCAAATTACTTATTCACACCCCATGAGTTATCCACACCCTCCTGGGGCTTTCACGTTTCCAGCTCTGTCCCGGCACTACGCCTAGTCTGCCCATGGTGTTTACTTGCGCCATGGGGACGCGCTGGTCGAAGAATTCGGGGAGGGCTGAGATCCGACAGAGGATCGAGGCACTGGTGGAACCCATGCCTGAACATGAGGTATCACCAGTGGACTTCGAACGGCGCGTGGGGATGGGCCCCATAACGGCGAGGGCGATTGTGGGGATTATCGCGGCAATCGCCCTCGCCGTGACGCTAGTGGTCAGTTGTGGAAAAGAGAAAAACTCCACAGATCAGCTGTGGGGAAGTGATCTAGGGATGACAAACCACAGCGCTAAAAGTGACAGTCCAGGTGAGCGAGAGGTGGCGTCGGAGACACAAGAAGAGAAGAACGGAAACGCTGCACAAAAAGGCGAGGGTGAGACAGACGCGAGTGAACAGAACGCAGTGGTTAGTGTGCAGGGGATGGTCCGCTCGCCAGGATTGCTCAGCATCGCGGGCACCGCGCGTGTAGGCGAGGTTATTCAGAAAGCAGGTGGTGAACTGCCGGATGCCTCGTTGCTTCATATCAATCTGGCCGAAGTGGTAGTGGATGGAATGCAGATTGTGGTCGACCGCGAAGGCAGCACAGTTGTGATGCCGGGAATGCCCTCAGCCGAAGAAAGGAATGCTCCCCGCCGGGGTACAGGGACCACCTCGAGTGAGGGCAACGCAGCAGGGAGCGGTGGAGATGTCGTGAACATCAACACGGCAGATGCGACAACGCTGCAGACGCTTGATGGAGTGGGGCCAGCAACAGCGGAGGCGATTATCAAGTGGAGGGAAGCGAACGGGGACTTTTCTACCGTGGAGCAACTGATGGAAGTTTGAGGCATCGGACCGGCGAAATTTGAGGCAATGAAAGACCATGTCACTGTCTAAGCCGCGGGGAGCTGCTCGAGCGCGCAGCATGGTGCGTTGGACTCACCAGTGGGTAGATAAAGTGCGCCATCCACGTTTAGAACGGCCGCGCATCGTGAGCCAGAGCATTGCTGCTGATCGCGACGATCACTCGCCGGAGGCCATCAGACGAAGGCGAGGAAAGGATCTACGGCTGCTCCCAGTAGCTGCGGCTGTATGGATTGTAGTGGCAGTGACGGTGGCATGGAGGAGTCCGTGGCCCGCGGTTACCTGTGCTGCGTTGTCCATAGTGGGATGGCTGATGGTGCGTGGTGCAGATCGGGAGGAAAGACGGAGGTCACTGGGACGTAGCGTCATTGCTTCATCCGTGTCAGCCTCTGTGGTTGGTTTGTGCGCGTGGTGGCGAATTTTTCTTCTTGACACCACATCTTCCATCACCGCTTTGCGGATAGGTCAAAAACTCACTATCACCGGTGAATTTCCGGTCGCGGGAACGCCCAAACAGCTCGGTGAGGGGAGAATACTCATCCCCATTAAGTTGCCGGATATGGGGACAGTGCCTTTATTTGTCAATGCTGAACGAGCACGTGGTACCTTCGCGGCTCACAACCTGGAAGACGTGCAGCCAGGACAGCTAGTGGATGTAGCTGCCACTGTTCGTTGGGATGACAGCGTACAGTTCCTCCCGGTAGTAGCCAGCGCGACACGAACAGTGGAGTGGGACCCTGAGGCTAGCCCGGAGGGGATTTGGGTCCTGACCGCTTGGTTGCGTGCAGGATTGAACTGGGCGAGTGATTGGTGGGGTGGGGATATGGCGGGGCTGATCCCCGGTATGGTTATGGGAGATATTAGCGGCCAAACTCCGCAGGTGCGCCACCAATTCTTGGCAACGGGTTTGTCACATCTCACAGCTGTCTCAGGAGCGAATGTGTCCATCGTTGTGGGAACTGCGATGGTGATGTTGTCATTTTTCCGTTGCTCACCCAAGTGGCGCGTTGGGGCTGCCATGTGCGCTTTGATCGGTTTCGTTTTGCTGGTCGGACCGGAACCGAGCATTCTCCGCGCCGCTGTGATGGGAGGGGTGGGAATTGTGGCGGTGGCCAGTGCGCGCTGGTCTGATGTGTTAGCAGCGTTGAACGCGGCGATTATCGTGTTGCTCTTGGTGGCGCCGGGTTTGGCAGTCCAGTATGCGTTTGTTCTGTCTGTGGTCGCTACTGCGGGAATTGTGGCGTTGGCGCCGTGGTTATCCCTGGGGATTCTACGACGGTGGACACATTACTGCGCAGATCGGTGGCACCGAGATCCCACCAAAGCTGAGGTTCTGTTCATTCGCTTCATCTGCGTGACCATCGCTGCCGATGTGGTAACGGCGCCGGTGATTGTGCTCATGACAGGCCGTGTGTCTTTGAGTGCATTGTTGGCGAACATGCTTGTCAGTGCAGCGGTGGCGCCGGTGACCGTGATTGGGTTACTAGCCTCCCCGGTGGGTGCGTTTTTCGCTAGTATCGGGCTACCTCACTACTTCGCAGGGATTATCCTCGCTCCTGCGGTTCCTTGTGCTTGGTGGATACTCAGTGTGGCGGATACTCTGAGTTCTCTGCCTATGTTGCTGACTCCGGGCGGTTTCTGGTGGGCGCTTCTATGGGCAATAGTTTTGATCACCGTCATATTCAGTCTCAAAAGATTGCGCCTATGGCGAATCTGGCGCTGGGCGTGGCTGATACAGGCGATCATCCTGGGGTGCGGTGTCGACGTGGTGAAAGGCGGCCTAGACGAGCAACAGATAACTCAATGGGCTCCGTCACACATAGATGTCAGCGCCAAAACCGTGATCACAGTCGACGATGACGACGCAGCGCGCCGGGTTAGTGCGTCGTGGATGGAAGACAATGACCAACCACTGGATCTCATAGTGGTGAAAAGTTGCGGGCGCGCCTATGGCAGGCCAACCATCACCCAAGAAGGAATCCCCGTCGTCTACCCATGTCGGGACGGCACCACATTAGTGGGAGAGAATGTGGAATGATCAATAAACATGAATAGCCCCAAGCCTCCAGCACCTGTAAATCTTATCGTTGGGGCGGATGAGTTCCTTGCCGAGAGGCGAAGAGGCGCACTGGTGCGTGCTGCACGGCGTAACGCCGGCAACCCAGAATTACCGGTAGAAATGCACAAGGCGAGCGATTTATCCGCGCCTGAGATCATTGAATTGCTGAGTCCCTCCCTGTTTGCCGACCACCGCATCATCGTAGTGTGGGGAGTAGAAGACGTGGCGAAGGACATCGTTGAAGCAATTGAATCTACCATCGTGGATCCAGCTCCAGGCGTGGTGCTGATTCTCCAGCACACGGGTAAGGGAAGAAACAAAAGGCTAGTCCAGGCTTGGCCGAAATTGGGCGCTCAGGTGAATTCCGCTGCTGAACTTAAGGGGCGGGAGCTGTTGAGCTTCGTGGAGTCTGAATTTCGTTCCAAAAAAGTGCGCGTGAGTCCGGATGTGACGCAATTCCTGGTGGAGGTTGTCGGATCCGATCTCCGTGAGTTATCCAGCGCCATAAGCCAACTGGTCGCGGATACGAACGGTGCAGTCACGGTTGATGCAGTGAAACAGTACTATTCAGGAAAAGCTGAAGTCAGCGGCTTCGACGTCGCGGAATACGCCGTGTCAGGGAGGACGACCGACGCTGTGGCCTCCGCGCGCCGGGCGATACAACTGGGGGTGCCGCCAGTGCTTCTAGCGAGTGCCCTGAGCAGTATGGTTGCGGACATTGCCAAGGTTGCTGAAAATCGCCGTATTGATCCCCGCCGCAACGCAGGCGAATTCGGCATGCCGCCCTGGAAATTAGAGAAAACCCTACGGCTAGCTCGCGCCTGGTCGCCAGCCGCCGTAGCCCAGGGAGTGCAAGTCGTCGCCAAGCTCGATGCCGGCGTGAAGGGGCAAGCAGCTGATGTTGACTACGCTGTGGAAGAAGCCGTACGTGCTATTGCTCAGCTGGTCGCACAACGCCCTGGCAGCAGATAGCCACACGGTAATGAAGGATGGGGTAGCTAGACGCCGACACGTAGGAATAACCCGCTAGGAATAACACCCATGGCCTTACAGTGGGACGCCGCTGACCACGCGTGGCAGTGATGGATAACACACCGTGAGCAACGGGCGAATGCTCTGCAGAATACGGGCAAGAATACGGGCAGGTCTCACCAGTTGTGCTTAACCCTGCGTCGGAAGAGGAGTTTTCTTAAAACCTCGCCACACACCGGAATGGATAGCGGCGTCGTAACGCTCCTCGAATTCATAGTCACAGCAATCCTCCCACCGCTGAGGACTGTCCAAGTGAGCACCGATCATCGCTCCGGTAACCGCGGCTCGCGTATTGCGATTACCCGGCCAGCTCACCGCGGCGTGGAGAAAATCATGGGGTGCGTATTGATCTTTGTGGTCAAGATACAACTGAGCCAGTAGTAGCGCTGAGGCGGTGCAGGACCCGGCGTCGTAGCCTTTACCGAAGATCTTCATCAATTTCGATGCTCGTTCGTAGAGCACTTCGAAGTCGCCTTCTTCTAGACGCGGAGAGAGGATTCTATGCAGCTCCCGGACGCGGGCGAAGATCTCGCTCAGCGGCACAGCAGCACCATACACGTCGGTGATCATCGCGCCGGAGAAATCCTCAAGAATCTGGGTTTTCTCCTGATCCGTGAGCAGACGGTCATTATCGAAGTGGGTGTCACCAGCTAGCCCCTCGGCAACATCCAGCAGGTTCGCCTCCCGCGGCGCGAGAAGGATCGTTGCCACGGAGGCTGCCGCTGCTCGTGCAATACCGGAATCGTGGGTGAGAATAGCCTGCATGACGGACCACCCCACACCCTGGTCGGCAGGCGCCAACAGGGCGCTGGCCGCTGCTCGCATTACCGCTCCAGCGCCACCAGAATGACTGGATACATCCTCCCAGTGGCTAGGACCTAGATCTTCCAGACGGTCCAAAGATTCGGTGGTGGCCGCCCCGGGGGAGCGGTCGTAGTCAGGGTCTGCGTGATAATCCAGGAACTGCTCACTGATCTCACGCATGCCGGCATCGCGCCCCATGTTATTCGTCGTGATTTCACGCATAGCCGTAGAGAGTGACAGGGTCATCTGCGTGTCATCAGTGATCGTGAGAATCTCAGGCAGTGGTGTGTTCTCTGGCTGCGGGGCTTCCTGGTAGGGATATCCCCATGCATCGCCTAGAGCTGTGCCCAGAAGGGCTGACCGAAAACGGTCGTTCATCGCGTGACTTCTCCTTTGGAGTGGCCTCTATCGATCTTTGTGTAAAGAAAAACCCGCGCAACCTTCTCTAGCGGATTTATCCACTTAGCTCCACTCTACGAGCGGTGTGATGGTTGTGCGGGGATTCCCAAGCATGGTGTTCTTCGTTCTTCCTATGCGGAAGAGATCTGAGAAGAACGCGCTTACGCCATCTTGTTCAGGCGCTGAGCCATTCCGGACTTCTTGTTCGCCGCGTTGTTACGGTGCAAGGTGCCCTTGGTTACGGCTTTGTCGTACAGACGGGAAGCGACGCGCAGCTGTGCCTCTGCACCTTCCTTGTCACCGGCCTCAACGAGAGCAGTGAACTTGTTGGCCTCGGTACGAAGACGGGAGCGGATGGCCTGGTTGCGCTGACGTGCGATCTCGTTGGTGAGGACACGCTTCTTCTGCTGCTTGATGTTTGCCACGGTGGCATACCTCTTTCTCGATTGTCTATTTTTGTGCTCTTCCACAGCCGGCGGAGCGTTGCGTTAAGCGTTCTCTGACATGCTGCCCAAGGTCCTGCAGCGTGCGGCTTAAGCCCCCGTTCCCCTTTGTCTAAAAACGACGCCAGGGTGAGCGTGGATATGAACGAACTATGAAGATACCAGCATGCGCTGCGTAAGCCAATTAGTGGCGTCGGAAGAAGTGAGAAACGCGGAGAGTTCTTTATTGCTGGAGGGAAGCTAGTGCCAGCCATAATCGGATCGGAGGCGAGCGGCGATCAGATCGTAGCGACGTTCAGGCATCGAGACGCCTCGGCGTTGAATCTCCGATTCAGGGACTTCAAGCACTTTATCTAGGCGGATATAAGCCTCGTTACCTTCCTGTTCCCAAGGGCCGGAACCAATGCGAATCCAGTTCGGAGAATCATTGAAATCGGCGTTTGAACTGATGAGCAGGCCCAACAGAGTGTGCTTCCGGCGGCCGATAATTAATACGGAACGCAACTCTAGTTCGCCGTTTTTCTGGGTGCGGATGTTAACCCATACCACTTCTCCAGGGTCGGCTTGGCCATCCATATCTGGGGCGTAAATTACCGCTCGCGCATGTGCCTGTGTCGGAGCCTTCACGGTTTCATCTCCGGACATGGTGAGGTGACTGTTAGCGGCGGTCAGCCCCAGATATTCGTTGAGTAATTGGAGCCCTTCATCCAAATTTCCCTGCGTGGAGAAATTCCGACGGAGGAAACGCGACATTCGACCGTCATGATGGTTACTGGCAGAGTTACCCTCCGACCTGCGAAATTTCTTGAACAGGCGCATGGCCACGATACTAGCCGTTTTGATGAGAAAGGTGTGTACACATCTCTCGTGAACGATACCCAGATACGGTCGCGTCTCTAGTAGAGTTCAAGGCTGAACAACGACCATCGAAAGGGATCTACACATGGCAGGCAAGAAGCAGAATTACGCAACGGAAACTTTTACGGAGCCGTCGCGTATTCGCAACTTCTGCATTATTGCCCACATTGATCACGGCAAGTCCACCTTGGCAGATCGCATTTTGCAATTGTCTGGGGTGATCGAAGACCGCGATATGCGGGATCAATACCTCGACAACATGGACATCGAGCGGGAACGTGGCATCACCATTAAGGCGCAGAACGTGCGCCTTCCGTGGGTTCCCCGTTCTGGTGCCCACGAGGGGGAAGAGCTCGTGTTACACCTTATCGATACTCCTGGTCACGTGGACTTCACGTACGAAGTATCCCGCGCTCTGGAAGCGTGTGAGGGGGCAATCCTCCTCGTTGATGCCGCTCAGGGAATCGAGGCACAAACCTTGGCCAATCTATACCTGGCGATGGAAAATGACCTGGAGATCATCCCAGTTCTCAACAAGATTGACCTGCCTGCGGCGGATCCAGAGAAGTATTCCTTGGAGCTTGCTCACATTATTGGCTGTGAGCCGGAGGATGTGCTGCGGGTGTCTGGCAAAACAGGAGAGGGGGTTCCAGAACTTTTGGACAGAGTGTGCGAATTAGTGCCCGCCCCGGTTGGTGACGCTGAGGCGCCCGCTCGAGCATTAATTTTCGATTCTGTTTACGACACCTATCGAGGTGTGGTGACCTACGTCCGAATGATCGATGGCACACTGGAGCCACGCCAGAAGATCCAAATGATGTCCAGCGGCGCGAATCACGAAACGCTGGAGATCGGTGTGGTTTCACCGCAACCACTGAAGACTAAAGGGCTTGGCGTGGGGGAGGTGGGTTACATCATCACCGGCGTCAAAGATGTACGCCAGTCCAAGGTGGGCGATACCATCACGTGGGCCGCCAATGGTGCTGAGGAGCCACTGAAGGGCTATGAAGAGCCGACACCGATGGTTTATTCCGGCCTGTTTCCAATCTCTGCAGATCAGTACCCCGACCTGCGTGAAGCTATTGAGAAATTGCAGCTCAACGATGCTTCGCTGACTTTTGAACCGGAGACCTCGGTGGCCTTGGGATTCGGCTTCCGGTGCGGCTTCCTTGGCCTGCTACACATGGAAATCACTCGAACGCGTCTGGAGCGCGAGTTCGGGCTCGATCTCATTTCGACAGCGCCTTCGGTTGTATACCGTGTGGTCGCGGAAGATGGTTCGGAGAAGATAGTGCGTAATCCATCGGACTGGCCAGGTGGAAAGATCCGAGAAGTGTATGAACCGATGGTCAAAATGACCGTTATCGTGCCATCGGAATTTTTAGGCTCCACGATGGAGCTGTGCCAGTCCAAACGCGGTCAGATGGGCGGCATGGACTACCTGTCGGAGGATCGCGTGGAATTGCGCTACACCATGCCGCTCGGTGAGATAATCTTCGATTTCTTCGATCAGTTGAAGTCCCGTACTAAAGGCTATGCCTCTCTTAATTACGAGGAAGCTGGCGATCAACTATCTGACCTTGTCAAGGTGGATATTTTGCTTCAGGGTGACCCGGTGGACGCGTTTAGCGCTATCGTCCACCGTGATAATGCGCAATGGTATGGCAACAAGATGACCGTGAAGCTCAAGGAGCTGATTCCACGCCAGCAATTTGAGGTGCCGGTGCAGGCTGCCATCGGTTCCAAGATCATTGCTCGAGAGAACATTCGTGCTCTGCGCAAAGATGTTCTGGCCAAGTGCTACGGCGGTGACATCAGCCGTAAGCGCAAGCTGCTGGAAAAGCAGAAAGAAGGAAAGAAGCGCATGAAGTCCATCGGTTCTGTGTCTGTTCCGCAGGAAGCCTTTGTGGCTGCCCTATCCACTGACTCGGAGTAGTTGCCTCTTCTTTTTCTCACGCCACCTCCTCATTCTCTTGATCCTCGATGTCATTTCTTGGCTGCCTCGCGGGAACACGATCCCTTCACTCCTCTCCTGTGCTGCGCATGGTGTGGGCGAGGGTTTGTTGGATAGGACAGTTGTCGGTGCCCAATGAGTGATGAGATTTCGATGACGTGAGATTCCGATTGTCCGCCGAAGTCTGTTTCTCTATACGTTGGTTACAACGGTTTTGCCTCGTGCATGGCCAGTTTCTACTGCTGCGAGTGCCAGAGACGCATTGTCTAGAGGGTAGCTATGCGTGATGTTGGCGTGTATCACGTCATTGGCCATCATCTCAGCGAGTTGTTTATAGATTTCCCCCTCGCGGCGTCGTCTGATGCCCGATCCTCCGTATTCTTCTGCAAGAGCAGGGGAGGCGGCACTACGTATAGCTCCGGTGGGAACTAGTGAAGAGGTAGCGCGTAGTGTATCTCCTCCGGCTGCGTCGATAATGCCCGCGTAGGTATCGCTGGATAGTGCGAGTTGTGCTAACCAGTCTCCTCGGTCGTAGGCCACATGCTTGGCTCCCATGTTCGTGAGAAATTCTTCTTTTTGTGAGCTGGCAACCCCTACGACGTTGAGATCTAGGCTTTGCGCTAATTGAACTGCTGCTGAGCCGACGCCTCCACCAGCCCCAAGAACAAGAAGGGTGCTGCCTTTGGCGAGGTTGAGCTCGTGTAAAGCGTCCCAGGCTGTTCCAAAAGCTACCGGGATACAGGCGGCTTGACTTGGTGAAAGGCCTGCTGGAATGGGCGCTGTTTGGGATGCGTCGAGCAGCACAAATTCGGCGAGAGCACCAGTGCCTGTCGCGGTTCCACCGAATACCAACTGTCCTGGCTGGAATGGCGAGTCCGCTGGAGCTTCGAGGACTACGCCGGCGGCTTCACGGCCGACAGCCATGGGAAATTTTACTGGGAATTTGTTCTGCCGCGCTCCGTTGCGGACTTTGATATCCGCTGGATTGATTCCTGCGGCGCGCATTTCAATGAGGAGGTGATGGGCACGTGATTGTGGACGCGGGACATCGAGGTGCTGAACAACTTCTGGCCCGCCGTATTCCTGGAATCCAAAGATGCGCATGTGGATCACTCTAGCGGTGTCTTATGGCCATGAGGGACATTCTGTGGTGACCGTGACGTTTTGTCCAGCGACGCGCCTGTCGGACACCTCGTGCTAGTGCAAACGTTTTACTACTGGTGAGAGGATGAGCAGAGAATATTGCGAAACAGTTGGGTGCTCGATCCGTCAGAGTTGGGTGGTTGATCCGCCCGCAGGGAGAGCTTCCTTATCGGTAGGCATCTTTGTCTGTCCGAGATCTATCGTATTGCCTTTAGTTACTCCAAGGTGGAAACTGTCAGGATCCCATGTTCTTCGAGCTGAGCGACTGCGTCTGAGGTGGGGAAAGTGTTCTGCCGCGAGGCTTGTGGCCTTATCGCGGTCGTCGCGCAGGACTATCGCTCCGGGGGTCACTGTACCTGATGCGCTATCAGTTTGAGTGTACTCATCGGCATAGTGACTCTCGATCTGGCGGAGTCTCGTTGCGATCGTTGAGATAAAGCCATTCATCCAGCTGCGTTTCTGAGTCTGGGAAGAAATGTGGCGATTCGGTGAGAGTTGGGCATGTTTTGTTGCGCCGAGGATCATCTGTGGGCTGAGTAGGCCGAAAAGCAACATCACGCGTTCAACGTGGTGAGAGCATCCGAATACTACTGCGTGCTGGACTTTCGAACTACGTGGAATTCGAAACATCACAGCTTGGCAATGGAGCTCTGAAGCAAGGGAATTAAATAACTCGAACTGCATGTCAGTGTATGTTCCGGCAAAATCCACGTCGCGATGCATCGCTGTGTGTGGTTCGTTGCTGTGCATCTGTGAACGTTCCACCCCGTAGTGAGCCATCAGCTCGAATGCTTTGTCTCTGAATGCGTCTCCTTCGGGGGTGCCTTCTCTGTCTGTGGCCATGCGCAGCAGTTTTTCGACTTTGACTTTGATGGTGTCTATTGTGGCCATGGTGATCCCCTCCCTGTTGGTGTGTGATTACCTTCGACGCTAGCAAAGACCCGTGACAGCCTTATCGTTTTGTTGCTTGTTGGGACTTGCGTGGTCCACAGAACTTCGCTGAGTGGAGGACACTCAAGGGCATCAGCGATGCTGAGGTGATGGCATGAGAGACGTTGAGGTGAAGGTATCGAGTAGGAGTTATGTGAGGCATGAAATCCTGTTGGCTGTGGAGGTAGTCATTCACTCTGATGTGGGGGCTTCGGGTCGTACTAGGAGGCGATGGGGGTTTCGGGGTGGTTTGCCTTGGTGGCGGGAGTACCCTTTGCAGCATCTATGCGGCGCACGATGAAAGCAAATAGTGCGCCGGAGATGTTGTGCCATACAGCAGCGACGGCACCTGGGATTGCTGCTTCCGGAGACCACAGTTTGCCGGACATGCCGGATGCTAGTCCGGCAGACTGGGTTGCAACTTCGATGGAAGTAGTGCGAGCTACAGGGACGGAGAACTTGAATAACTTTGCGGATAGGTAGCCCAGAACATAGCCGATGAGGTTATGGAGAATGACGGCAAGAATGACAATCAGGCCGACGTGTTTGAGAGACTCGGAGGACTTTGCCACGGCAGGGAACACTACGCCACCAATGGCCAGAACGGATAGCCAGGGCAGGATCGGTAAGAGTGCGGTGACTAAGCGGTCGAATACCACGCGAATGATCAAGCCCCCGATGACAGGCAGTAATACGGTTTGTACGAGTGACCATGCCATGGTTGCGCCGTTAACGGGTGTTTCTTCCCCGGCTAGAGTCAGCATGATGATCGGTGTGACTAGTGGGGAGAGGATAGTCGAGACGGAAGTCATGGTGACGGACAGCGCTACATCGCCGCGGGAAAGATAAGCCACAACGTTAGATGTGGTGCCGCCGGGCACGGATCCGAGCATGAGCAGGCCGATGGCGAGCATCGGGTTGAGTCCGAGTAGTTTGGCGACGGCAACGGCCCCCACAGGCATGATGATGAATTGGGCGAGAACGCCGATGATGATGGGGAGTGGGCGTCGAATAACTAGGCTGAAGTCTGGCAAGGTCAGGGTGAGTCCCATACAGAGCATGATGATTGAGATCATCATGCTGATGTATTCGGATAGTGGGGCGAACGGGTCGGGTTTCAGGAAGGCGATCACTGCCCCTATGAGAATGAAAAGGGGGAAGGTAAAAACCGCGATGTGTGCGGAGCGCTCTTCTTTGCTGGAGGTTTGGGTCGTGGGGGCGGTGTGTGCGGGGTTCACTGAATGCATCATATGTTCAATATATGGGATAAGTGTCCCATTGTTTGAAACGCCCCGGGGAAACCTTGCCGATGTCCAATGTGCACGAGCGCTCCTATTTCGGGAATCTTTCGCCTTCATCTCAGCTAGGGTGGTGAGACACAGTCTTTCCTCGTATTCGTCGTGATCCACCATTTATGGTGATCCTCCGCCTCCGTCTAAGGACCCCAACGAAAAGAGAGCTCAATGTCCACCACATGGTTTACAAGCGACCTTCACTTGGGTCACCCTTTTGTTGCCAAACTTCGTGGTTTTGATGACGTTGAGGAACACGACCGCACCCTCCTCGGCAATATGTTGGACGTTCTCGAGGAAGGCGATACTTTGTGGTTGCTTGGTGATTTGTCCTCTGGTTGGGGACCGCAGGAGGAACGCGCTCTGGATCTTTTCGACGCCACCTTGGAACCACTGCGCAACGATGTCGAAGATCCTGTGGTAGTTCATCTCATCAGCGGGAACCATGACACCTGTCATCCTTTGCATGAAGAGGCTCCCGAACGCCAGCGCCGTTTCCTTGAAGTGTTTGACACAGTACAGACTCAGCAAATTATGTTTCTGCAGGGAGAAGAAGTCTGGCTCAGCCACTTTCCGCGCCCGGGGCAGGATCACGAAGGCATGAGCTCTCGTCATGACGACATGCGTTTAAATGTCCCGTTACTGGTTCACGGGCATCTTCACTCAGAAACGCCTGTCGCAGGTCCGGGACAGATCGATGTGGGCGTGGATGCGTGGCACCTAGCTCCAGTCCGTCAAGAGACACTAGAGGAAGTATTGTTCTCCTCCTCGCTCTAGCGGTGTATCTTAATTCACGTCGCAGTGAACTGATCTTCGTGGCCAGAGCGCGAAGCGTACTGAGACATGTTGAGGTTGAGCATACTGCCACGAAGGACGGGTCGGGTATCGCAGCGAGCAACGAAGCTGCTGTGATCTCTCGACGGCCGACGTCTTGGACGACCGACACGCTGATTGAAGCGTCATATGTGATCGATCGATCTGTCGAGGCGTCTCGTGTAATTGGTCGATCGTGAAACCTGAACCACCGATGTACTGATACCGGAAAGGTAGAGCGCAGCTATGACCATGCCACGTGGAAAAGAGGCACCAGCCAGTCACGGCAAGCCAGCGATTGTTTCCATCCTCGTGGCCACTGGTCTTATCGGAAGTTTCATCGGTTCGATTACACTCGCGAAACCTGAGCAACACAACATTGCTATGGCTGCGCCGTATTCATCAGATGCTTCACCAGGGCAAGGAACTGGTCGTGCAACAGGCACACCACACACTAAGCCCACATCTCGTTCTTCCTCTGGAGACGCGTCATACAAGACATCACCGGAAGCCAGTCACGATGGCACAGCGCTGTTTGTCGGGTCGGAACAGCCGGGAGGGGAGGAAGTGGCGTCGCCAAAAAAGATCACGGGAATGGAAGAACTCTCCACGATCCCGTCCCGAACCTCGATGGCGGTCATTACCGATCACGGGGAACTTAAAACGGACAATGCGGCGGAACCTCGTTCCGGTTTGTCTATTGTCAAACTTTACTTGGCGGACTACGCACTGACGCACACGAAAAACCCCAAGAAGAACGTCAAGGATGTGGCTCGGATGATCCGTTATTCCGACGATGACATCGCAAACAAACTAATAAAGAAATATCCCTATGCCATCGACGTCATCGCGCAGGAATACGGGCTGAGCAACACACGACAAGGAAAAACATGGGGGCAGTCGCTCACTTCCGCCACTGACGTAGCGAAATACCTCAATGCTGTGAAGAAAAAACGACCTCATTCACTCATCCTGGGATGGATGCGGGACGCAGCACCTATCGCTTCCGACGGAACGAGACAAGATTGGGGAACCGCGAATCTACCAGGGGTAACCGGTACAAAGTGGGGTTGGTCGGCATACGGAGACCCCATTGTCGCTTCTGCATCGATCGCGGATAACTACGTGGCGGTGGCCTTCACCGAAGGAGGTCCAACCGAGCAGAATATTGACGTCCGCAGCGTCATTCCATACCTGGAGTAGAAGCGCGCCTACCAGCGTAGGACGGTAGTACCTTCTGTACACGTCCTTCTGCGCCATATACGTCACTACCTCCCAATGACGCGCGCATACGCCCACAGTAATTGTCAGGTCTGTTGTCGGAGCTGACGATAAACTAATGGGCCAGATATAGAACCAGAGAGCAGAGCTGCGCTTTCCTAGGGCGGAGCATGTCCACTACGCTCAGTGGGCGGCCCACAAACTTTTCACTGAACTCAAGGGATAGTCTTCGGATGACACACAAGAACGGAAACGAAAATTCCTCGGAACCCACGCCTCACCACGACACACCTCCCTACGAGGGGAAAGGCGCGGATAACTACGGGATGGACGATGATGCCACCCAGGTTTTCACAAGGGTTTCTGGACAGAATTCCGAGACACAGGCTGCTGATAACCCGAAGGGGCCAAAGCCACCGGAATACCACCGTGCTGAGGAGTACGAACAGTACAATAACCAGGATTTTGGCAGTGGTGGATATGATTCAGGCTATGGCCAGCCTGGCTACGGCGACGGTTATGGCCAGCCTGGCTACGGCGACGGTTATGGCCAGCCAGGCTACGGCGACGGCTATGAACAACCCGGTTATGGGCATGATTCTTATAACCAAGACGGCCTGGACCAGACCTACGGGGATGCATACGCTTCGGGTTATGGGGCGCGAGGATACGGCGACAACACCGTTGCCAATGACGCTCCAGCGGGCTACGGCAGCAGGGCGGGATACCGTCAAGAATCAAAGAAAACTTCGGTGGGTAAGATACTTGCGATTCTGCTGCCTCTGTTGATCCTCGTCGCCATTGGTGTCGGTGTTTTCCTTATGGCTAGTGGTACGAAGGACAAGTCCCCCGATGACAAGTCCACGAGCTCGAGTACATCTTCTTCGGAGACCACCAGCTCAACGGAATCGACCACACCGAGCAAGTCTCTCGACCTCAATACCCTGCTGCCGTCGATTCCTCCTCTTCCCTCCATGACCGAGAAACCGTCACTGCCCAGTGAGATAGAGAATCTTCCGAGCGAACTTCCGCTGCCGGATCTCCCTTCGGTAGACCTCGGTTCTCTGCTCAACCGGCCACGTTGATGTGATACCTATCCGCCGCTATACAGAAACGACTAATTTTCTCACTCAGGACTATGACTACTGCCTCCACTACATCATCTTCGGTATCTTCCATGACTATTTCCCGTTGTCTCGCGGAAGCAATTGCCGACCGTCACACCACAACCTTCGGGCTGGTCGGTAACGGAAATATCCACATGATCAGCGAACTGGTGCGTATTGGCGGTGATTATGTAGGTATGCGGCATGAGGCGGGTACCGTCGCAGCTGCAGATGCCTATTACCGTGCCACGGGGACGATTGCTGTGGCATCTACCACCTACGGTCCTGGTTTCACTAACACCATCACCTCCTTGTCCGAGGCGAAAGAGGCACGTATTCCTTTAGTCTATGTGGCAGGTATGGAGCCCTTTGTCGACGGTCGTTTTCGTCGTCGCCCGATTGACATCGATACACCGGCTATCCTCTCTGCCCTCGACGTTCCGGTATATCTCGTGCAGCCGTCCAATACCCGTGGGACTATCGACGCCGCTTTTCGCCAAGCCGAGCAGATGCGCACGCCGGTGGTTTTGGCTGTTCCCCATAACTTGGTGGACGCCACCCTGGACTCTACCGAGAATGCTCATCTGCGCGCTGACCTGGGCTCTTGGTATGGTTCTCCCGGTGCACCATCTATGGATTCAGTGCGTGATGAATTCACAACCCAGATCATTGATTTAGAGGATTCCGATCCAATTGAGGGGTTGAGCGATGCTCATCGCAGTATCGCCCGCGGCTTAATTAAGCGCCTGCTCGGTGCTCAGCGTCCTCTCATAGTGTCTGGACGCGGTGTGGTGGAATCAGAAACGGGTGACTCCGTGAAGAAACTCGGAGACGAAGTGGGGGCATTGTTCGCTACGACTGCGATGGCGCGGCGAGTGGTGGGGGATGAGTGGAATCTTGGTATCTGTGGTGGATTTGCCCACCATGGCCGGCTGAGTACGTTCCGCCAAGCAGATGTGGTTCTGGTTTTAGGGGCTGGCTTGAACGCTTTGCAGACGCGCAAGGGCAGCATCTTTGGTGAAGGAGCTCATATCATCCGTGTGGACTGGGATCCCTCTGTGTACAACGCGCGGAAGCCATTCATCCCAGTTCACCGTCATGTCGATGCGCGTTTGGAAGAGCTTGTTCCCGCACTCCTGAGCGTGCTTGATGAATTCCGTGATGGAACCGAGTTAACGTCGAATAAAAAGACATGGCGGGAAACCATCGGGCAGATTCCGGAGCGGGAAAGTGAAGAGTTAGACCCAGGCTGCTTCGCGGAAACAGGAGTGGATGGGAAGCTGGATCCGCGCTATGTTCTACGCCGACTCAATGAAATGCTGCCCGAGGAGCGCAGCGTGGTCACTGACGGCGGGCACTTCCTTGGATGGGTGGGCAAATACCTGGATGTCCCCGACCCCCGATCCACCATCCTGGTCGGTGGTGCAGTGATGTCCATAGGTCTGGGTCTGCCGAGCGGAACTGGTGTGGCAGCAGCGCGTCCCGAGCGCTATACCGCGCTGCTGTCTGGCGATGGAGGCACACAAATGGCAGCAGCAGATCTCGGGCCATTCCTCAACCAGGTTCGTAACAGTAAGGCAGGCGGAGCGCTCATCGTATTTAACGATGCTGCTTACGGTGCTGAGATTCACCAATACGCTATTAAAGGACTCGATGAGCGCCCGATGTTGCTTGAAGACATGGACTTTGCATCCATGGGTGCACCATTTGGTGTGCAGGGATTGAGTGTCACGAGCCCGGAACAGTTGAAGCCCGGGGGAGAGGTGGAACAGTTCCTCGCTCAGCACGCAGGGGATGCGTGCATCCTTGATGTGAAGATCTCTCGCGTGCCCGTAGCGGACTTCCTTAAAGAATGATCGACCTTGACAAGCGGAAAAGACGCTGTGTGGACGTTTGACGTCGACGTGCGGACAACAGCCCGATGACGGAAGGCAGCTCGTAGAGTGTCAGGGCGACCCGTAGGATTTTGGGGGTCAACCGAACAAGAGTGCGAGGCGATAGCACTTAGCGGAATCAGAGACGAGGAGTCTCTCCCAGGCGTTCTCGCTCGGCCTTGATGACCTGGTGGATGAGTTGTGCTTCCGAGACGTCAAGGGCTTCTGGGTTGGAATCGGCGGTGACGGAGTCACGCGCGAAACGGTCAAACACCGCACGTTTATTAGCGAGCATGTCGACCAGACGTTCTTCCACTGAGTTCGGTGTGAGTAGGCGGTGAACTTCCACGGTGTTGATCTGGCCCATGCGGTGGGCCCGGGCGATAGCCTGTGCTTCCACGGCTGGGTTGAGCTGGGGTTCGATGAGAATGACTCGGTTGGCCGCCTGAATATTCAGCCCCTCGCTGGCTGCGGTGATCTGACAGACCAAAACGGCGCCGGCTTCTGCCGAACTAAAGGCATCCACTGCTTTCTGTCGCTCTTCGTGGTTGACACCGCCTGCGATTGGGCCGTATGCGCGGTCGTGGAGAACCATCATCAAGGTGTCTAACACAGACCGGAAATAGGTAAAGATGATGGTCTTACCAGCCTCGGCTCCGTCGCCGAGGATCTCCAGCACGCGTTCCATTTTTGCGGATTCTTTGCCGGAGAATGCCTGGCGCATGTCCATGAAGTGCGCCCGTCGTACGGAATCTTCATATTTGTCCACGTCACCGGGCTTCGGCTCCACCCACTCCTCGATTTCGACTACGGGCGGTAATTCGTCGAGGACATCTTGTTGATTCCGACGCAGATAGATTCCGGCGATAGCTTTTTTAAAGCCCGAGGATTGACCACGAACGTTGTCCAATTTCTCGTTCATGGCGGGGTCGAGATACCCCAGTAGCACTTCGAATTCGCTGACTCGGTTTTCGAGGGGAGTGCCGGTGAGATACACAGCGTATTCAGCAGCTTCGGTGAGAGCTTTCACACCCTGCGACTGCTGAGAATGAGGGTTCTTGGCTCGGTGTGCTTCGTCCACCACCACGATGTCTACTTGAGGAATGTGTGCAGGTTCTAGGAGCCTATTTGCTCGCGTTTCAGGAAAGCCAGCGATAGCCACTCCTGCGTTGTGTTTCCACGCTTCGAGTGCTACGTCCTTATTGGGACCGTGAATCAGGTACGTGGGCAAGTCGGTGAATTTGGTGATTTCACGTTGCCAGTTGATGCGCAGCGAGGGAGGGCAAACCACCAGGGCATGTTTTTTCCTCTCTTCCTTGAGATGTGCCAGTACTGCGAGAGCTTGCATGGTCTTACCTAGACCCATTTCGTCACCAATGAGTGCTTTCTTTTGAGCTAGGACAAATTTGGCACCGAAAGCCTGGTATCCGCGCAGTGACGCGTGCAGTGTTCCCCTAAGGGTGATGTCTGCGATGTGCTCGGCGATGTCTTCTGGTACCTCGGTGCCAGCGCCAGAATCACCGTAGGCATGGAATTCTGCTGCGCGTACAGCGTAAAGACTCCACGCTTCCTCGCTATCGATGCGACGGTGCGGTCGTTGGAAGGTACCGGAGGTGATCAAGTCGTTGACTCCGGCGATAGCAACTGGCGTTCCAGGGTCAACCGGGGCGAGGATCAGTGGGTTGAGTGGAAGATCGCGGAGATTATCGCGGTAGGTTAGTAGGTTCGCTAGTGCCGTCACGTAAGGGGTGCAGGGTAGCTTGTCTTGGTAGTTAATCTGTGGAATCTGTGAGTTGATGACGTCTTGTGAGTAGGAACGAGCCGCGGCGATAGCTTGGTTGGCTGTCTTTTCCCCCACGCCGTCATATGTCATGAGTTCCGAGGGAGACGCGGCCGCAATCTGTGGAAGTGTGAGATGTTTGAGCGGGCCTAAACGCACTCGTCCGTCAGTGATGTGATCTAGCACAGAAATATCCGTGCGCACCAGCTCCTCATGGGCTTGCTTTTCGCATAATGCGCGGGAGGCGCGTTGCACTTCAGCTTCCAACGCATGTTCGGTCGCGCGAGCGGCCTGGATGCTGCTGACAGCTTGGTTGTGTTGGTTAATCGTGTCGGCACTGATCCATTCGATTGGCCAACCAGTAAGGCGTACCAGGTCAGCTTCAATCTGTCCCTTAAGACTTCCGATGTGAAGCCCGATAAACTCGTTGTGATCCGTGGAGCCGAGTGCGGCGTCGATACCGGAAAGTATGGTGTGGATGCTCGAGACATCGACGGATTGCATCCAAGCTAGTGCGCGTTCACCCTCGATAGGGCGGGAAGAAAATAGTTTGCGGAGGCCGCGATAAGAGGTTGTCTGGCGGGCTTCGTCTGCCAGTGCGTCGAATTGGTTGATGACGGGTAGGTCGATGTTCGCGAGATCATTGCGGAGGCTGCTGAAATCGATGTTGCGGAACTGCGCGACATACGCGGCAGTGTCGGCTGTGGCGGGGAATGCGAAGACACGCGCGTCATCATCTGAGCCGATTGTCGGTGCGGTACCCCCAGCGCTGACTGTGTCGAGACGCCATTGCGTGGCTTCTTTATGCTGAACAGCACTACGGACGTCGCTAATGAGGTGTTCAAGATAGGCTGGGTCGATGCTCACGGGGTAATCCTAGCTTCTCTCAGGGCTGGAACTTGCGTACGGGAGAGCTCTGGGTTGCATGTTGTGAACGGGCATGGTGCGAGTGTTTTGGGAAGCGGATAATGAACTCTCACAGCTACACCCGGTATTTGGCTGTGGAGTCAAAAGAGGCAAAATTTAGGCGCTTTGCCAGCGCATACGGCCATCGGAGGCCGGAGCACACACCATTGGTTTACCTGTGCTACTGACTCCGGTGCCTCCATTGCAGAATGCGCCTGGGTGAACAGTCCGTCCACCCGCAGGGGCAGGTGGTGTGTATGCAGGAGCTGAGGGTGGGGTGTATGCGGGAGCCGGAGACTGTGCAGGAGCGACGAATCCATGCTTCTCATTATTTTCTTTTTCCTGATAGCCAGGAGTATCTTCTTCGATTTCAGTGGTAACTGGAGCTGATTCAGCTTCTGAGGCGGAGCTCTCAGAGGACTTGGTAGGTGAAGATTCAACAGTCGAAGTTTCCGACTCTTCTACTAGTGGTTCATCGGTTACAGGAGACGGATGTGAGTTTTGAGGTTCCGAGAGGGTGGAAAATACACCGACAAAGAACAGGCCAACGCTGATCATGGTGATAACTCCCCAGTGCTTTTTCGTTGGTGGTTTTGATGGACTGATCTGATCAGCTTTTTCGCGAATGAAGAACCAGATTGAAGGGAGAAGAAAAGCAGCTGCGAGGAAATAAAAAGACTTACTTTCATCAGAAGCTGAGCCACCAAGGAGGATGAATAAACCGATGATGATGCTTACTGAGGCCAGTATTGTTTTCCACCATGCTGTCTTTGTCCTACGTGGAGGCCTGTTTTGCGTTGGTGATTCGTTTTTAGCTGAAGGTGTGAGGTAGGGGTTGGTCATAGATAGTCCTCTATTTTATGTCGTGAGTAGGGGTATCTTGCGCAATTGTTTAATCGACACCAAGGTTTTGGTAAAGATTCATGCGCGCATTTTTAATTCGATCTCTGTCGCATTTTGAGTTTTCATACAAGGTCGTGAATCTGGTCGATTCCGCTGTTGAAGTGAGGCGTAGCTTAGCGTATGGGTTAGAGCAGATGAGTTTGTAATTCGATACGCTTGTTCCGTTCCGGGTCCTGAATGATCATAGTTTGGGATGGAATACTTCATTTTGTATGTCATTCTCGGCATATGTGGAGCGGCTGACGGAAGAGGTTAGTCTGGGTAACTCTCGCAACCCACACCGTCGCCGTCGCTGTCGTGATCGGGTATGTAAAGCCCGTCGCCCGCGTGTGTTTTGTGTCCGATTTGAGCACAGGTTAAGACCTTTCCTGAAGTATGTTCAGGTACAGGCTGATCAGTCATCATTTGGTTGGCGCATTGCTGTGTCCATCCGCTAGAGCCATCGGTGAAGAATGTTGTTCCAGCTTCATGCAGAGCAGGGTCGCCACACGATGCTATAGTCTTGTTCATTTTGGATGGTGTTGCCTGTCCCGGTGCTTCGGTAAAACCGGTTGGGGATGTCGATGCGGGGTCATCGGCACGTGAGACAGATGTGGACTCCGCGGTTTGCCTCAAGGTGGGGTTTGGGTGGGCCTTGGAGCTAGATGGTTGTGATGAGGATGCGGTAGTAGGCAGTGCGGATGTGTCGCTCTTGGGTGCGGCGGTGTTGGCAGAGTTGCAAGCGGTGGCGAATGGAATAGCGACGAACACTGCGATGATAAGAGTGCGCCTAGCAGTACGTGTGATGAACATGCTTCTTCCTCAGCAATGGCTAAGTTATAATTTTATTTTGCATAAAAAATTTATGCTTGCGGAAAGTATAACTGTGCGTGGGGGTTTTGCATATTGCGGTCGTAGAGCCGGGATTTGTGGTATCGAGTTGTCTGTTTACTCGCTGCGAGCTTAGCCCTAGTTATGGCTGATTGGGGGGTGATCGTCGATATGAATGAGTAGGTAGGCCCCCAGTTTTATTATTAATCAATGAGTGGAGTTGCTTCAAATAACCACTCAAAAGCTAGGGAAATAGTTCGTTATGATATTAACCACGATTCTGGAACAGAAAATAAATATCTTCCTATTTCATTGGAGTTATCGCTTCTTTTTTGAAGCGTCTACTGTTCGTCGCAATTCAGTAGTTTTCGTTTTATCTCAGTTACGGCCTAAAGATCGGAGTGAGTATTCTTATGCTGGGGTGAGAGGTTTAAGATTTGTTTTGCGTCAACCCTCTAGAAATTTGCGGTGAGATAGTTCGTCGTGCCGATTAGCTTTGGCTAGGCAATGGCTTATATAGATCAGTACGCGACACTGAGCTTTCCTTTCGTATAGCGTGGGGAATAGGATACGAGGTAGGTAACCCGCTTACGCTCTTTCGGAGATGAGAGAGATGGTGGCGATCATGATATCACTTCCTAGATTTATTTGCCTTTTCATAAGGTTAGTTCGAAGCGGTTAGCTTTGGGGTTGAAAGTCGTCGGGATTATTTCTGACGATGTATTCCCAGTGAACACGTGAGGTAATTTGTTGGAGAACCTGGCGAATAGTGAGCGGGAGTGCTGGCTCTTCGTGTTGTAGTCGTCGCAATCGGCGGGCAGAAGATGCGAAAGGACTGAAAGGAAAAAGGTACCGGAGAGGAAAACAAAAATAACCCCGGGCGCTGGATAGCCAAATTATCCAGCCCCACGGGGCTACCTCCCAAGACTACATGAAAGAAAAACCATGAGAATTCTGAGCTATTGGCCGTACATCGTCTACCTCCTCAGCGGCCTGCTATTCATCGCCGCGGGATCCCATCCGGCATGGATGCTCGTACCGCTGACATGCGCCTGCATTGGAGGATCAGTCGAGCGATCTCGTGTGGAGTCCGCAAAAATCCCGGAAGAAGTTCCGTAGCAACCGGAATTACCGGAACCATCGGAATGACCGGAAAGAATCATTAGCCACCTGACCTGCACAAACGCCAAACCCCCACGTCGCGAGGACAATGGGGGTTTAGCGCTGACGTTTCAAGAGGAGAAATGACCGTTCGTGAATTGCATCCTTTCTGTTGACCAGTGAGACCTACAGTAGGGCTTGATTATTAAGGGAAGCTGTGGGAGCTCTGACAGGTCGTTACGCATTGCTTCAGTGCTTCATTAACGGTCTTCCCCGGCGTGGGAGGGGGTGTCGTGTCAAAGAATGGAGAGGGGTGGCGTCGTATAAAAATAGAAATATCCTCCTGCAAACGGTGACGGAGAGCACTGTGCCCCACTAGGCTAGGCGGAGGACACAGAAGAAATCCCGATTATTGAGGAGAACATAATGGTTCAGCGCGTAGGTGTTATCGGTGCGGGCCTGATGGGTGCCGGCATTGCAGAAGTTGCCGCCAAGGCGGGCAGTGACGTCTTGGTATGGGAGGCCAAGCAGGAATTCGCCGACGCCGGCAAGGCTCGCCTGGAGAAGTCTTTGAGTAAGGCTGTTGAGCGCGGAAAGTTGTCGGAAGAGGATCGCGACGCAGCGCTAGGGCGCCTGACTTTCACTACCGAACTCAAGGATTTCGCCGACCGTGAGATCGTCATTGAAGCCATCATCGAAAATGAGGATGTGAAGAAGGACGTTTTCCGTCAGCTGGATGAGATCGTTGAGGATCCGAAGGCGGCACTGTGCTCCAACACATCTTCCCTGCCAATCCAAACCATCGCCTCCGCAACCAAGAATCCGGGTCGAGTGCTTGGTCTGCACTTCTTTAACCCAGTGCCAGTCTTGCCACTGGTAGAGGTTATTCCAGCTCTGACCTCTGACGAAGAGGTTGTGGAGCGTGCTCAGACCTACGCAACCGAGGTACTCGGCAAGAAGGCTGTACGGGCGAAGGATCGCTCCGGCTTTATCGTTAACTTCCTGCTGGTGCCTTACATGCTTTCCGCTGTGCGCATGGTGGAACAGGGCGTTGCTACTGCTGAAGACATCGACACCGGCATGAAGCTCGGTGCTGCTCACCCAATGGGTCCGCTGACACTTGCTGACATGGTTGGCCTTGACACCTGTGCTTTTATCGCCGATGTGATGTATAAGGAGTACGGCGATCCTTCCTACTCCTGCCCTCCATTGCTACGTCGTATGGTCACTGCGGGGCACCTTGGCCGCAAGTCCGGCAAGGGTTTCTACGATTACTCCTAGCCTTTTGCTGCCGTAAATCCTTGCTCGTTGCGCGTCACCCGTGAAGGGCGTCGCGCCTACTAGGAGCTTTGATCATGGGGTTTACCAGGGGATGTGATGCAGGATGGTGGTTTTCACTCGCTGGTGTTTGTAACGGGTCAGCAACGGCTTGACAACGGGTTCACAACGCCATTCGTAAAGTAGCCTGTGAAAAATCCCTTCTGTGCTCCCCACGGCGACCAGCTGAGAAATTTTTCCGTAAGGTCGGATATGTCGGCACCTGCGAAAGACGCATGGTCCATTAACAAAGACTAAGGAGACGCGTATGTCTACCGATGAACTGAAGAACAAGGCAGAGAACCTGGGCGGCAAGGCTAAGGAAGGTCTTGGCGAGGCTACTGGCAACGATTCTCTCAAGGACGAAGGCCGCGCTGACCAGACCAAGGCTGGTATCAAGGAGAAGGCTAACGAAGCAAAGAACAAGATTGCTGACGCAGCCAACAAGCTCATTGGCGACGCCGGCGAGTAAGCCTGCTGCCAAAACTCCAGCGGGGGCGCAGCCGTTCCCCGCTAAACTGTGAAGCGTGAACAATGTGAATGAAGCGCTAAGAAAAAGCGCATAATGCGCCGATAGTCGGGCTCCTGCTCCATCTCATGATTGGGTGGAACAAGAGCCCGATTTTTAATGTGCTGATGGGGCTGTGTTGACGTGGCTCGACGGTGACATGACCCCTCAGTCCCGAAAGAGACCTCGGTGAGAA
Organism: Corynebacterium anserum; assembly: GCF_014262665.1. Taxonomy (NCBI): domain Bacteria; kingdom Bacillati; phylum Actinomycetota; class Actinomycetes; order Mycobacteriales; family Corynebacteriaceae; genus Corynebacterium; species Corynebacterium anserum. Next base: position 698,554 of record NZ_CP046883.1, read on the forward strand.
GGCGCCATGATGGACGAGGGGCAGAGTACTCCGCTTGTCGAGGGTCAGAGTGCCTTGTCGGCCTCTGTTGCCGCAGCATCTACCACATCGAGGAGGAACTTCAGCTCCTCGACAGAGGTGACCAACGGGGGAGCCAGGTGTACGCGGTTGCCAGAGACCATAGGCCACACTCCGGCTTCCTTGGCGGCAGCACCGAAAGCAGCCATGCCTTCAGGACCTAGCGGAGCCTTTGTATCTTGGTCTGCCACGAACTCGATGGCCCAGAAGAAACCCTTGCCGCGAACATTGCCGATGGAGTTATGCTTCTGTACGAGTTCATTGAGGCGAGGCTCGATGATTTCCTCACCCTGTTTCGCCACTTTGTCGAAGATGTTTTCTTTTTCGTAGACCTCAAGAGCAGCAACGCCAGGTGCGCAGGCCACAGGGTGCCCGGAGTAGGTCAGTCCACCTGGGTATGGTGTGTCGTCAAAAGTTGCTTTGACAGCTGCGGTCATCATTACCCCGCCAAGAGGAACGATGCCGGCATTCACTCCTTTGGCGAATGTGACGATGTCCGGTTGCAGGATCTTTTCAGTGCAGTGTTGCTGGCTCAGCTCGGAACCACTTGAAACCTGCTCCGGGCCGTTGTGATGGGCAACTGTTTTACCTGCGTGCTCGTAGGCGAAGAGCTTGCCGGTGCGTCCGAAACCAACCATGACTTCGTCGGCGATCCAGAGAATACCTTTGCGGTCGCAGATCTCACGTACACCTGCCAGGTAGCCTTCTGGTGGGACGATCACTCCGGAGGAGCCGACAACGGACTCAATGAGGACTGCTGCCACATCGTCCTCGAAATCAATGGTGTCTTCTAGGTGCTGCAGCGCGCGCTCGCATTCTTCCTGTTCGTTTTTCGCGTGGAAAGCAGAACGGTAGTGGAAAGGTCCCCAGAAGTGTTTGATATCTCCATCAGTGGTGGGGTTACCGTGACGGCGTGCTTCACCAGTGGCCATGATGGCGGATCCCGTAGCGCCATGGTAGCTGCGGTAGGCTGTGAGGATCTTGGAGCGTCCAGTGTGTTTACGAGCCATACGGATAGCGTGCTCGACAGCATCCGCGCCTCCGTTGGTGAAGAAAATGTGTGAGAATTCGCCTTGTGCTTTATCGATGATGGCGGCCGCGAGTTCGCCACGGGAATCGTTTGCGAACGCAGGGTTGAGGTTGCTCACCCGTTGTAGCTGAGTAGTGATGGCCGCGACGAGTGCTGGGTGGCCATGACCTAGGTTGGCGCTGACTAGTTGGGAGGCAGCGTCGAGGTAGCCTTTGCCCGAGTAATCGTAGATCCATGCGCCTTCAGCCTTGGCAATGGGTAGAGGGTTGATTTTTGCTTGCGCACTCCAGCTGTGGAACACGTGGTTGCGGTCGTTGGAGCGGGCGTGCTGTTCGGCGGCTTCGGCCTCTTTAGACCCGACGCCAACCGTCTCACCCTGTGAGTTGAGAAATTCTTTGATGCTCAATGGGAAAGAATTTTGTGCCATAAGTGGGCCTCGTACTAACTATGGGGAATCGGTGATTTTTCAACGTGCATGACTATGTCAGCTGGTAATTCTCCACTGTAGCGAAAAGCTGTGGAAGGGATGGGACAAGCCCCGTGAGTATGAACTCAGCGTGAGACGCCCTTTGATGCCAGTAGGCTCGTCTCATATATTGAGACTGTCGCCCGTAGTTATCGTTGAGGTTGAGTCCTTCATTCAGAGGCTGTGACTGTCGTTGACGTCGTTGAAGCCGAATCGCTTTAAACGCTCACGATCCGCAGCCGAGCCCGATGCCGTCAGCCTTAGTAGCTCCGAGTAGATACCACCTGATGTCGCCAGGTCAGCAGGAGAGCCAACCTCATCCACACGTCCTTTATCCAATGTGACGATGAGATCCACATTGGCGATTGTGGATAGACGGTGAGCGATGACTAAAGTGGTGCGGCCAATCATCAACTCTTCCAACCCCGCTTGCACCACGCGTTCAGCTTTCGTGTCCAAAGCTGATGTCGCTTCATCGAGAACGAGAACAGGGGCATCCTTTAACATGGCCCGGGCCACCGCAATGCGCTGCTTTTGCCCGCCGGAGAGCCGCAGACCGCGCTCACCTATGAGCGTGTCATAGCCATCTTTGAACCCCATGATGAACTCGTGGGCGAATGCACGTTTGGCGACGGCGGTGATCTCCTCTTCGGTGGCTTCCGGCCGTGCGTAGGCAATGTTTTCTCTAATGGTTCCGGAGAAGAGGGCAGGTTCTTGGAACACCACACCAACAGAAGATCGAAGGGTGTGTGCAGAGGTTTCGGTGACTTCCGCACCACACACGCGGAGCGAGCCAGAGCTTGGTGTATACAAACCCAAGAGCAAGTTGACGAGGGTGGATTTGCCACCGCCGGATTCTCCAACCAAGGCGACCTTCTGACCCTTCGTTGCCGAGAAACTAACTTCTCGTACAACAGGTTCGCCCTCGTTGTAGGAGAAACACACTCGGTCGAACTCGATGACAGGACCTGTTGCCGACGGAGAAAGTTGCGGCACGCTGCCAGCTCGGACTTCCTCCTCTGAGACCATCATGCTGCCACCTGGTGTGGCGGCGTCGATCAGGGTCGGGGATGCAGCGGGTTCTTCTAGTTCCTCCATGGCTTCAAAATATTCGCGAGAGCCTGCACCCGCGCGTTGGGCAGTGTCCACCAGCCAGCTCATCATGGTGGCGGGTTGCCGAGCCATCACCACATATTGCAGTAGGAGAACGAGTTCACCGATAGAGAAGTGGCCATGAAGAGTGCGCCAGAAAAGCATCAAATAAATGGCGAAAAATATGACGTTGAGCGCGCCCATCCGTACCGTATCCATCGCATGCCAATAACGGGACTGCTCTTTCGTTAAACCGATGACATGGGCGAAATGACCTTGGAATAAGCGGAGTTCTCTCAACTCGGTCACGAAGCTTTTGACGACCTTGACCTGACCGATTACCTCAGCGAAACGTCCCTGAGCACGGTCGATGTGCTCATTTTTCTGCTTCTCCCATACCACCCATTTCTGAGAAGTACGCGTGGTGAGGTACAGATACATCGGAAAAATCACAGCTAACAGCAGAGCTAGGGGCCAGTAGTAGACGGCGCATACACCCAGGATCATGCCGACGGTGAGCAACATGGAAAAGAAGTTATTGGCGAAGGATTTGAAGAAATCCGTCAATCCAAGGATGGAACGATCCAAACGGGAGATAATGGTGCCGGTTACCTGATCGTCGTAGTAGCGCTGCGGAAGTGCCAGTAACTTAGCGTAGTAGCGGTTTGACAGGATCTGACGCATGCGGGTCGCCATGACGTCGCCAAACCACCCACCTATATTGCGGATAACGGTGCCGCCAAGTTCGGCGACTAGGAGACCGATAGTGAGCCAAATAATGGTGGAGGTGGCCGCGTCAACGGAAGAGCGGCCGGCTAGCGCGTCCACGATAGCGTCCGTAGCTCGTGCCACGAGGAAAGGGGTAGCCATGGCTAATACGGCGGTGAGGATGGAGGTGATGATCACCACCACATAAAACGGCCATAGTTCTTTTGTGGAACGCAAGATCCGTGACAAGGACTTCAGCATGAGGCCAGACTAAGCCCAGTAGAGGATTGGTGAAAAATCACGCAACCCCAGGTACCTTCTCAGGAGCCAAATTAGCGGTATCGGTGTCAAGCGAACGGGGCAGCCGCGGCAATACGCTCGCACGCTTCGTTCAAGATGTCGCGGGAGGTCGCAAAGTTTAGACGGACATGCCCCTTACCTTGAGGGCCGAACGTCGTACCTTCTGAGAATGCCACGTGAGCTTTCTTGAGAAGAGTCTCCGCTGGATTAACCTCTAGTCCTGGTACGGCAGACAGATCCAGCCAAAGTAAAAAGCTGGCTTCCGGTCGAATGAAGCACGATCCCGGTAGAACCTCGGGGATGTGCTTTTCCAAGAAGTTGAGGTTTTCTTCGAGATAGTCTAGCTGACTGGATAGCCAGTCCTCTCCCTCGTTATATGCGGCGGCTGACGCCACCATGCCGAGGACGGATGGCTCTCCAGTACGGAGATTATGGACGTGTGCTAGCTGTGCGCGATCAGATGGGTTGGACATGATGATTTGCGCGCAATGCAGACCCGCGGTGTTCCACCCTTTGGAGGTTGCAGTTACGGTGACTGTTACCTCTGCTGCACACTGGCTCACGCTGGCTGTGGGAATATGGGTCTCGTCGCCATAAACGATGGGCCCGTGGATTTCATCAGAAATGACGCGCACTTTGTACTTATCCGCCAGTTCGGTGACCTCGCGTAGTTCTTCGGCCCGAAAAGCCCGCCCCAGAGGGTTATAGGGGTTGCATAATATGAGGCAGCCGACCCCATGAGGGTTGTCTGGATGTGCGAACAGTTCTTCCAGAGCTTTGAGATCGAAACCCCATTCTTGTTCCACTGCACCATTGATATCGGCTTCTGCGCCGGGCTTGTCCCTTTGGATCATTCCTACGAATGAAGCCGGGCGGTTGGTGGCTTTTGGAACTTCGAAAAACGGGTAGTAGCTCGGAAGTGTGATGACCACAGTGGAGCCCGGTGGGGTGAGTTCTTCAACGGCGACAGCCACGCCTTTGACCACATCGGGCACGGTGCGAACCCATTCGGGTTGGATTTCCCAGCCGTAGTGGCGCGCGCTGAAGCGGGCGACGGCTTCCTCCACCGGGAAACCTGCACCACGGTAGCCGAAGTATTCGCGATCCACAGCATCGCGGATGGCGTCATTGACGACTGGACAAGTGCTGAAATCGGATTCAGCTACCCATAGGGGGAGGACATCCTCGCCGTACCGTGTCCATTTCATTGTCCCGCGAGCCCGTAGAGTGTCCAGCGGAGGGATGGAGATGGAGTTGGAGGGCGAGTGTGTTTCAGTCATGTCGACAACCATAACGTGTATAGACAGACCTGTCTAGGTGGAGTGTCGGCGATCAGCGCTCGCCCTCTGGATAAAGGAAACGGCGCACCGGCCCATGCGAATCCTCCACAACGTCTTCTGAGCAATCGGACATATCGAAGAGTTTGGTGAGGCGCCCCGTCTCCGCGCGGAATTGTGGCCAATCTGGCTCAATACCATGAGCGAAGTTCGCAACAATGGTATGGAAACGGCGAGCCAATGGTTGGAGACGCTGCGGTGCATAATCACCACAGAAACGTGTCACCGTTAAAGGAGCCACGTTTAAACAATCGAACACTAATGCCAGATCGCCACAATGCTGTGCGTCTGTCCCTCGCTCCTGCACATTGCCCGGTCCTCCATGAAATTCATATACCCATGTCGGTGCCTGTCGGGAATGAGCTTCCATAGTGGCTACGCTGAACTTACGGATTGATGCATCGCCGATCGCCCGCCCCATAGGACGTGGAGGCTCAACCGAATTGCAATAACGGAGCCACTCATCCCAATCCTGAGACCTAGCTGGTATGCCAAACTTCTGAGAGACACGTGGAAGCCATGCTTTTGCCCATTTCCGGCGCAACGGGTTATCGGAGCGATACGCCGTATCCAGGCGCTCAGCAAAACCCACTCGGGCGAATTCATCTCGCAAAGAGCCAGTGAGTAACGGTACCGGATGCATATTCGCCGGCATGTGAGGGGACAGGCCTACCGCGCAGTCATCGTAGTAACGCCGTGCAAAATACTTGAAAGCCCTGTCTACCCGTTCCTGGCTCAGTGAAGAAACATGCTCATAGGTTAATGGTCCGCCCAGCATCATCTTCGCTGTTCCCGTGCGCTGTTCCCACGACTGTCTCGGTGCACCTTGGGAGAGCACAACTGCACGGTGTATGAGATCTTTCGTGCGCGGGCTGCCCAGGGCATAGGTCACCAACGTTCCGCCCGCCGATTGCCCCATTGCCGTGACGTTGCTGGCATCACCGCCAAAGGCTCCGATATTGCGCTGTACCCACCGCAGACCCTCAATCACGTCTTCTACCGCACGAAAATAAGGAGGTTCAGCGGCGGCGTCGAAATCCCCGGGAAGAGGTTCTCCCTCTAAGGGCAAGAAACCCTCGAACCGGAAGCGGTAATTGACGGTGACAAGAATGCAACCAGACTGGGCAAAAGCATCGCCCCGGTACCACGAGGTATCTCCGTGCCCCTCCTGAAAGCGACCGCCGTGAACGAACACGATCACCGGCAGCTTATCCTCAGGGTCGATTTTTCCTGCAGGTCGAGTAACAGACAATGTACAGCGTGAATTCGCCCCTTGCGGGATCGCCTCCACTACACCGCGGAAAGGCTGCACCGGACGCGGGGGAGCAAAGCGTTCGGCGACAGTCTGGGGCTCCTGCACGAAGGGGATGGCTGTCCAATGGGAAGCTGTGGGGCCACTCCACCCCCGAACTGTTCCGTCAGCGATACGGACATCGAGTTCTGGGTTCGGCTGTGCAGTGATGGTCATAGTTTTCAATGTTAGAGGTTAGCGGCCGTAAAGTGAGGGGCTATGGAAGATTTCCTCGCACCGTCAGAATTGCCATATGAACTCCCAGACTTTGCTCACATCCAGGTTGATAGCCTGGTTCCAGCATTTCGCACAGCGTTGGCCGACCATTGTGCGGAGATCACTGCCATTGCAGAAAATCCGGCTGAACCGACGTGGGAAAACACCATGGAGGCGCTGGAAGCGGCGGGCCAGATGCTTAACCGCGTGTTGGTGATCGTCTATAACTACGCAGGCACGATGGCTTCCCCCGATGTCCTCGACGTAGAGTCGACCGTCTCTGGTGAGCTGGCTCAGCACATGTCGAGCATCGTGCTCAATGAGAAGTTGTGGTCTCGCGTTCGTGCTGTGCCACAACAACCGGAAGGCAGCGAGGAAGCAGCGTTGCAGGAGTACTGGCTACGACGTTTCGTCCGTGGCGGGGCCAACTTATCTGCCGAGCAGCGTGAGACACTTCGCTCCATCGACGCCAGGCTTGCTGCCCTCACTACCTCTTTCGGGGCACAACTCCAACGATCCACCGAGCAGCATGCTGTTTATATCGAGAATGAGAAGGAACTGCAGGGACTGGATGAGTCTACGAGGACCCAACTTGCAGCAGCTGCTAGGGAAGCGGGGAAAGCAAGCGGGTGGTTGATCCGCTTGGGGCTTCCGAGCGTGCAACCGATCCTTGAGAACCTGGCGGATGCCCGCACGCGCGCGAAAGTTTACGAGGCGTCTCTACACCGCGCCGGGCACGATAACGATGAGACCCTGTTGGAGATCGTGCGTTTGCGGGCACAGCGTGCTGAGTTGCTGGGCTATGGCTCCCATGCGGACTATGTGGCAGAAGTAGAGACAGCGGGTTCGGTGAAAGCCGTTGAAGAATTGCTTCATTCCCTCACGCCTGCTGCTGTGGCCAACGCCTATGACGAATATAAACAGGCGCAGGACAAGCGCAATGTGGTTGAGGATGGGGAAGAGCAACACCCTATGACGGCGGCAGATTGGCCGTACTGGTCAGCGAAACTGCGTGCGGAACAGCTCAATGTCGATGAAGCCGAGTTGAAGAGGTATTTTCCTTTAGAACAGGTGATGGTCGATGGTGCTTTCTACGCAGCCGAACGGTTGTATGGCCTGAGGGTTACCGAGCGCACTGATCTGGTGGGATACCATCCGGATGTCCGGGTGTGGGAGATCTGCGAGAGGGATGACTCCGCTCATCCCGGCGCAGAAATAGGTCTTCTTCTCACCGACATGTATGCGCGACCGACGAAACGGGGCGGCGCGTGGATGAGCAGTTTTGTTGATCAGTCCAATCTCATTGGGCAACTGCCTGTGGTGGTTAATGTCATGAACATTGCCAAACCGGCGGATGGTGAGCAGGCATTGTTAACGATGGACGAGGTGACCACTGTATTCCACGAGTTTGGTCATGCGCTGCACGGACTGCTCTCAGATGTGCGCTACCCAAGTCTTTCCGGCACTTCTGTCCCTCGGGACTTTGTGGAGTTTCCATCGCAGATCAATGAAAACTGGGCGGTGGAGCCGGAGATTCTTGGTCACTATGCTCGCCACATAGACACGGGGCAGCCGCTATCTGCCGAGCTGATTGGGGCTGTTAGACAACAAGCCAAGTGGGCGCAAGGGTTTGCGACAACCGAGTACCTGTCTGCATGCATAGTTGATTTGGCGTGGCACAAGTTGTCTGCTGAAGAGGCGGAGAAGGTCACGGATATCGACGCTTTTGAGAAGCGGGCTGTAGAAGATGCTGGCCTTTATGTTGAGGGACTGGTCGCTCCGCGTTACCGCTCCGCTTATTTCAACCACATTTTCTCGGGTGGCTATTCCGCTGGTTATTGGAGTTACCTGTGGGCTGAGGTGCTGGATGCGGATGGGTTCCAAGCCTTCATCGATACGGGAGCTGCTCGCGGTGAAGAACACGAGGGTGGAGATATTGATGCCGAGGATGTGCGTTTCGCTGGGGATCGTTTCCGCCGGATGATCTTATCTCGCGGTGCAACAATCGATTACGAGGATGCTTTCTGGATGTTCCGAGGCCAGCAGCGCAGCGTGGAACCTCTTCTTCGCCGACGCGGATTATCTGGTGCGATCAGCGAACCCTAGGAATCTCGAAGGATATGAAAACAGACCCTCAGAGTCCCCGTGGAAACTCAGACGTCGTGGAGAATCTGGGGTATCGCTGGGGATAGGACTACACTAGGTGCGCAATGTTTGAATGGCTTATCAACCTTCCTGTGTGGATCCAGACCCCTTTCTTAGTGATTGTCGCGCTCGTGGCTTGTTTTGCCCTGGCGACTCTGTTTCACGCACTGCTGTGGAGGATCCTTCCGCCTACCGAGGAAGAAAAGGCCATCGCCGGGTATGGTGTGGACGGCTCGGTTATCAAGAAGCTTATGCTCGTAAAAGCTACTGATGAGGGTAGCGGTGACGTCGGGAAGAATCAGGCGGTTACCGACGGCACCCCAGACCACGGAGAGAAGAAAGGATAAACATGAAGCATCACTCCAAGGTGCGCCAGGCGCTGATCCTGCTTTTCGTGATCTTGATTGTGGCGTGGATAGCGACGCAGCTGTTCTAAAGTCGTTTTCACAGCCGGCAAACAGCTTGGGGCACGCTAAAACTCACCCCGGGCGGCAGCCAGCACATCGTGAGCCAGCGTGAGTTCTGAAAGATCCTCCACCATCACCGACCTACCAGTGTGATCGCAGAGCGGGATACACCAGTTCGGGTACACATCATGTGTGGTGCCAGGTTGATTCTGGGCACGCAAATCCCCAACCATATCCACGAGAGACACACACCTTAATGCGGAGGGGGTCATGGAGAGAAAACGGTTCATCCCTTCCAGGATCCCCGTGCTGACTAGCGCGTGAGTACTGCTGAGTCCATCTGCGCCGCCTGGACGGTTGTCACGCCCATGCTGAGGATTCTGTGCTTCGCGAAGTACGCCAGAGTTTGCTTCAGTGGTGAAGTAGCTTTCACAGTTAAGCCCTGCGAAAGCTCCTGCAGCTCCCATCATCGATAGGACTTGAGACTGCCACTGAGCATCTTCCGCGTACTCCTCGGCGGGATCGCGTGTGAGCACACCCAGTTTTTCCCGCAGGTCGATGTGCCCGCCGCGCAAGTACGAGGCAGTAGGAGGGAGATCGTGAGTGGTCACGGATGTCAGTGCTAATTCACGGTAACGATCGGGAGTTTTCGCGCCGTGGGCATCACCCTCGAACCACACAATGGAAGTTCCCATGATCCCTCGACTGGCCAGGTATTCCTGAACCCAAGGCTCAAAGGTGCCGAGATCCTCGCCGATGACAACAGCGTCTGCGCGCTCTGCCTCAAGAACGAGGGCACCGATGAGCGCTTCGTGGTCGTAGCGCACGTAGGTGCCTTCGGTTGGTGAACCCATGCGGGGAATCCACCATAGCCGGAACAGACCCAACACATGGTCGACGCGGATACCGCCGGAGCTGCGCAGTATAGTGCGCAGCATGTCGCGCCACGGTTTATAACCCTCCTCAGCCAATTTCCACGGGTGCCACGGTGGCTGAGACCAGTCCTGGCCTTGCTGGTTATAGCCGTCCGGGGGAGCTCCTACGCTGGCGCCGGGTGCCAAAACATCCGCCAAAATCTGGGAGTCAGCACCGCCTGGGTGCACACCGACGGCGAGGTCAGCCATTAATCCAATACGCATGTGTTGGGTCAGCGCGGTGTGTGCGGCAAGTTCTTGTTCTTGGCATAGCATCTGTACCCATGCAAAGAACTCCGCAGTGAGCTTCATACCATGTTGTGTGGAGTATTCACTGGCTGCGTTTTCGCACCACGTGGCGAATCCTTCGAGACCCAGACCTTCGTGTTCGCGGTAGTGGCTGAGAGCCTCTCTGCGTTGATTTCCTATTCCGGCATCCCAGAGCATGTAAAGCGCGCGAAGTTTGGAGGACATGACCGGATGGCGGTTGAGCTCTTCAGAAGTGCCGTTGGCCTGCGCGAGGTTTTCTTTCATTACCCCGATGGTTTCGTGAAGTTCAGGATGCGCGTGATATTCCGGTGTATCCTCCACGCGAATGTAGATCGGGTTGGTGAAGCGACGGGTAGTGGGAAGGTAGGGGGAATTTTCCACTGGCGGTACTGCTTCGGCGGCGTGCATCGGGTTGACGAGGATAAAGTCCGCCCCGCCTAGTTTCTGCAGCGATTGCCCGAGCATTGTCAGAGTGCGGTAGTCTCCCATCCCCCATGCGTCACGGTCTCGCACAGAATATAGCTGAGCCATGACGCCGGTGGCTGGTTGGGTGACGAACCGTTCAGCAGAGCCGAGGCGCTGTGGGGAAACCAGGAGGGTTGAGGTTGCGTGCTTTTCTCCAGTGGGGCCGCTGATGCGTGCGTGTAATTCGTGCCAGCCTGCGGGCAGTTCGGGTAGCTCGAAGGTGGCGGTGCCGTAGGTGGTGGCGTCGATGGTCACGGGGTCTACCCAGATGTTGAGCTGGGGGCACCTGATCTCTTCGTCTTTTTCAGTGATGACCCAGGCTTCTACTGTGTCGCCATCGATGCAATGAACCTCTACGTTTCGGCGCTGGCCTGCGATCGCCGTGATTGTGGGTGCAATGAGCTTGGAATATCGCGACGCCAGGAGTGCCTTTTTGGCGTCTTCCAAGGAAAGCTGGGTGGGAACTGCGGGAAGCTTCAGGCCTAATTCCCGCAAAGCGAAGAGTATGGTGGCGGGGGTTATGTCAACGGGCTGTCCATTCTGTCCTATGTAGCGGGTGGCTACACCACAGAGCTCGGCAAGCTCGTGGAGAAGTTCCAGCTCGCGGTCGGAGAAATGGGAGGGGGCATCGGGCGATTCGGTGACGTTCACATTGGTTATTGTGCCGATAAAGGGGGTGATGAGCCAATGGAATGGGGGAGATGTGTATTTATTTTTGAAAGACTGGAACGTGATCCGTTTCACTAATATATGTTTGTAGAAGTGAACGTCACGTTTGGCTCAGACTAGAGCCTAGGTATGCCCGCGTCTAGATTCACCGCGAGATATCCGTGACAGGTAACAGCGAGAAGTAAGGTAACGAGGAGAATAATGACCACGACGGAATACACGTCTGAGGCTCTTTACACTGTGGGCGAGAATGAGACCCTCATTTCTGCCCTGCGCGATCTTCAAGCAGAAAAGCCAAACCTAGTGACGTTTAACCGACCTGTGAACTTTGATTGGGAGCAGGTCACTGTCACGCAGTTCCTTAACGAGGTTTATGCAGTGGCCAAGGGGCTGATTGCCAACGGTCTCGAGGCAGGCGAGCGTGTGGTTATCATGTCCAACACTCGTTATGAGTGGATCCTGGCGGACTTCGCCATTCAGGCATGCGGAGCTACCTCCGTGCCAATCTACCCATCCTCTTCCACCAGCCAGTGTGAGTGGATCATCCAAGACTCCGGTGCTGTGCTGGCCTTTGCTGAGGACTCGGAGCACTCTACTCGTCTGAACACTTTCGTGAAGGAAGGGGAGCGCCAGCCAGATACTGCACATCTGAACCGCGTCTTCACCTTCAATCAGAATGCGATTGCTGATCTGGTTAAGGAGGGTGAAGAGGCCGGTATTCCTCAGGAGGAGATCGACAAGCGTATCGCAGGGATGAGTTCCGCGACGATCAACTCCATCGTGTACACCTCTGGAACAACCGGACGCCCCAAGGGTTGCATGTTGGATCATGAAAACTGGCTGTCTGAGGTACGTACCCTCCTGACCAATCCAATTGGTTCTTTCGCTGGTGAAGGCCATGGTGCCCTCATGTTCCTGCCGTTGGCTCACGTGCTTGCGCGCGCAGTGTCGTACACCGTTATTCTCGGTGGCTCTGAACAGACCTACTGGTCAGATATGGACACTTTGGTCGCTGAATTCCAGCGTGCACAGCCACACATGATCTTAGGTGTTCCTCGGATTTTCGAGAAGGTTCACGCTGGTGCGAAAGCTAAGGCAAATGAGGCCGGCGGACTCAAGGCAAAGATCTTCGCCCTGGCGGAAAAGACCGCTACGGATTACTCCAAGGCTTTGGATACCCAGGAAGGCCCTGGTTTTGCTCTGAAGGCCCGCCGAGCTCTGTATGACAAGCTGGTGTACTCCACCTTGCGCGCTGCTCTCGGTGGACGTCTGCTGTACTGCATCTCCGGCGGTTCCGCATTGAACCCCGAGCTTATGCACTTCTTCCGCGGTGTGGGCGTGAAGATCTTCGAAGGCTATGGCTTGACTGAGTCCACAGCTGCTGTCGCAGTGAACTCGGATCCAGACAACATTATCGGAACCGTGGGTAAGCCGGTCGGTGGTAATACCGTCCGCATTGCCGAAGATGGCGAGATTGAGCTCAAGGGTTCTGTGGTCTTTAAGGGTTATTGGCAGAACGAGGAGGCCACAAAGAAGGACTTTACGGAGGACGGCTTCTACAAGACGGGCGACCTCGGTAGCTTGCTACCATCCGGCCACCTGAAGATCACGGGTCGTAAAAAGGAAATCCTGGTTACCGCCGGTGGTAAGAACGTGTCCCCAGGACCTCTGGAAGATATCTTGCGTTCTGCGCCTATTATCTCTCAGGCCATGGTGGTGGGTGATGACCAGAAGTTTGTGGGGGCATTGATCACGCTGGACGAAGATGCCGTTGCTCGTTTCAAGAAGGACAATGGTATTCCAGAAAACACCTCGGTGCGTGAACTGGCTAAGAACCCTGTTTTGCGTTCCCATGTGCAGGATGCAATTAACGAAGCGAACCAGACCGTGTCTTCCGCCGAGGGCATCAAGAAGTTCCGCATCCTGCACCGTGACTTCACCGAGGAAGACGGAGAAATCACTCCATCCATGAAGATTAAGCGTTTCGCGATCGCTGAGCATTTCTCTCGCGACATTGCGAAGATCTACTCCGGTAAGTAAAACGACGATCCGGTTCGGTACGAGGGGTGTTGATCCACCTGTGTAGCGAACCGTCACGGGTCAGCGGCGCAGGAGAGATCTAACGTGGTGAAAGTTGATGCCTTGAGAGCTTTTCGGCAAAACTTTTACCACTAACAACGGCCACGCCTCCACGATGAGGGCGTGGCCTTGTTTTATGGTGGCTTGCGTGGATAAAAGCACTGCTCAACAGCAGTGATTTTTGACTGCCGAGACGTAAGAGGATTCACAACACCCGGGAGAGGAGTGTGAGGCGTGCACTATAATGCCACTCTGCGCGTCCGCGAGCTCACCCAGAATATTTACGATATCGGCGACGAAATTTCCCAGCATATCGACCATGTGGCGCAAGCGATGGCTGACTGGGATCCCGAACTTGTCCAGGATTGCCTCATGGAACTGGATGAGGCGGTGACGGAATGTCGGTGCGAGGTGCGTCCGCAATTATCTGAGCTTAATGGCCTACGCCAGGCATTTGTGTCCGGAGTGCGTTCAGGCGAGATGTCAGGACGCGCCCGTTCCTATGCGCAAGAAGGACACGCTTCTTATGCACACCCTGGTCGCACTCTCACCTTCATGCACAAGGGCAGCGCCTCGGTTGCAGGAGTGGCGTCGGAAAATATAAAAAATACGGCGGTGATGACCACCCTTTGTGAGCCAGAATCTATGGCATCTACCGCGACGTGGCGCCTCTGGATGCGATCCAGTTGCGAGAATCTGATCAAAGAACTCGATGAACTTGCTGAATGGGTAGTTCAACAAACCGAAAAGGCACTCGAGGCTCAGTCGGTACTGTTACCACAAGCCTATTCCAAGGCTCGTCAGCAAACTATTGAGATCGCCGGCCGCTTCGGTGCGATTATCGACCGTCAGCCGCAGCTGGCTCAGTCAATGCGTGGTGAAGCTCCGCCGGAGTTTCTAGAAGACCGCGCTCGGATTGATGCCGTAGTGGCGCGTCTACAGCAGCGCCGCGCGGCAAGCGACACGGCGGTATGACCTCTGGGCAAGCACACCGTGGCTACACTTCCAACGGTGACAACCAGCGTGAAGACCCGTGGGTCGTGGACTGACTAAGGCTTCTCAGCAGCGGCCCGACCGACGTCACACCTCGACGCCCAGCTAGGGAGGCTTCCACTATTAGCTCCACCATGAAAGTGGCAGACATGGCATATGGCCTTTACATACACGTTCCATTCTGTAGTGCCCGCTGCGGCTATTGCGATTTCAACACCTACACTCCACTGGAATTAGGCGATTCACACGGCACGAGTGTGCACGGTTATTTGCGTGCCTTGGAAGTGGAACTGGAACAAGCTGCGTTGCGATGGGACGTGCCTGCAGACTGGCAGGGTGTACAGACCGTATTTTTCGGAGGAGGGACTCCATCGATGCTCGGCTACCAGGGATTGGCTCGGGCTCTGCGAGCGGTCAAACGCACGGTGGGACTCGCCCCGGGTGCGGAAGTGACCACGGAATCGAACCCAGAGTCTACAGATGCTCAGTTCTTCGACAAGCTCCGGGAAGAAGGCTTTACACGTATCTCACTAGGAATGCAGTCCGTGGCTGGACACGTGCTCAAAGTATTGGAGCGTAAACACACCCCGGGTAGGCCAGTTGCTGCAGCGAAGGAGGCAATGGCCGCAGGTTTTGAACATGTGAATCTGGATCTCATTTATGGAACTCCCACGGAAACCGAGGATGATCTTCGCGCTTCCCTGGATGCAGTTGTGGAAGCGGGAGTGGACCACGTCAGTGCTTATTCTCTGATCGTTGAGGATGGCACCGCGATGGCAAGAAAAGTTCGTCGTGGTGAGCTACCGGCACCCGACGACGACGCATTGGCCGATCGCTACGAAATTATCGACGCCACTCTGCGTGAACATGGTTTTTCTTGGTACGAAGTATCCAATTGGTCCAAGCCCGGGGGTGAATGCCGCCACAACCTCATTTATTGGCGCGGAGGACAGTGGTGGGGCGCCGGGCCGGGAGCCCATGGATGCGTACGCATCAAAGAGGGCATGTGGGGGCACAATAGTGACGTCATAGAACAAGCTCACCCTGGCCTGACCCGCACGATTAACGCCAAGCATCCCTCCACCTACTTCAATAAGTTGGTAGGGGAAGAGGCACAGCGGTCTCCAGGCGGTGCTGTCATTACTACAGAAATGCTTACCCCGAAAGATGTGCGCACTGAGCGGGTCATGCTTGGTCTGCGGCTTGCTGAAGGGGTAGAGCTGGAGGCCACTCCAGACGTGGACAGAGTCGTTGAGCGCTATATTCACATGGGATTGTTGGAACGCAAAGCTGGCCAGAGGGTTTGTTTGACACATAAGGGCAGGTACCTGGCGGACGGTATTGTGACAGATATCATTCTTGCGCAAGATTAGGAGGTCGTCGGGAGTATGTCGGCAGGAACGGAGCAACGGCGCAATGAGGTATTGCGCGCGATTGTCTCGGACTTCATCTCCACGCAAGAGCCGGTGGGCTCAAAAGCGTTGGTTGATAGGCATAAGCTTGGCGTCTCTTCCGCAACTATTCGCAATGACATGGCGGTTTTGGAAGCCGAGGGGTATATCACCCAACAGCACACCAGTTCCGGCCGTATCCCCACAGCAAAGGGTTACCGTCGTTTCGTTGACGCAATCCATGAGGTCAAGCCACTCAGCCGCGCAGAGAAGCGTGCGATTTTGGATTTCTTAGAAAACGGAGTGGATCTTGAAGATGTTCTGCGCCGCAGTGTGCAGTTGCTTGCGCAACTGACCCGTCAGGTGGCCGTAGTGCAGCTGCCGGACTTGCGTGTTGGGCGAGTAAAACACTGCGAAGTGGTGCCCCTGGCTTCCCAAAGGCTGTTGCTGGTACTCATTACAGATACTGGCAGGGTAGATCAGCGCAACGTGGATCTGGCAGAGCCGCTTAGCGATGACGATGCAGTTCGGTTGCGCGAACTCGTAAACAAAGCAATGGTGGGAAGAACTCTGGATGAAGCCTGCGCCCAGATTGCGAAAGTCGCTCAGGAGGCGAAGTCACGCACTACCGCAGCGGAGTTATGCGACGCCATTGTGGCCGTTTCTACGGTTCTTGTGGAAACCTTGCTGGAGAGGCCCAACGAGAAACTCATCCTCGCTGGAACTTCGAACCTTATGGGGGTGGGGGATTTAGCTCCGGTTCTTGAGGCGCTAGAGGAACAGGTAGTGATGCTCAAGATGCTTAATGGGGTGCGTGACATGCACTGGCAGGTGTCTATCGGCGAAGAAAATGAGGACGAAGAACTCCGCAAGGCGTCTGTTATTTCTGCAGGCTATGGAAGCTCCACAACTGTGTTGGGAGGAATGGGAGTGGTAGGGCCGACCCACCTGGACTACCCGGGTACCATTTCTAGCGTGACTGCCGTGGCACATTACGTCTCGCGCATCTTGGCGGGGGAATAGGGCTGAGCTTGTCATCGGGGGTAGACTGTGTGAGTTGCTCGCACAATACTGCACGCGGTGCTTCTGTGTGCAACTTCTATGTGAAAAGAAAACTGACTGGATACTAATTGTTCCAAAGGGGCGTTAACTCAAAGTGGCTCGAGATTACTACGGCATTCTCGGTGTGGACCGCGATGCCACTGATGCCGAAATTAAAAAGGCCTACCGCAAGCTGGCACGCAAGTACCATCCGGATGTGAATTCTACGGACGAAGCGGCGGAAAAGTTCCGTGAGGCATCTTTGGCTCAGGAAGTGCTCACGGACCCCCAAAAGCGTGCCATTGTGGATGCTGGTGGAGATCCTGAAGAGCAAGGGGGGCAGCCCGGTGGCTTCGGCGGCGGTTTTGCTGGAGCTGCCGGAGGTTTCGGGGACATCTTCGATGCATTTTTCGGGGGAGCGGCTGGCGGAGCACAGCGTGGTCCCCGCGTGTCTCGTGTACGAGCAGGTAACGATGCTTTGCTGCATATGGAGATCAGCTTGGAAGAGGCATTTACTGGGGTGACCAGGGAGGTCACCGTGGATACGGCCGTGCTCTGTGAGGCATGTCAAGGCTCGGGTTCTAAGACTAAATCGAAGCCTGTGACGTGCCCAACGTGTCATGGGCAAGGGCAGGTCATGGAAATACAGAATTCCATTCTGGGCCGTGTACAGGTGGCGCGCACGTGTACCCGCTGTCAGGGCACGGGGGAGATCGTGAAGGATCCATGCGAGAACTGCGGTGGCGATGGCCGTGTCCGTGCTCGACGTGACCTCTCTATCTCCGTTCCTGCGGGTATCGCTGATGGAATGCGGATACGGTTGGCGGGCAAGGGAGAAGTCGGTCCTGGTGGTGGCCCGAATGGAAACATTTACGTGGATATCTCCGTGGCTGAGCATGCCCACTTCTTGCGGGACGGTGACGATCTGCATGTGACCATTCAAGTTCCGGCGCTCGACGCGACCTTGGGCACCGACGTGGAAGTTCCGATGCTCGATGATTCTGTGTCTACGGTGACTGTTCCGGCAGGTACTCAGCCAAATTCAACGATCCGTATGGACGGTATGGGTATGCCTCGTCTGCGCCGTGAGGGATATGGTCACCTCGTCGCCCACGTTGATGTCACTATCCCCACCGAGTTGGATCGTGCTTCCGAAGACCTTTATGAGCAGCTGCGGCATCATTCCAAGGACTCTGTCGCAGTGGCGTCAAAGAATGACGAACCAGGTGGGTTGTTCTCCCGTTTGCGCTCTAAGTTTGGCCGTTAGATGACAGACCCCGTCTTTATCCACCCGTTGCCTGATTCCTGTGCAGCAGGGCAGGTGTTTGAATTGTCCGGTGCGGAAGCTCGTCACACTGAGGTCAAACGTATGCGTGATGGCGAGTCATTGGTGGTATCCGATGGAGTGGGACGCGCGGTGCGTGGCTGTTGGATAGGTGGCCGGGTGGAAGTGCGTGAGGTGCTGGCTGTGGCGCAGCCTCGCCCGCGTGTGAGCGTGGTGCAGGCGATTCCAAAATCTGAGCGGGCTGAGCTCGCCGTGGATCTCATGACTCAGGCCGGCGCTGATCGAATCATTCCGTGGGCGGCTTCGAGGAGCATAGCCAAGTGGGATGGTAAAGAGAAAAAAGCACGTTTGAAATGGGAAAATGCTGCGCGTTCTGCTGCGAAACAGGCGCGTCGTCTCCTCGTTCCCGAGGTGACGGAGCAACTTAAGCATCCCTCGGATCTCGGCGCTCTCATCAGCGACGCCCACTCACCCCGTGTCTTGGTCCTCCACGAATCTGCCACGACATCCATTGCTGAGGTTGATCTCGACGCGGATGAGATCGTTCTCGTGGTGGGACCTGAAGGCGGGATCAGTGATGACGAACTGTCTGCCTTTGCAAAATATGGTGGACAGCCCATCGTCTTGGGCCCACAGGTTCTGCGTACAGCAAGCGCCGCTGCAGTAGCGTTGGGCGCCCTTGGGGTGCTCACACCGCGGTGGAGGAAGGCTACAATCGGCTGACATGACATCCTCTAATACACGAACCCGTGTGGCCAGCACTACGGTGGAACTCGATCCCGACGCAGTACTTATGGTCGCCGGTCCGGCGGATGAGAACCTGCGGGTACTTGAGGATGCCATGGATGCGGATATCCTCACACGCGGTAACCATATCCATATCCGGGGCGAGGCCTCCGAGGTATCCCGAGCACGGAGGGTGCTGCAGGAGCTTATAAATATGGCTCACCGGGGCAGCCCGATCAGCCCAGAAACTACCCGCCGGGTGGTGGCGCTCGTTGAACAGCAGTCCGATATCTCTTTTGCAGATGCGACCACTCCGGCAGCTCCGATTGTCAGCTATCGCGGGAAAACGGTGCGGCCGAAGACCCTGGGGCAGCGTGAATACGTCGATGCAATCGACGACAATACCGTGGTTATCGGCAGTGGACCGGCTGGCACTGGAAAAACCTATTTGGCGATGGCAAAGGCCGTGCAGGCATTGCAGAATAAGGATGTCAACCGCATTATTTTGACCCGTCCAGCTGTGGAAGCTGGAGAGAAGTTGGGTTTTCTGCCGGGCACCTTGGGGGACAAGATCAACCCGTATCTCCGCCCGCTCCACGATGCATTGCGTGAGATGGTTGATCCAGAGTCGATCCCGCGTTTGATGGAGACAGGTGTGGTTGAAGTCGCCCCGTTGGCATATATGCGCGGGCGCACCCTCAACAACAGCTTCGTCATCCTGGACGAGGCTCAGAATACAACGCCCGCACAGATGAAGATGTTTCTCACCCGCTTGGGGTTCGGCTCCAAAATGGTGGTGACGGGGGACATGACACAAGTGGATCTTCCTGGAAAGCAAGAGTCTGGCCTCAACGTGGCACAGAAAATTCTTCACGATGTTCCTGGCGTGCATATTGCCCGGTTAGACAACGATGATGTTGTACGTCACCACCTCGTCGGGCGCATTGTCGACGCCTATGATCGCTTCGAAGCAGAGGAGCAGCTGCGTCGAGAAGATGAAGAGGAAGCACGCGCAGAACGCATGGCACAGAGGAAGGGCAAGTAGCGGTGAGTATCGAGGTATTTAACGAATCCGGTCGCGGTGAAGTCAACGAGGAAGAGCTGATCGATGTCGCGCGCTACGCACTCTGGACCATGGATGTGCACTCTGCTGCGGAGCTGTCGATCCACATCGTCGACGAGGAAACCATCGCTGACCTCCACATGCGATGGATGGATCTGCCTGGACCCACGGACGTGATGAGCTTTCCGATGGATGAATTAACCCCAGGCTGGGGCAGGAAGGATGGTCCTTCACCGTCGCCGGCGATGCTCGGAGACATCATGCTGTGCCCTGATTTTGCTGAAGGACAAGCACAGAGGGCGGGGCATTCCCTGGCCCATGAATTGGATTTGCTCACTGTGCACGGCGTGCTGCACCTGCTGGGTTTTGACCACGTTACCCCGGAAGAAGAGCAGAAGATGTTCGCTCTGCAGAATGAGATTCTGGCTAACTGGTATGACTCCCAAGAGGAACGAGGAGTGAAGTTTGCGCCGAAACCAACGGGAGCGGCTGCTTTCCCCTCGGCTGCTGATCGAGATGATACAAGCGGGATGGCGCGTCCTCATGCTGCTGATGGTGGCAGCGATGAGCCGGCTGATGAGGGCGACGCATAACGCATGGATACGCTAACTTTCGTCGGAATTCTCATTGGCTTTCTTACCCTCGCATTCGGCGGCGTGATTTCACTGATGGAGACCGCCGTGGGTTCCATCTCTTTGGCGCGCGTGGAGAACCTCGTCAAAGAGGAAAGGCACGGGTCAGAGCGGCTGTTGCGGGTAGTCACCGAGAAAGCCAAGCACGTGAACCTGTTGGTCCTGCTGCGTACGGTCGCCGAAGTCACCGGCGCTGTGATGACCACAGCAGTGCTCCTTCGGGTGGTGGAGAAAGACACCTGGGCAATAGTGTGGGCAGTGTTGGTGGTCACCCTGTACCAATTCGTTGTGATCGGCGTGCTATCTCGCACTTTGGGGCGCAAGAATCCCTACACCATTTCTTTAAAATGTGCTCCCGTCCTGTTGGGTCTGTCCAAGATTTTTGGTTTGCTGGCGTGGCTGCTGGTGAAGGCCGGTAATGTTCTGACCCCGGGTGAGGGTTTCCGTGATGGCCCCTTTGCCACGGAGATCGAACTGCGCGAAATGGTGGACATTGCCTCTGAACGCGGCATTGTGGAATCCGACGAACGTCGTATGATCCAGTCGGTTTTTGACCTGGCAGATACCACTGCCCGCACCGTCATGGTACCGCGCCCAGAAATGCTATGGATTGAGCAAGACAAAACTGTGAGCCAGGCGCTGAACCTGTGCATCCGCTCAGGGCATTCCCGGGTTCCGGTTATAGGCGAGGACGTGGATGACGTGGTGGGAGTGGCCTACCTCAAAGATCTCATCGCGCATGTTCACCGTGCGTCGGAGGAAGAGCGGCGTTTGCCCGTGCGAGATTTCATGCGTTCCGCGAAGTTCGTGCCGGATTCGCGTTTGCTGGATGACTTATTGGAGGAGATGCAGCGGGAGCAAATTCACTTGGCGATGTTGGTCGATGAATATGGTGCTATTGCTGGTCTCATCTCCATGGAGGACATCCTGGAAGAGATCGTGGGCGAGATTTCTGATGAATATGACTCCTCTGACGCTGCCCCGGTGGAGGATCTTGGAGATGGCAGCTACCGCGTGCTTGCACGGCTGAGTCTCGATGAGGTGGAGGAGTTGTTTAATGACCCGGAGATGGTCAGCGATTTAGACCGTCAGCGGGAGAGCGAAGGTGGCGACCATGCGGAGCCGGAGAACAAAGAACCTCGCGAGGGTGATCTGGACGCACTAGAATCCCAGGCAGAGATTCCAGACATTGAATTCTCCGCTGAACAGCATGAGGAAGTGGATACCGTCGCCGGTCTCGGAGCATATGAGTTGGGACGCGTGCCACTACCAGGTGCGGAGATTAGCACGGCCGGCTTGCATTTCCGTTTCGAGGGCGGGAAAGACCGCCGTGGGCGTATGAAGATCCGCAGTGCGGTGGTTCGCCGTGAACCTTTCATCGACGCTACAAATGATCACAACCGCGACAGCTAAAAACAAGGATGGATATGACCTCTGACCCACGGGATGGAGCCGAAGCTCCACAGAAGCAGGCAGATGCCCCAGAGTTTCCAGCGTTTATGGAAGACAACGCGTTGAGCGATGCGCCCGTGGAAGCTGTCTCGTTGACAGATGCCGCGTCGGTTCCCGCAGATTTTGCAGCCCCCGAAGGTTTTCGTTCGGGTTTTGTGAGCTTTGTTGGCCGACCAAATACCGGTAAGTCCACACTAACCAATGCCTTGGTTGGGGAAAAAATAGCTATCACGGCTGATCAACCTGAGACCACACGCCATCCTATCCGCGGTATAGTTCATCGTCCTCGCGCCCAGATTATTTTGGTAGACACGCCGGGCCTGCACCGCCCGCGTACTCTGCTGGGCGAACGTCTGAATGAAATCGTCAAGGACACGTATTCCGACGTGGATCTTATCTGTATGTGCGTGCCAGCCGATGAAAAGATCGGGCCGGGTGATCGCTGGATCGTGGATGCTGTTCGCAAAGTTGCTCCACGCACACCTCTGATTGGTGTGGTGACTAAGTTAGACAAGGTCTCAAAGGATCGAGTCGGCGAGCAGCTTCTCGCATTGCATGAATTGCTGGGCGGCGCGGACGTAGTTCCCGTGTCCGCCACTAAAGATGTGCAGCTTGAGGTATTGAAAGACGTCCTGACAGAGCATTTGCCGGAAGGGCCGAAATTCTACCCGGATGACCATGTCACTGATGATGACCGAGACACCCGCATGGCTGAGCTGATTCGAGAGGCTGCTTTGGCAGGTCTTCATGATGAGCTGCCACATTCTGTCGCTGTTCAGATTGATGAAGTGATGCCGAGCCCCACCCGCGAGGGCGTACTTAATGTCCATGCAGTGATCTTCGTAGAACGTGAGGGACAAAAGGCGATCCTTCGTGGCAAAGGTGGGCGCCGCCTGTCGAAAACCGTGCATGATGCGCGCAAGGAGATCATCGACTTGGTGGGACAGAATGTGTATTTGGATGTGAGACTCAAGGTAGCGAAGAATTGGCAGTCTGATCCAAAGCAGTTGGGGCGCATGGGGTTCTAGTTTTCATTATAGGAAGAACACTTTTTGGTCTGTGTATATCCATTGTGATCAGGAGTTTTGGGTTGTAGTGCCTGTCTGCTGGTGAACCTTCGGGGGGGGGGGAGCCTTCCTTGAAGAATATTTCGACAAACGAAGAATTTTCTCAGATAATCAAAGATGTTACTAACCAAAGAACATTCTTTTGGTTGTAATTTTAGAGATTTTGGGCTTTATCTATGGAGGTTCTAATGGCAACTACTGATATTTTGCTTGCTCCGGGCGAACGTGGGCTTTACAGCAGATCTTTTAGACCAAATCTGGTTCTTTTCTGGCTCCGTACGCAAATGGTTGTAACTAACAAGCGCATTGCGGTGAAGTATCCGAATACGGTTCTTGGCGTGATCCCGCTAGGTTTCGAGGAGCGTTCGATGCCTATGGGGTCGGTTGCTGGAGTTACCACTTCATTTAAAGTGTTCCTCGGTCCTCTCCTTTTTCATAGTTTTCTCGCTTTAATTTTCTTTATATTAATGTTCAATGGAGGTGTAGGATTTAATTCGCTTTTGTTTTTGATTTTATTCTCCCTTTTTGCAGCGTTTGCGGCTAGCGCTATTCGTTCTTCAATGGTTGTCACTAATAACGGCGGAGGTATTCAAACGAATACCGTTTCCTTCCTAGAGAAGGGAGCTTTGGAGGATTTCAAGAACAAGGCTAATGAGATTATCTACTCTGCCTCTGACGGCGGAACTTCTTGGACTGACAGCTATCGCGACAATTCCCAAGGTTTTCAAAATGCGATCGGTGGTCAGCAACAGTTTGGTCAACAACAGTACGGTCCTCAATCACACATTTATGGTGCTCAACAACAGTACGGTCCTCAATCACACAATTATGGGGCTCAACAACAGTTTGCTACATCTCAGAATTCCCAGCAGTCTTTCAGTAATCCTGAGTTTACTCGACCTCTGGAAGGTGGAGGTCAACATAATGACGGTCAGATCGGAGACGTAGCAAACAAGGCTAACGAAGCTTCTAATAACCAGTAGTAATCAAAGCTGTGCCGTTCGGGCTCCTATACTGGCTACCATGACGTCGGCACACTCAGCGCAACCAGCGCGACCTTCCGCGCCTCGTCGTCGTAGGGGATCTCGCCCTAGCTATCGAGACGAGGCGTTTGTGCTGCGTACCTACAAGCTAGGTGAGGCGGATCTGATCCTTGTGCTGTTGACTGCGGAGCACGGTGTGATCCGTGCGGTAGCCAAGGGGGCGCGTAAAACAACATCGCGTTTCGGGGCTCGGTTGGACCGCTTTTCGCGTGTCAACGTGCAGATTTATCCGTCATCTCAACCGGGCAATGCGGGGCTGGGGAAGCTGACCGACGCAGCTACGGTGGCTACCTATGCCCCAACAATTGTTGCGGATCCAGATCTTTTCTTCGCTGCTTCAGCATTGTTGGAAATGGCGTTAGTGTTCGCCGACTCTGATATTTTTTTCCTGCTCGACGTTACACTGTCCACCTTGGCCAAGCCTGAACTCGTGTTGCCACCGGTCTCGGTTGTTGATCAATTCGTCCTTCATTGTCTTGAACAAGCAGGATGGGCACCCTCGCTTGTGGACTGCGCACAGTGTGGAAAACGGGGGCCTCACCGTGCCTTTCACCCCTTAGCTGGCGGTGCGGTATGTGCATTGTGTCGGCCGCCAGGAGCGATCACTCCTCCAACGGAAGCTGTGCATGTTCTATGGCTATTGTCTAATAGACGTGATCAACAGGCCGGCGAGATTTTACGGGATAAGGATATAGCCGCCGCGGCTCATGAGCTCTTGCTCAGCCATGTGAGGAATCACGTGGAGGCGCCGTGTAAGGCATATGGTGCTTTGTAGAACCAAAAATTGTGTTTTGCCCTGCGCGATGTTTTGGCAAGATAGTAAGGGTGAGTTTACCTGAGATTGAGCGTTCATCCATCCCCTCGGAATTGATACCGCGCCATATCGCGCTAGTTATGGACGGTAATGGGCGTTGGGCGGAAGAACGCGGAATGGCTCGTACCGAGGGGCACAAACGCGGCGAAGCAGTGCTTGTGTCCTTAGTGGAGGAGTGCATCGAACTGGGGGTGGACTATCTGTCCGCGTACGCATTCTCTACGGAGAACTGGCGTCGGTCAGCCGACGAAGTGCGTTTTTTGATGGGCTTTAACCGTGACGTGTTACGTCGCCAGCGTGACTACCTCAATTCCTTGGGGGTGCGCGTGCGTTGGGCTGGGCGGCGTCCTCGCCTGTGGCGTTCGGTCATTTCGGAGCTGGAAAAGGCCGAGGAATTAACAAAAGATAACACCACGATGACCCTAGCTATGTGCGTTAATTACGGTGGTAGAGCAGAAATCGTGGATGCAGCCCGTGCGATCTCCGAGGATGTTGCTAGGGGAGTGATGACACCACGTCAGGTCAATGAGTCCACGTTCGCGCAGTACCTTGATGAACCGGATATGCCAGACGTCGATCTTTTCCTACGTCCGTCGGGGGAGATGCGCACCTCGAACTTCTTGCCATGGCAGTCCGTTTATGCGGAGATGGTGTACCAGGACGTGCTGTTTCCGGATTACACGCCTCATCACTTGCGTGCTGCCGTGTTGGAATACGCACAGCGAGACCGCCGATTCGGTGGCGTGAAGTAAGTCAGAGAGAAGGATTTCGCGCCCCATGATGATGTCCCCTAATCCCGCTGATCACCCTCATCGTGACACCTCTGACATCGAGCCCCACCCAACTCCGGTGGAACAGCCCACGCGCCGGCAAATTAATCGTTGGCGCAAGCATTTGGCCAATGAACGTGCCGAAGGTGCGGTCTACAGAGAATTGGCGAGGAAGAAGACGGGGGAGGAGCGCGATATTCTTCTCGCAATTGCTGAGGCCGAAGCTCGCCACGAGAAGTACTGGCGTAAGCGTTTGGGAGAACACGTAGGCATGCCGCGGCAGGCGAGTTTGAGCACCCGCATCATGGCATGGATGGCACGGCATTTTGGTTCGGTGTTTGTTCTGGCCATGATGCAGACTGCCGAGACCAGAAATGACTATGTGAAGGACACGGACGCGACCGAACAAATGATTGCCGATGAGGCAATACACGCTGAGGTTGTTCGTGGCTTAGCTGCTCGCGGTCGTGCGAAGATGTCAGGTGATTTTCGTGCTGCCATTTTTGGAGCTAATGATGGCTTGGTATCCAACCTCGCATTGGTATTGGGCATGGTCGGCACCGGAGTCAATGCCGCTGTGGTGTTGGTTACCGGCTTGACAGGTTTACTAGCCGGCGCGTTGTCCATGGCTGCAGGTGAGTACGTGTCAGTGAGTTCGCAAAAGGAATTGCTAGATGCAAATACTCCTGCGCCAGAGGCGACAGAATCGCTGCCGAAGTTAGACATGGAAGAAAACGAACTAGAGCTCGTGTACCGAGCGCGCGGGATGAGCGTAGAAGATGCAAAAGCCAAGGCGCAGCGCGTTTTTGAACAGATGACGCTCACTGGAGATCTACTAGATGGTTCGGATTCCGCCGGTGTGGACGATGTCGCCGCGGATGCCACGGAGCTAGGCGGTTCTGGCCTGTCCGCAGCAATTTCCAGTTTCTTGTGCTTCGGTGTGGGAGCCCTAATCCCCGTCATGCCTTATATCTTCGGCATGGAGGGAATGGCTGCGGCGGTTACTGCTTGTGTGTTGGTGGGAATCGTGTTGCTCATGACAGGAGCGATCGTCGGGGTGCTGTCCGGCGTTAGCCCAGCGAAACGTGCTGGACGTCAGCTCCTTATTGGTTATGGAGCCGCTGCCGTGACGTATGTGCTGGGAATGGCATTTGGAGTGAGTGTGGGATAGCTGCGACGGATTGGGCTGTTCGGTACGCTGCCGGTTGGATCCCGCTTGAGGCCGGGGTGTGGCGGATTGAGGTTGGGGGTTCGGCAGCTAGAGGTTATGGGCGGCGGCCTGCGGCCGAATTGCCGCGGCTTGCGGATGAAGGAAACTATTTGTCGACGCAGCTTTCGCAGAGTCCGAAAATTTCGGCTGTGTGGCCAGACTTCTTGAAGCCGTATTTTGCCGCGGTTTCTTCAGCCCACGCTTCGACGGGACCGCCATCGATTTCCACTGTGGTGCGGCAATTGGTGCAGACAAGGTGATGATGGTGAGTCTCCATTGCACAGCTGCGGTAGAGAGTTTCTCCAGAGCTGTCGTGAAGTGTGTCGATTGCTCCAAGATCAGAGAGCTGTTGCAATGTCCGGTAGACGGTGGTGAGCCCCACTTTTTGCCCGTTATTCGTGAGCATGAGATGGATATCCTGCGCAGACGCAAACGTGGTGATTCCTTCCAGTGCATCTTGAACCGCTGCGCGCTGGCGGGTGTTGCGTTGGCCAATTTTTGGGCGAGCGGATGGGGTTTTATTCGTGCGCGCTGGCATAGAAAGGTCTCCTGGAGCTGGTAGTGAAAACTATTCTCTACAGTAGACGGCACAACGTGTATTTTCAATAAGTTGCCAATAGTGGCTGTTGGCCTATGTGGTTTTGTGGATGCGTGAGATGTAAAAGTGAATAGTGGTGCGCCTGGTTCTAAAAGTTTTTGCCTCTGAAATGCATCAACACGGCATTCGCCTACTTTTCATTGAGTAATAACTTGACAACAGAGCTATATGTCCTATGATTGATGACAGTTCCTCCTCGGTGTGGCGTGATCCCCCCCTTCGCTTCACCGAATTAGCGGGGGAACAGGCCCCATTCTCTTCGGAGAACAGTGCGGCCGGGACCCGTGGTAAATCCCCCCTAACCACGGGTCCTTTTTATATTCAGCGAAGCTCCTTCTGAGGGCGCAGATCGGGACACCCAAATAAGCACAGCTGAGGGACGTGCACTGGTACCCAGTGAGTCTAGGTAACCCGTTCAGATAGCATGCTTCATAGCATCAATGGGTCGATAAAACAGAGTCACGCCATAGCGGCTAGGATGTGGTGGAGTAAGAAACAACTACAAGGAGTAGCGCTAAATATGGCCGGCACCATCGATGCTGTTGTAAACCTCGCCAAGCGTAGGGGACTCGTGTACCCCTGCGGAGAGATCTACGGTGGTACCCGCTCTGCCTGGGACTACGGTCCACTCGGCGTAGAGCTCAAGGAGAATATTAAACGCCAGTGGTGGCGCCACATGGTGACATCACGCAAAGATGTTGTGGGTTTAGACTCTTCTGTTATTCTGCCCCGTCGCGTGTGGGAAGTCTCTGGTCACGTCGATGTATTCACGGATCCGCTTGTAGAATCGCTTCATACCCATAAGCGGTACCGCGCTGATCACCTTCTCGAGGCCTATGAAGAAAAGCATGGGCATCCACCAGAGAATGGTCTCGCCGACATTAATGATCCGGAAACCGGCCAACCAGGAGCCTGGACGGAGCCTAAAGCTTTTTCCGGTTTGCTGAAGACTTTCTTGGGCCCCGTGGACGACGAAGAAGGTCTGCACTACCTTCGCCCAGAAACTGCGCAGGGAATTTTCGTTAATTTCAAGAACGTGATGACCACCTCGCGTCAGAAGCCACCTTTCGGCATTGCGCAAGTGGGCAAGTCGTTCCGTAACGAGATCACTCCCGGCAACTTCATCTTCCGCACTCGTGAATTTGAGCAGATGGAGATGGAGTTCTTCGTCAAGCCGGGTGAAGATGAGAAATGGCATCAGTACTGGATCGATAATCGTTTCCAATGGTACGTAGACCTCGGCATTGATCCGGAGAATCTACGGCTATACGAGCATCCACAGGAAAAGCTTTCCCACTACTCCAAGCGTACGGTTGACGTGGAGTATGCATTCCACTTCAAGGGTTCCAAGTGGGGCGAATTGGAGGGCGTGGCGAATCGCACCGACTATGACCTTCGTGTCCATTCCGAAGGTTCTGGTGAAGATTTGAGCTACTTTGAGCAGGAAAGTAATGAGCGTTGGATTCCGTACACTATTGAGCCCGCTGCCGGTTTGGGTCGCGCAATGATGGCATTCCTCGTTGATGCGTATGACGAGGAAGAAGTCCCCAACGCCAAGGGCGGAACGGATAAGCGCACTGTGCTGCGTTTGGATCGTCGTTTAGCTCCTGTGAAGGTGGCCGTGCTTCCGTTGTCGAAAAAGGACACGCTCACACCTACCGCGGAGAAAATCGCCGATCAATTACGTGGTCTTTGGTCTGTGGACTATGACACATCAGGTGCGATTGGTCGACGTTACCGCCGTCAGGATGAGATTGGTACACCTTTCTGTGTGACCGTGGATTTCGATACCCTCGAGGACGACGCAGTAACTGTCCGCGAACGCGACACCATGCAGCAAGAACGCATCAAACTGGAAGACTTGCAAGCATATCTCGCCGAGCGCCTCGCTGGCTGTTAAAGCATGCCGGTGGCTAAGTACCTCGTTGAGACCTGGTTAAGAGCCTGATAAAAACTAAGGACAAACGTGAATAGCGACATTCGCTGGGGACTCCCAGACGATGGGCATACTTTCCCGATTTATGCCGGCCCATCCAACGATCTCGATCGCGTAGCTGAATATGCTGACGAGCGAGGGGTGACGCACCTGCGTTTCGGCGGGGATACGTGGAATTTAGAAGCCGATCAGGATGCAGAGATTTCTGCCGAAACCGCCACCGGAAAGTGGACTGCTCGAGGTAATAAGGAGAGCTTTAAGAAATCCGACCGTTACGTCGTCCAGGCCGATCGGCATACCGTGGAGATAATCGCAGAGAGCTCCAAGAATTTTGTTCTCGATATCGACGGGCAAAAAGCCGGACAGTTCACCTCGAATGATCGAGGCCTGCGCAATCTTCATGTCGAGTTTGAGGGGCCAGGGGAGAAACTGCCTCTTGATGTACAGATATTCATCTCATGGGTAGCGCGCCGCTGTATGGAAGTCCGCATGGTCTCTAGCGTATGGGCCTGGACCATTCTCATGGTGATTTTTATTCCGATAGCCATCCTGTACTGGATCGGCGTCTTTTAAGCCGAGGTGAAACCCCTTCGCCACCTTTTGTGGTTGGGGTTCTTGGCGTGTGCCAGTGGGGTGCGGTATCGAGGGTGTCCTTGTGCTCGGTATCGGGGGATCGTTAGCGTTAGAAACTGGCTGAGTCGCTGCCGCCCCCAAAGCCATCGCCGCCGCCGAAGCTATCGCCGAAACCTCCGCCAAAGCCCCCGCCGAAACCGCCGTTGCCAGAAAGCAAGCTACCGAGCACCATGCCGGTAATGAGGTCGCCACCGCCACCGCCTCTGTAGGTGTGACGGCGGTTGAAATCGTCAATATCACGGCGAGC
Source organism: Corynebacterium anserum (assembly GCF_014262665.1). Classification (NCBI taxonomy): domain Bacteria; kingdom Bacillati; phylum Actinomycetota; class Actinomycetes; order Mycobacteriales; family Corynebacteriaceae; genus Corynebacterium; species Corynebacterium anserum. Next base: position 728,901 of record NZ_CP046883.1, read on the forward strand.
CTGTTCCGAGGCCTGCTGAGCTAAGCGAAGAGACTTCTGGGCAGAGAGGAAAGCCTCTTTGGGGTTTGTTGAGCGTTGGTGACGGGCGAGATCTAACGTATCGCGCGCAGCCTGCGCAGTGGTACGCGTATCCACACTGATAATACGCCCGCGGTTAAAAATTACGTCTTCTACACTTCGCAGGTGGCGTTCAGCATCCTGGACAGTGAGATCCACCATGCCGATAGTGCGCCGGTAATCATTGTCCGCACCTCGTGCCTCGTCTAATTCGATATCCAGCTGCCCATCAGCCTCTAAGAGTTCTGAGTAGCATCCCAGTGGATCGCGGGAGCCATTCTCTTGCGCGGCTCGCATAGCTTCTTGCGCCCGAGTAATCGCTGTGCCCAGAGCTGCACGGTCGATGTCTGCCCCTGACTGAGACAATGCCTGCGCCTCGTCAAGTTCCTCAGATACCTCCTGTATAAGTGCACCAAGGTTGGACTGTGCGGTGGTTAACTGCTCTTCGGCGCGCTCGACAGCGGTCAATTGCCGATCAGCCTGTTGGCAGGCTATTCGCGCGGCGCCAATTGCATCAACTAATCCACCCTGCTTGCCCGCTGGCTGCTTCAGTAGTTCGCGAGCCCTATCTAACTCCTCCTCAGCATGGCTGATTTCCTTTTCTGCCACGCAAGGGTTGTCCTCGATGGAATGCAGCAACTCGGGCTTGTGGCGTGTCTTTAATTGTTCCACGATGCTGGAAGCCTGTGTTACACGAACACCCAACGCAACCGTCTGCTGACGTAATTCATTGACCAACTGAGGGGCATCAATCAATTCTTGGCGTAAACGTGCAAATTGATCAGACTGCTGATCCAGACATTTGTCAGCTGTGCCGCAGCTGGAAATGATGTCGATCAACAATGCCCGCTCTTCCTCATCACTGGATACGAGCCCCGCACGAATACGCTGATGCAGAGCAAATGCTTGATTCAAGGTGCTGCGAGAGTGTTCAAGTGCGCGGGATAGTGGGCGGGTGCGCTCTTCACCGAACTCGGAAATAGCTACGCGAAGTTCCTCGTTCCCTTTATGGATGGATACATCAGTGCTGTGCAGTTCTTCGTCGGCTAACTGGCGAAGGATTGGTGTGGGTTGCGTGGCCAGGTCTGTCGTATTCCCCGGAGTGATGGAACGAGCGGCCTCTATCTGTTGTTGCTGCTTCTTCTTCGTGTTTTTGCGCGACCACACAACGGCGCCTGCTCCTCCACCGACGACCGCCACGCCAGCAGCTCCGAGCCATGCTAGAGATTCGGAACTCGTGGTGTTCGCGACCACATCACCTGCAGCATGTGCCCCGCCGGCCCAGTCGGATGTAGAAAAATGCTTCTGCGCAGCTTCTTTTACCTTTGCTGCAGTGTCCTTGTGCACCGCCGCGCCCCAGTTGGTCCCCAGCTGTCTTTTGTTGACGTCTACAACCATAACCATCGTGTTATTGGTGTTGTCTTGCGAACGCAGTTGACTCGCATACTCTTGAGCGCTCGTTGGCAGTGAATCAACGAACACTATGTACAGCTTCACGTTGGACTCGGTGATGCCTTTCTTCAGTAGCTCCTCCGTGTCTTTCTTCTCTGCTGTGCTCAGCACACCAGCCTGGTCGGTGATCTGGCTATTCAGACGAACTGCCGTCGTTGCAGACTGGGCTTGGGCGGGTGCAGAGGTGGCGTCGAGAAGAAGAAAAGAGGAGGGCAAGGCAAAAAGACCGGCAATTGCGACCGATCCAGCCGTGCGAGTTATGAAATTCACGGGCTTCATGCAGCCCACCTTAACCGATTTTGGGGTCTTCACCGCGTATCCTTTTCTGTCATGCAGTTTTTCCGGAAAGTTGGTCACGGCCTCGGGATAACGTTCAGTTTTATCCTGCGCTCTATCCTGTACTTCATCGTGGGAAGCGTGGTCGTGTCCTTGCTGCTCGTGGGTGCCACGGCTGTTCACGTATGGGCCTATGCACGAGGTGATCATCATCCTCCGTCGGATACCATTTTTGTTCTGGGAGCAGCACAATATGACGGTCGGCCGTCCGCGTGGTTCGCCGCCCGGCTGGATCACGCGGCGCAGCTCTATCGCAATGGGGTGGCTCCGACTATCGTCACTGTTGGTGGTGGGCAGCCGGGCGACCGCTTTACCGAAGCGGAATCTGGCAAGAACTACCTAATGGAGCATTTCGGCATCCCAGACTCAGATATCGTCCAAATTGGCGAGGGAGTGGATACACTCACGTCTGCTGAGGCTTTCAAACGGGTAGCGGATCAACACGGCTGGTCGAGTTCCGTCGTGGTGACCGATCCAGCCCATTCTCTGCGTGCAACCACCATGGTTAAGGATGTGGGAATCGACGCCGCCGGATCTCCGACGCGCCAAGGACCCAGCGTGCAAGGACGTGATGCTCAGTTAAACAGCATCAGGCATGAGACCGGTGGCCTGATCTATTACAAGGTAGTGGAGCGCGAACGGGATAACTTTCGGGACTTCATACAAGGAGTGCTCTAGGAATGGTCGAGCGTTATGCATATTCCGCGCAGGAAGTTGAACGCAGGTTTCCCCTCACAGCCAAACGCTTAGGGCTGGACGGAGCGGTGCCGGATGGTCGTGACGCGTTTGACCGTGACCGCGCGCGCGTGCTGCACAGTGCTGCGTTACGGCGTTTGGCTGATAAAACTCAGGTCGTTGGTCCGGGAAGCGGTGATACCCCACGCACACGTCTGACCCATTCACTGGAAGTTGCGCAGATAGCACGAGGTATAGGCAAAACTCTGGGAGCAGATCCGGATCTCACTGAATTGGCGGGCCTGAGCCATGACATCGGTCACCCACCTTATGGGCACAACGGTGAACGTGCGTTAAATGATGCTGCACAAGCATACGGCGGATTTGAGGGGAATGCTCAAACCCTACGCATATTGACCCGTCTCGAGCCAAAAACGTTAGGGGAGGACGGACGTTCTTATGGGCTCAATCTCACCCGGGCGTCCATCGACGCCGCGTGCAAATACCCGTGGGGGCCGGTCGATGAACAGGGCAATAACCGCCGCAAGTATTCGGCATATGAGGATGACCTCGAGATCCTAAAGTGGGCGCGTATTGGAGCCCCGGCGGGGAAGAAATGCCTCGAGGCGCAGATCATGGATTGGTCGGATGACGTGGCGTATTCCGTACACGATGTGGAAGATGGCATACTTTCCGGGCGGATCACGCTGGATGTGCTGTGGGATCTCGTGGAACTGGCGGCTCTTGCAGAAAAAGGTGCCCACGCTTTCGGCGGAGAACCCGAGGAGCTACTCGACGCTGCGGATCGTCTGCGCCGCATGACCTTGGTGGCGCGGGCGGCGGATTTCGGAGGCACTTTGGACGACCTTGTTGCCTTAAAAGCTATGACCTCCGAGCTAGTGAGTCGTTTTGTGACGGCTTGTGTGACCGCGACCAGGAAGAAATTCGGGCTCAGGCTGGGGCGCTATGCGGCGGACTTGGTAATTCCTGCCCAGGTACAGGCCGAAGTGACGCTACTGAAGTCCGTTGCTGTGCTCTATGTGATGGATGAGCAGAATCATCTGTCTGAGCAAGAAAGACAGCGTGACCGGATCTTTCGCGTGACTGAGTACCTGTGGCAGGGAGGGGAGGGCGCATTGGATCCGCTCTTTCGTGCATGGTTTACGGAGGCAGAGGATGACTCTGCACGGATGCGCGTGGTGATTGATCAGGTGGCGTCGTTGACAGAAAGTAGGCTCGAACGGCTTGACCGTGTGGCCTCGGGTGTGTCAGCAGCCTGGGCCTAGGAGCTTCGCTTTATTAACAGCTGGGTCCCCTCACCAGTAGCTAGCTCTACTCGGTGGTGGTTAATTCTCCTCGGCGTCGGGGATAGAACAAAAGGTGTGAAAGTGATCACCGGAGTAGTACCACACCTCCGGGTCAGTTTTTGTTCCCCCACCCACGACGATACGGCGTGCTCCACGGTGATTGAGGCCGGGAGTGGTCACGGTGTATTCGCGGTAATACTGAGAATTCTTCTTGGGAAGTAGTCCTTCGTAATTACCGAAGTGTTTGCCGTCATGGTAGCCATCGTCGGGTGCGGCTCCGGCGAGAATGTCGAGGATTTGATGCTGAGCCTCGACTGGAAGGGTGGCGTAGGGGCACTCGTTGCCGCGGGAATAGCCACTCCCGCCTGTTTTATTCTCCACTGAGCTGCTGTTCTTGGTCTCATTAGAGACTAAGCCACTTGAGCCCTGAGAAGTGCCCCGATCCTCGTCTTGTGATGTCTGGAATCCAAACCACCCCGTGGCAGCCACGGCGGCGACAACAACCGGGACGTACTTCTTCAACGCGTGAGATTTCATGAGCTGCATTTAAGCATGCCCGGGTGTTCTCAGCGAAAAAGTGGAGTCTTTACACCGGGCGAATAGGCAAACGCAGAGCACCCGGTGCATCGGCAGGAACCACGGGGTGTTTTGGCTCCACGGGATTGAGGCGAACATAACCCTCCGACTGGGCTGGTCGAGGATCTTCCTCACCTTTGTTCGGCCATAACGACGCAGCGCGTTCGGCGTTAGCTGTAATGGATAGGGAAGGGTTGACACCGGGGTTAGCGGAGATAGCCGCACCATCAGTGACATATAAGGATGGGTAGCCCCATACGCGGTGGTATCCATCGACGACGCCGCGCTCCGGGGACGAACCGATGGGGCAGCCACCCAAGAAGTGAGCTGTCAGCGGGATGTTGAAAACCTCCGACCAGACGCCACCGGCAAAACCGTTGTCCATGTTCTTAGCCACGCGGCGTGTGGCAGCGTTGCCTTCAGGAATCCAGTTAGGGTTCGGTTCACCCGTGCCCTGCTTGGAACGCATAATGCTAAACGGTCCGACTTTACGCAGGAAAGTAGTCAACGAGTTATCGCGAGACTGCATGACCAAGTTAATGACCGTTCGCTGCGACCACTTATTGAGATTCAATAGGCGTGGGATATCTCGGTACTCGATAACGGCACGCTTAAGGAATTCCAAGAAGCGCGGCTGCAGCTTATCGCCATCGGTCATCAAAGTTTGCAGCAGACCCATTGCGTTGGATCCCTTACCGTAGCGCACGGGCTCAATATGAGTGTCGGGGGCAGGATAGTAGGAAGAGGTGATGGCTACGCCTTCGGAGTAGTCGTGTTCCGGGCTGTAGGTTCGGCGCTGTGCGCCTAGGAGCGCTTCAGAATTGGTGCGCGTCATGTGACCAAGCGTGTCGGGCAGGTCGGGGAGGTTACCGTTGCTCTTCTGGTTGTGCAGCAAGCTTTGCGTTCCCCACGTGCCGGCAGCGACGATTACGCTATCCGCGGTGAAGGTCTTCTTCACAGCTCCCCCCTTGAAGCCCTTGATGCGCTTGACGAGAGAGCTCGGTAGAGATTCGGTAGAACGAGTTTCTACGGTCCAGCTGTTGCCATCGAAGGTGAGATCGGTGACGGTGGTGCGGTCATGAACAGTCGCTCCGCCGCGTTCTGCGAGGTACAGGTAGTTTTTCAGTAGGGTGTTTTTAGCTCCATGACGGCAGCCGGTCATGCATTCACCGCACTCGTGGCAAGCGGTGCGGTCTGGACCTACGCCGCCGAAGTAGGGATCAGCAACTGTCTCGCGTGGCTTGCCTTCTAACCCGACTTTTTCGCCGAAGAATACGCCTACGGGCGCCATGCGGAAGGTGTGTCCTACACCCATTTCCTCCGCAACCTTTTTGGAAATCTTGTCAGAGGTTGTCATGGTGGGGTTATCCACCACACCGAGCATGCGCTGAGCTTGTTCGTAGTACGGGGTGAGTTCGTCTTCCCAGTCAGTGATGTCCGCCCACTGCTTGCCCTGGAAATATTCAGAGCCCGGCTTGTACAGAGTGTTGGCGTAATTCAGGGAACCTCCGCCCACACCGGCACCCGCAAGGATCATTACGTTGTTGAGTAGGTGGATGCGTTGGATGCCGAAGCAGCCGATTTTCGGTGCCCACAGGAAGTCTTTGAGATGCCACGAGTTCTTGGCGAAGTCCTTGTCTTCGAAGCGCCGTCCCGCTTCGAGGACTCCTACCTTGTAACCTTTTTCGGTCAGGCGTAGGGCGGAGACTGATCCGCCGAAGCCGGAACCGATGATCAATACGTCATAGTGCGTCATGTCATCGAGGTTAGAGCAAGTCTTTCCTGTTGGTGGGCGTTTTCCAGAATCCATTATAGGAATAGATAAGTGAGTCGGTAGTCACCTTTTCAGTTAGAACGCGGGTTTTTGGACAGCACACCGTTGAGCGACGCTTCAGACCTATGGCTGCCCTGCGCTAGGGTTGTGATCATGGCTAAGGGACGTATCCCCGAAAGGGACATTGCGGCGATCCGCGAACAAACTCCGATCGAAGAAATAGTGGGGGAATATGTCCAGCTCAAACCAGGCGGGGTGGATTCTCTGAAAGGGTTATCTCCATTTAAAGATGAGAAGACGCCATCCTTCCACGTGCGCCCTAACAAGGGTTATTTCCATTGTTTCTCCACTGGCGAAGGTGGGGATGTTTTTAGCTTCCTCATGAAAATGGAGCACGTCACCTTCCCTGAGGCGGTAGAGCAGTGTGCCGAGCGTATCGGATACCGCATCAACTACGAAGGGGGTGGGCCAGGTAAACGAGAGGAGCCTGGCACTCGTCAGAGACTCGTGGCTGCAAACAAAGCGGCATGGGACTTCTACCGTGAACAATTCACCAGCGATGTGCAGGGGGCGGAGGAAGCACGCAATTTTCTCCTCGAGCGCGGCTTCACCATGGACGACGCCGCACAATTCGGTTGTGGTTATGCACCCGGCGGATGGGATACCCTGACGAAACATCTGCAACGCCAGGGTTTTAATTTCAAAGAGCTCGAAGCTGCAGGGCTTGCTCGCATGGGACAGAAGGGGCCTATAGACCGCTTTCATCGCCGCCTACTGTGGCCAATTAAGAACGTGGCCGGCGATGTTATCGGTTTCGGCGCGCGCAAAATTTTTGATGATGACAAGCTCGGCAAATACATAAACACACCAGAGACTTTGCTCTATAAGAAGTCCAAAGTGCTCTTTGGCATCGATCACGCAAAGAAAAACATTGCTGCTTGCCATCAGGCGGTGGTGGTCGAGGGCTACACGGATGTTATGGCTATGCATGCCGCAGGTGTGAACACCGCAGTGGCCGCATGCGGTACAGCCTTTGGAGCGGAGCACTTGCAGATGCTGCGCCGGTTCATGTTGGACGATAAGTTCTTCAGAGGTGAGATTATTTACACCTTCGATGGCGATGAAGCAGGGCAGAAGGCAGCCTTGCGGGCTTTCGAAGGAGATCAGAAATTTGCTGGCCACAGTTATGTGACGGTCGCGCCGGGAGGTCAGGATCCGTGCGATGTGCGCATGGAGCGAGGTGATCAGGCGGTGCGTGACCTCGTGGCTTCGCGTATCCCTATGTTTGAGTTCGTCATCCGAACAATCGTGGCGGAGTATGACACCGCAAGTATCGATGGGCGGGTTCATGCTATGCGTCGCATTGTTCCTGTTTTGGCCAGCATTCGGGATGAGGCTATGCGCGACGAATACTCTCGACAGGCTTCGGGTTGGATTGCGTGGGCTGACCCGGATGATCTTCTAGAGCAGGTTCGGCGTGAGGCTCGCAATGCTCATCGCCAACGTCCAAAGCTTGAGCTCAAGCAGGGTGCGGCACGCCGTGAACGTGAAGAACAAGAAGAACATAGTGGGAGAGGGCAAGCACCTGCCCCAGGTGGGTCAGGGGTGGCGTCGGACTATGTCCAAGGCAGCAGCCCGCAACAGCGACCTCGATTGCATGCAGTTGAAGGAATGGATCGCCCGGATCCCAGCGATGAATACTTGCAAGGTCCGCGAGAAGTGTTGAAACTCGCGCTGCAGGAACCACAGCTGGCTAGCGCCATTTTCGATCTCATGCCACCGGTGAGTTTTGAGCATCCCACGTATGTCGCAATTGCGCAGGCGATTGCCGATGCAGGTGGGGCGGCTAAGAGTTCTGGCGGTGCGGAATGGATCGATAAGGTGGCGTCGCGTATCCCGGATCCCATGGGGCGGGCGGTGGTATCTGAGCTGGCTGTTGATGACATTCACTGTGAAACATCGCGGTTGCCGTACTACGCGGACGCAATTATGGCGCGCATGCAAGAGCGTTGGGTAGGTAATGAGATTGCCGATATGAAATCCCGAATGCAACGCATGCGCCCAGACTTGGAACAGGAAGAATATCGAGGTTTATTTGCAGATCTCATGGCGCTAGAGAAATACCGCCGGTCGTTGCAGGAACGCGCGGCAGCATATGGGGATTTTACCCGCTAGAGCATAACCCTAGCGGGTCTGAGCTGCGTATTGTTCTCGCGTGGCGCAGCGTAGATTGGTTGCAGATTTGGTGTAGAGGTTCTTATTTCTTGAACGGAAGCTTGTTTTTCAGTGAGGTTTTCTTCGCTGTTATACGCCGTTCTTTAGCGATCTTTTTGGGATCTTTCAGGTTGCGGCTGAAGTCTTCCGGAATGCGATCGTTGGGGTGTTCATTGTCTGATTCGACGATGCTCACACCCTCACCGAGAGATTCACGGGTTGTTGCATTGAGATCGCGGATTTCGTGCATGCGGGGTTCTGGATCGAGGCGGTTGGCGATGGCCTTCCGTCCCGCATGTACTGCTTTACGGGTGATTTCAGAGTTCACTGCGGTCAGGTAGCCGCGACGAATCTGTTCGTAACGACGGCGACCCGCCTTGGTGCCCAGAACGTATCCGGCTGCTGCGCCTACGACGAGCTCAAACATTGCCGTTTTCTTCCTTCCCTATGCTCTCAGCCAACTTTGCCCAGCATACGCGATCCTTAGTGACATGCCCACTGGCTTTACTGGTAATGGTTGTCGTTAAAACCTGGGCTGACCTGCGAAGAGAATACGTGTAGACAGGAAGGAGAACAACTGCGCACTGCAGTCAATGGTTGCGCCACGATGGCGGACGGACATGAACCGCTCAAGGAGGATTACGCGAGATGAAGCAAACCGTGCAGGGAGTTATCGCCCGAGCGAAAGCTAAGCCAGTAGAATTGACCAGCATCGTTATCCCGGATCCGGGTCCGAATGACGTAATCGTGAAGGTCCAGGCTTGTGGGGTGTGCCATACCGATATGGCCTATCGTGATGGGGGTATCTCCGATAACTACCCTTTCCTGCTGGGTCATGAGGCTGCTGGAATAGTGGAATGCATCGGAGACGACGTCACCCACGTGAAAGTCGGTGATTATGTGGTGCTCAACTGGCGGGCCGTATGTGGAGAATGTCGCGCCTGTAAGAAAGGTAAGCCGAAGTATTGTTTTGCGACACACAACGCGTCGAAGAAGATGACACTCGAGGATGGCACGGAGCTAGAGGCTGCTCTCGGAATCGGCGCATTTATCGAAAAGACCCTTGTGCATGAGGGGCAGTGCACCAAAATTGACGATAAAGCTGATCCTGCCGCGGCAGGTCTGCTCGGATGCGGCGTGATGGCTGGTCTGGGCGCTGCGGTGAATACCGGCGAGATCACGCGTGGCGAATCAATCGCTGTCATAGGCGTAGGAGGCGTGGGAATGGCAGCAATCGCTGGAGCTCGCTTGGCTGGTGCCACGACCATCATCGCGATCGACGTCTCTGACGTAAAACTTCAGCGAGCAAAGGATGAATTCGGCGCAACCCACATCATTAATTCTGCGAACTTGTCTGACGGTGAGCTCGTGGAAAAGGTACACGCTCTCACGGATGGCTTTGGTGTAGACGTGGCCATCGATGCTGTCGGTCGGCCGGAGACTTATAAGCAAGCCTTCTACATCCGTGATCTTGCCGGACGCGTGGTTCTGGTTGGGGTACCAACACCTGAGATGACGTTGGAGCTCCCATTTCTCGATGTTTTTGGCCGCGGCGGAGCACTGAAATCCTCGTGGTACGGGGACTGCCTCCCAGAACGCGATTTTCCCCTGTATGTTGATCTGTTCAACCAGGGTCATCTTCCGTTGGACAAGTTCGTGGATGCTCGCACCACGGTGGACAAAGTGGAGGAGGCTTTCGAACAGATGGAAAAGGGTGAGGTTCTTCGCTCAGTAGTGGAATTTCAGTAGGTGTGACACGCATGGAACAGATGAAAAATTATTCCGAAAGCGGGCTGCGCATTGACCGTGTGGTGACCAGCGGCGTCTTTGCTCTTGACGGCGGGGAATGGGAAGTAGATAACAACATCTGGGTTATCGGCAATGACTCCGAATGCATGATCATTGATGCCGCTCATGATGCACGGCCGATTATCGACGCCGTTGGTGACAGAGAAGTACTGGGTGTCTTGTGTTCACATGCGCATAATGACCACATCACTGTGGCACCAGAGCTGGCAGAGAGACTAGACACGCGCGTCTTCCTCCATCCCGGGGACAAGATGCTGTGGCATGAGACGCATCCAGACTTTGACCCTTTTCAGCTCAAAGATGGCGAGATTGTCCACGTGGCAGGTACTGATCTGAAGGTGTTGAACACTCCAGGGCATTCTCCGGGGTCGTGTTCCTTCTATCTTCCAGAGGCGAAGGTGTTGTTCAGCGGAGATACTTTATTTGCGGGCGGGCCGGGAGCCACCGGGCGTTCATTTAGTGATTTTGACACCATCATTGCCTCTATCGAGGGCACTTTACTGAGTCTTCCAGGGGACACGGAAGTGTACACCGGGCATGGGGATGCTACGTCGATTGGTGCTGAAGCTCCCCATCTTCAAGAGTGGAAGGATCGCGGTTACTGATACCCCGGGCAGTGATCTTGTGCTCGAGCGGCACGGTTTTCGTATGAGCTCGTTGAATGCGGGCTTTAATCGCGCAATCTCTTCGAGGGCAGGAGAGTCAGTGATCCAAAGGAGCGAAGCCGGTGATCTGAGTGGGGAGAGCCGGTTTACCGGGGGAGTAAAGACGGTGATACTCTCGTACTCATGACCTCCATCGACCTCGATATCGTAGGAATGACGTGCGCGTCGTGCGCCCAACGCATTGAGCGCAAGCTCAATAAAATCTCTGGCGTGGAGGCATCGGTCAACTATGCCACGGAAAAGGCACACATCGAGTCATCTGTAGGTGCGGATCCGACCTCGTACATTGATCTCATTGATGGGATGGGCTATCAGGCATTTATTCCAACCCGTGGGGCAGAGACGGCGTCGTCCTCACAGTCGGTGAGCCATAAGGGGGACAGTGAGGCGGAGGAGCTTACTGATGTTGAGCTAGCCGCTAAGCGGGAGTTAGAGAGTCTGCGGCATCGTCTGGTCGTCTCAGTCAGCCTGGCCACACCAGTCATTCTCATGGCGATGATTCCGCCACTTCAGTTCACATATTGGCAGTGGGTATCGTTGGTGCTGGCTACTCCAGTGATCTTGTGGGCAGGATGGCCATTCCACAAGGCGACGTTAGCCAATCTCAGACACGGTGCCGCGACGATGGACACACTCATCACGGTAGGAACATTGGCGGCGTATCTATGGTCGCTGGCGGCTTTGCTCTGTGGTCACGCGGGTATGCCGGGCATGCGCCATACTTGGTCAATACTCCATTCACATACCGAACCTCTTGGAGATATCTACTTCGAGGTTGCCGCGGGCGTGGTGACATTTGTGCTGGCTGGCAGGTATTTCGAGCACCGCTCAAAAAAACGAGCTGGAGATGCTGTGCGTGAACTGACCCGGCTTGGATCAAAATATGCATCGGTGCTGCAAGGGAACCCGGCAACGGAAGTACTCATACCGGTTGATCAGCTACAGGTGGGTCAGCGCTTCGTTGTACGTCCAGGTGAGAAGATAGCGACCGATGGAGTGGTCCTTGAAGGCACATCCGTGGTTGATGAGTCGATGTTGACTGGCGAATCCGTACCGGTGGACGTATCGCCGGGATCTGCGGTGACGGGAGCGACGGTCAATGCTTCTGGCCGTGTGATCGTTGAAGCAACTCGTGTGGGAAGTGACACCACGCTGGCGCAGATGGCTCAGCTGGTGGAGCAGGCGCAATCAGGTAAAGCACAGGTGCAGCGGCTTGCTGATCGAATCTCGGGGATTTTTGTGCCGGTGGTCATAGGGCTCGCCGTGCTTACTCTCGTGGCCTGGTTGCTGTTGTCCGGTGACGTCTCCGGAGCGTTGAGTTCTGCAGTCGCCGTATTGATTATCGCCTGTCCGTGCGCTCTTGGTTTAGCGACGCCCACAGCACTCCTCGTTGGCACCGGACGCGGGGCGCAGCTAGGCATTCTCATCCGAGGTCCCGAAGTGCTCGAGAGCGCTCGTGGGGTGGATACCGTTGTGTTGGATAAAACGGGAACTGTCACTAGCGGTGAGATGTCTGTTGTTCGAGTGACACCGAACCAGGGCTGGAGCGACGATGAAGTGCTCGCTGTGGCTGGCGCTGTCGAGAAGAATTCTGAGCACCCGGTGGGAAGAGCCATTGCGGACAGGGCTGCGCAGTACCTCGGCACACTGGCATTTAGTGTGGAGGACTTTGAGAACCTTCCGGGCCGGGGAGTACAGGCTCGCGTGGATGAGCGCGCAGTTCAGGTCGGTCGTGGGTTTGCCTCTACGGAAGCGTTGGAATCCCTGGCCGCTTCCGTGGGGGACGAGCGGCAGTCCGTCGGTACGGAGGTACCTGTGGTTGTAGACGGCGTCTTGGCTGGGGTGATTGCCGTCTCGGATACTGTTCGGCCAACGAGTGCGCAGTCTATAGAGAAGCTGCACGATATGGGGCTCAGAGTGGTGCTGTTAACCGGTGATAGCGACCAGGTCGCTCAATCGGTGGGGGACGAGATCGGTGTAGATGAGGTGATAGCGGAAGTACTGCCGGAAGATAAGGTCTCTACCGTGGCCCGTCTGCAAAACGATGGCCACGTTGTCGCGATGATCGGTGACGGCGTTAATGATGCTGCTGCTTTGGCTCAGGCGGATCTGGGCATGGCCATGGGGCGGGGAACTGATGCAGCGATTGAAGCGTCAGATATCACCTTGATTCGCGATGACCTAACCGCTGCGGTTGATGCTTTGGCGTTGGCCCGGCGAACACTGGCGACGATCAAGGGGAACCTTTTCTGGGCCTTTGCATATAACGTAGCTGCGTTACCCCTGGCTGCGTTAGGACTGCTGAACCCGATGCTTGCGGGAGCTGCAATGGCACTGTCTAGCGTGTTTGTCGTGAGCAATAGCTTGCGTCTTAGGAGCTTCGCTTAATACACGAACAGTGGCGGTGTTCTGCCTGGTGAAGCGCTGCTAGTGGTCTGTTCACCTCATGTATCGGAGTGGCGTTCAACGCGGAGTTTTCCCATCACCGGCACTGAAGGTCTAGTTACGGAGGCGGGTGTAATTATTGTCCGACGTTCCTGCGCCTTAGGAGTACTCACCACAACCTCAGTGCCTATCCGTTATAGCGTTACGCCTCATCGAGATGTGCAGCCGTTAAAGATTCACATTCCGGAGGTTTAAGACTTTAGCTTTACACCACGGTCGCGGTTTTGAGCGCCGATTTATCTAGCTGCCTCAGCTCGGATTCTCCCGCGGTGGCGTCATGCCTGATGGGGTGTTGACCGTGGGGGGGTGTATTGAGGTGTGCGGTTTAGGGGTGGTTGGGGATGGGGGAGCCGGGGCGTTGTGCGTGCCAGGCTTTGACTTCCTCGGCGTCCCAGAGTCGTGTTTTTCCGAGGATGGTGGCGACGTAGTTGGGGTGCGTTTGTTGGCTGAGTAGTTGCGCCACGTGGGTGGTGTTACGCCGATGTATGCGGCGCATTGTTCGCCGTACCAGAGCTCGCGGCCGGTGTCTTTGTCGATGATGATGGGGTTCATGGGATGGTTCCTAGTGTTTTGCGTAAATTCCTGCTACGCCGTCAAGGACGATGGTCCATTTCACGTCCCTTATACTGTTGCGTTGCTATTTATGATAGCGACGTAGCGTTATTAGTTAAGTCAAGATACGGTGAAATTATCCCTAATTTACCCCCCAAAAACACTCTGTGACTAGGCGATCCATGCACCCATCTCTCCTTCCTGAATACCACGAAGACGAGGAGAAATATTGAGGTGTGCCCGGGGCAGGTGTGGAGTGCCCCTGAGAGCACAGGTGACGCCGTGGCGGTTGCTTATTCGGGGTAGTTTCGAGGCATGTCAACCCGGAACGTATCAGGGTGGCGGGTGTTCGTGATACCGCGAATATGGGAGGCATTGCGTAGGTCGTGGATAGAGAACAGGCTTCCCCCGCCTTCACTGAGCTTACGTGCCTCATTGTCCGACTGGCGCATAGTAATTGCGCTCACTTCAGTGTTAGCGAACCACGGATAGAAGCGCCCTTCGTGAGTTACCTTATCGTCTGCCCGTTGACGACATTTTGACTACAATAGCGATGAAAAACGGCCCACATAGGCGAAAGTTTGCTACCTTCTGCCTACGTGAAAACCCCGTTTGACCTGGCATCTATCCTGGTCAGACGGGGTATATGACGTGCTCCCCCAACTGGGCTCGAACCAGTGACCTTTCGATTAACAGTCGAATGCTCTGCCAACTGAGCTATAGGGGATTATTGATGACTTTACATATGCGCCACATAGGTGCGTTTCGTATCTACCTAGCGCACGTGATCCGTGCAACGAGATCATACTTTATATGCGTGGTGTTCAACTATGCAAATCGCCAGCTAAGAAGGGATATTGAGGTACGGTTGCGGCATGCTTTTATTAGCTGGTGTGATTCACAATTGTGCCGGTACGCTGCGGAGGGACCCAGGTGTTATTTCATCCAGTCCCGATGTTGAGCTTTGGGGGAGAGCATATATACTCATGTGCGGACAGAACCCTTGTACGCAGTTCGCCTGTGTAGCGAGGTAATGCCCTGGGGCTATAGCTCAGTCGGTTAGAGCCACGGACTCATAATCCGTTGGTCGCGGGTTCGAGCCCCGCTGGCCCCACCAGCAACAGCTCAATTGAGTAGTAGATCAGGTCACGTGTTCCTCACTGGATCTCGTGGCCTTTTCTGTATGAGGCATGAATTCTTGGGTGCCTGACCAACAGGGAGAGTGCGATTGTCATCATCTAGTCCTGCGGTAACTATTCCAGTGGCGGTGGTGGTTAGTGAGGGGGCAGAACAGTGGAAGCCCCCTGGTGGTTCTTTATTCCCTCGGGGAAGTCTCGTTGTGGAAGGCTTTTGGCTCGCTGTTTCTACCCGCCCATTGCTTGCCACAGTTGGTCGTTAAAGTTTGTCCAGCGTTCTTTAGCCCAGTCTCCGAAGTGTCTTGTGGTCAGAACAACGGCTGCACGGTTGCTTGGACGATGAATCCACAGGAACGTTCCGGATTGGCCAAAGTGACCAGCCGTATCGTGAGGCATACTCTGTGGAATCCAGTGGGGAATTTTTCCTCCGTGAAGGGAAAAGCCTAGCCCCCAGGTGCATGGGTTGTGGCGACCGTAACCAGGCACGATGCCACTGAGCCTCGGAAACTGGGGGTGTAGAGCTTCTTCTAGCGTTTCCTCGCTTAAGAGCCGAGGTCCCAGGAATTCCTGTGCCAAGGTGGTTAATGCGTCGACGCTTGCCGAAAAGCCGTGTCCGGCGGAACCCTCTACAGTGATCTCGATATTCAACGGCTGGGAAACGGCCTGGTTCACGTAGTCGGGGAAGGCTATTTCAGTGGTGTACTCGAGAGCTTCGGCTAGTACTTCATAGCCTGCAGAAGAGTAAATGCGGCGTGTTCGCGCTGGTTTTTCTTGTTCGCGACTAGCAAAAGCCATGCCTGAGGCATGGGAGAGGAGCTCTCGATAGGTCGGGGTGACGTCGAAGGAAGGAAGGAGGCTTGGTGGCACCCCATCATCGAGATCGAAAGCGCCTTCTTCGTACGCAATTAGTACAGCGTACGCAGTAATGAGTTTGCTTACACTAGCCAAGGAGAAACTTTCGGACGTGTCTCCCACACACTCAATGCCATCGGAGGTGATGGCAGAAGCAGCGACCTCTTCCACAGGCCACTCGCCCGTCGTTTGTAGTACATCAACAATGCTCATAGTGGCAACGAGCTTACGTGACGTATATGAACCGCATGAACAGGTAAGAAAGCAATCCTAAGGGGCGCCGTTCTTGGAAAGCTATCCCAGACGTTTTTCTACGAGCTTCACCAATTGACCAACGGTTCCCACTTTGTTGATGGCCTCGTCCTCAACATCGATATTGAACTCTTCTTCAAGGCGGACGGCGATGTCCACCAAAGTTAGTGAATCGACGTTCAGGTCATCATCCAGAGTGGTCTTCGAGGTTAGTTCCTCTTTGTCTACACCTGTGGCATCTTCAACGATCGCGAATACGCGAGATTCAGTGGATTCCGGAACGGATTGAGACTTCTTGACGGGGGAATTGCTGCCCATCGCTGCGGCGAGTTGCTGCTTCGCGGACTCAGAGATCCCGGTGGTGTTGTCAGCCATAAGGGTCCTTTCGGCGAACGTCCTTAAATGTCAATCAAAAGCATACGGGACGAGGGATTTTTCGGTCATTCGCCGCGGTGAGTGTGACCGTGCCGTGATGTATTTTCCTTAAAATCCCAGGTTGCAGGAAAATGACAGCTACGGTGTGCCTTGTGACTAAGGTGTAATAAATAGATTGAAATAGAACTGTCTCATAGGTAGGTGAAAGTTATCATGTCGGCGAAATCATCACGTTTGGTGGGAGTAATCACATTGAGCGCGCGTCGTACAAAGAACCGCCTGCGGAAGTGCGTGCCGGATCTTCCCAACCTGCGTGATGTGCATGAGACTCACTATGTGACTGTACCCGGCACACCAACAGGGGCAGAAGTGGAAGCCGTGGGGGAGAAGGATAAGCCGAAAGATCCCAACCGTCCTGACGTGAAAATAGCAGTCCGCGAAATCGTCTCCGAAAACTATGACTCGTCGGCGGCGGAGACGCTTAACATCATCTTCGCGCACGGATTTACTCTCTCCAGTCAGTCCTGGTTTTTCCAGGCCGAGCGCCTACGCCACATGGACAATCTGCGCATGTTCTTTCCCGATCTGCGCGGCCACGGCGATAGTTCTGCGCCGCCGGAATCGCTCGGTGTGGATGAGACAGCCGGTGACATTGTCGAGATCATCAAACAATGCGCACCTGAAGGACCAATAATGTTGGTGGGGCACTCAATGGGAGTGATGACGGTTCTCGGCTCGCTGCGCTATATGGATAACGCCACGCGCGATCGGGTAAAAGGTATTGCACTCATCAATGGCGCAATAGATACCTTTGCATCCGCAGGTATCACCCGGATTCTGCGTTCTCCAGTGGTCCGAGGTCTCCGTGGCGTCGGTAAACGCTTCCCCCGCAGGGCAGAAAAACTCAAGAACAGTATCGAATGGGCGCTGGAACCATTCATCGCTAGCTTTGTCTACCACGGTGCGTTAGAAGAAGGTGCGAGTGCACGTTTTGACATCGTGGAATTTCACGCAGAGGAAATTGGTCGAACCACCATGACCACGGTTCTTGGGTACCTGGACGATCTAACTGTTCATGATGAAACCCCCGCCGCGCCATTCTTACAAGGGATTCCCGGCGTGGTGATGGTGGGTGCGTGCGACGATGTTACGCCGGCAGAGCAAACACGTGAAATAGCCAAAGTATGGCACGACGCAGTGAAACGTGAATTCCCAGAGTCCGGACACATGCTGCCGGTGGAATGCCCAGAAGCGGTCAATGCAGAATTAGTCAAACTTGTTCGGGTGATCCGCGGCGATGGGACGCAGTAGATCTCGATAGGTGAGAGACATCAATCATCTCGTCTTGAGAGTCGCAAGAATCTCGAAAGATGTAGATCATTGTCGAGCTGACTGAAGGGATGTCGGATGCGCGTATTCGTTATTTTCGAATACGCGTCATCCTTGCCACGTTCCTATTCGTGTACCTCGTTGGGTGCCGTTGGGTCAGTTAATTCATATTTCTCAGCAGCTTCGGCGACGACAGACCTGTCGATCTTTCCTTCGCGGGAGAGCCCCAGCAAAACCGCTACCACGACGGATTCGGCATCGATATTGAAGAATCGGCGAGCTGCGTCGCGAGTATCAGAGAAACCGAATCCATCTGCACCCAAAACGATGTACTCGCCCGGTACCCAGTGGCGGATTTGCTCCGGAACTGCGGTAGTGAAATCTGTGACAGCGACCTTCGGGCCGTCAACATCACGCAGGGTCTCTTCGACAAAAGGTACACGCACATCGGCACCAGGATTGCGGAGCTGTTCACGCTCTGCAGCCTGGGCATCCCTAGCCAGCTCATTCCAACTAGTGACGGAATAGATGGCGGTGTTGACCCCGTATTCTTCAGCGAGCATGGTCTTAGCCTTCACTGCTGCTTCCATCCCCACACCAGAGGCGAGAATAGACGCGACATGTTCAGCTTCCGGTGCAGGGCCGGCGTCTCCCGTACTGTTCTCTTCGATACCAACCAAGCAGTCAGCAGGAGAGTATAAATACATGCCCTTGAGCAAAGCCTCCACATCTAGGTTCTCAGGCTGAGGGGGCTGGTAAACCGGCTCGTTATAGACCGTGAGGTAGTAGATGACGTTTTCTCCACGCCCTTGGCCATACATGCGATCGATACCCTCACGGGTGATATGGGCGATCTCATAAGCGAAAGCCGGGTCATAAGTCACTACGGCGGGGTTGGTGGAAGCCAATACGGGGGAATGGCCATCCATGTGCTGCAGGCCTTCACCAGTCAAAGTGGTGCGTCCGGCGGTCGCACCGATGAGGAAGCCGCGAGCCATTTGATCTGCAGCTGCCCAGATGGAATCGCCGGTGCGCTGAAATCCAAACATCGAGTAGAAGATGTACACGGGGATCATTGGTTCGCCATGCGTGGCATAAGACGAGCCGGCGGCAATGAAGGAGGCCATCGAGCCGGCTTCGCAGATACCCTCGTGCAGAATTTGTCCATCCTTGGCCTCGATGTATGTGAGCATGAGGTCGTGATCCACAGGGGTGTAGTTCTGCCCGTGAGTGTTGTAGATCTTCAACGTAGGGAACCAGGAATCCATTCCGAAGGTGCGAGCCTCGTCCGGGATGATCGGTACGAGGCGCTTCTTGATTTCCTCGTCACGCATAAGTTCCTTGAACACGCGAACCAAGGCCATCGTGGTAGCGACTTTGTTTTTGCCGGAACCTTTCAGTGCACTCTTGATTTTGTCCACCGTTGGGACCGCTAAAGGTGTGTACTTCTGGCGGCGTTCTGGCAAGAAGCCACCGAGCTCTTCGCGACGTTTGAGCATGTACTGGATCTCTGGAGCGTCCTTGCCCGGGTTGTAGTACGGAGGAAGATATGGATCCTTTTCCAGTTCTTCATCGGAGATAGGGATCTCTTGCTTGTCGCGGAAAGTCTTCAGATCCTCGAGAGTTAGCTTCTTCATCTGGTGAGTCGCGTTGCGCCCCTCGAAGTTGTGGCCTAGACCGTACCCCTTGATGGTATGGGCGAGAATGACGGTGGGCTGATCCTTCGTTTCCAAGGCGCGTGCGAATGCTGCGTACACCTTGCGGTAGTCGTGACCACCGCGGCGTAATTTCCACAGATCGTCATCGGACATGTCTTTCACCAATTCAGCAAGGCGCGGATCACGTTTGAAGAAGAACTCGCGGACGTAGGCTCCGTTGTTGGCTTTAAAGGTTTGGTAATCGCCGTCTGAGGTGTTGTTCATGACCTCTACGAGTGCACCGTCACTATCGCGTTCGAGCAGCTCATCCCATTCGCGACCCCAGACGACCTTGATGACATTCCAGCCAGCGCCCTTAAAGAAGCTTTCTAGTTCTTGGATGATCTTTGTGTTGCCGCGCACCGGCCCATCCAAGCGCTGCAGGTTGCAGTTCACTACGAAGGTCAAATTGTCCAAGTTGTGGAGAGACGCCATCTGGATCAGTCCGCGAGATTCTGGCTCGTCCATCTCGCCGTCTCCCAAGAAGGCCCACACGTGCTGATCCGAGGTGTCTTTAATTCCCCGATCGTGGAGGTATCGGTTGAAACGCGCCTGGTAGATGGCATCCATTGGGCCTAGGCCCATAGATACGGTGGGGAATTCCCAGAACTCTGGCATGCCGTGGGGGTGAGGATAGGATGGCAGTCCTATGCCCGGCTTTGACGCTTCTTGCCGGAAGGCGTCCAGCTGCTCTTCGCTAAGGCGACCTTCCAGGAAGGCACGGGCGTACATACCGGGGGATGCGTGGCCCTGGAAGAAGACTTGGTCGCCTCCGCCAGGGTGATCCTTACCGCGGAAGAAGTGGTTGAGTCCAACCTCGTAGAGCGGTGCTGCAGACGCGTAGGTGGAGATGTGTCCACCGACGCCGATGCCAGGCCGCTGGGCACGGTGAACCATGACTGCGGCGTTCCAGCGGATCCAACGTCGGTAGCGCTTTTCTGTTTCCTCTTCACCCGGAAACTCAGGCTCCATAGAGGTGGGGATGGTGTTGACGTAGTCTGTGGACAGCAATGGTGGCAACGGGACGCGTTTGGCGGTCGCTCGTTCCAGAAGGCGAAGCATGAGGTAGCGGCCGCGCTCTGGGCCTGCTGCTTCGAGCATCGCGTCCAAGGAATCCATCCATTCTTGGGTTTCTTCCGGATCGTGATCCTTGAGATACGACGCCACACCGTCACGGATTTTTGGGAAGTGGCTATCGCTGAACTGGTTGTCGTCCTGTGCCATTTTCGGCCTCCTACGTGCACGATTGCGAAGTGTGCTTGAGCCTCGAAAGCATGGGGTTAGCTGTGAGGCATTGTTTCCCCAGACTACGTGAATTTTCGTTCATTTTGCGGGCGCGTGGCGTCATTCGTGTTATGTTTACCACAGTGCAACAATTTGGCAATTTGGGCGTTTGGGTTGCTAGAAATCGAAAAAACCTGGACGATTTGAGTTGTGACTACTAAAGAAACGTCCACTATGTCTGAGAACGAAAGGCTTGATACACCAGTGGCTAACGCTCCGAGCTCTGCCCCTGAGAACGCTCATGCGCAGAACACACCGGATTGGGCGAGCATGTTGGATATCAACAAGTCCGACATCATCCAGGAAATTGGGTGGGATGAGGATGCGGATTCCAGTATCAGCGAATCGCTGGAAGATGCTATCGGAGCTCCTTTGTTGGATGTGGACACCGATGAGATAGTCGATGTGGTTCTGCTGTGGTTCCGCGAAGAAGATGGTGATCTCGTCGATGGATTGGTCGACGCCACTCGTTCCCTTGGCGACGAGGGTCGAATTTGGCTGTTGACTCCGGCAGCCAACACGCCCGGAACCATCGAACCTGGAATCATCGCAGAGTCAGCTCAGTTGGCAGGTATGGTGCAGACCAGTTCCGAACGTTTAGGCCAGTGGCAGGGGGCTTGCCTCGTTGCCTCAGGGGCTAAGCGCTAAGTGTTAGTTCGGGGCCATCTTTGGGGATGGCTCGTCGGGCAACTGTGCGATGGAAGACTGCACCTAATGACGCCTTGTTCATAATGTACTGTTCATGCCCTGTGAACTGCTGTTTTCTCTAATCGCCTAGTATCGTGTTATTGTCATGGGGCAGCAATCGAACGGATGCTTCGGTTGAATGTATGCGCCTTTAGCTCAGCTGGAAGAGCAGCTGGTTTACACCCAGCAGGTCGGCGGTTCGAGCCCGTCAGGGCGCACAGCACGATAGGGTTCCCTCTAGGCGGGAACCCTATTTTTATATCTTAGGGTTTGTGCTCATGACTGCTAGATTGGGGGAGTGATGCAGCAACAGAAGAGACGACAGGGTTGGAAAATTTTCCTCACCCCTGGATGGGTGATCACCACTATCCTCATCCTCACGTTTACCTACTTCGCGTTCACCTTTCTTGGTCCTTGGCAGTTGCACAAGGGAGAACAAAAAGCGGAGTTTAACCACCGGCTCCAAGCGGCGATGGAAAAGGATCCTGTTGCTCTGTCAGAGGTGATTCCTGCTGATGGATCCTCAGCCGGCCTCGAAAAGGAGTGGACCCACGTTCGTCTACAGGGGCGTTTCATGGAAGACGCCCAGGTGTTACTGCGCAATCGGCCAATTAATGGAAGTCCGGCGTTCCAGGTGTTGACTCCCTTCAAAACAGATGATCAACGCACGATTTTGGTGAATCGAGGGTGGGCGCGACCAGAAGAAGGAGCACGAGTACCGCAGATTCAGCATGCGCCACGAGGGGAAATAGTGGTGACGGGGTACCTGCGCATGTCTGAGGCGGCGCCTGAAACAGGCTCAATTGATGCTGATGGCTACTCTCAGGTATCGGGTATACACACCCCATCTATAGGCAGGCTTGAAAAGGACAAGCTGGACAAGGCGGATGGGTTGTCTCCTAGGCAGAAGACTCCACTTGCATCCGAATATGTCCAGCTGGATGAGACGTCGGTAGATTCAATTAACAACAGCCTAGGGGGCTCGGCTACCTTAAGCGCTATTCCGTTGCCGCAGCTGGACAATGGACCGCACACCTCATATGGGTTTCAGTGGATCACTTTCGGAATTATGGCTCCGGCGGCTCTGGGGTGGTTTGCTTGGTCCGAAATTCGCGAACGTCGCCGTGAGAAAGAAGAAATAGCTGAAGCAGAGGCGCTTGCTGCACAGAACAGAACATTCGCGCATGGTGCCGGAGGCGACAACGGTAAAAACCAGTCCACCCTTAAGCCTCAGGTGTCTTCATCTGCGACGCCGCACTCGGCAACTTCAGCCAGTGTGGAACGTATCGGAACCGATGAAGATGGTCGGGAACAGCGTCGTGAGGTTGCCGAACGTAAGCTCGCTGACCGATATGGAGGCACTCGATCACGTTTCGAGGAACGCCGGGCGAATAGGCAGCGTGAGCGTTTCTAGGGACGGCGTGCGCGGTAATGGCGCTCGCACACTATCTAAGGCAATGTCCCACGACGTGTGTCATCTTCGTTCCCTGAGAGGACAAGGTTGGTGATGATTCCTGGTACAGCAGCCTCGATTTGACGAGCCACGGTGGTGAAGGCTGCGGCGTCGTCGTAGTAAGGATCAGCGACTTCCGGTGCCCGCAAGGAATGGAACCCGGCTGAGTCAGCAGCGGCGTCAAAGACAGCGGGATCGAAAGCGCGGAACAGGTAAATTTTTGCGGGATCCACCCCGAGTCGCGAGAGCCCACGGACATGCCCGCGATCCATAGCGAGGAAAGCATCGGCCTCGAGGTGATCATCACCAATCTGAGCGGCGACGTGGCGAGTGCCATCGTAGCCACAGGATTGCAGTTCTCGAACAGCGCGCGGATCAGCGCTATCGCCAACATGCCAGCCGCCGAGACCACAGGAATTAACCACTACGTCTGGGATGCCCTGCTCTTTAAGTGCCTTGTTGAGCATGACATCCCCCATCGGGGAACGGCAGATGTTTCCCGTGCACACCACGGTGATCTGTGAAATCTTACTCATTGTCTAGTGATTCTTAGCCTTTCGAATTCTGTCTTGCTCTGAGTGCTGATATTCAACGAGGTTACGTGTTGTAGGTGCCCTCAAGGAGCTGGCGTAGCCGGTGTTCCTCCGGAACACGTGCTGCTGGTGTTCCCCGGGTTCACGTATTGCCCAGACATGCAAAATTATGTATCAATCGACTGTCCTCGGTCTGCGAACCAGCGTTGAACACAATGATCGAGTTCTTCTGGCGAAGCGGCACATGCGTTGGCCTGGGCACGCTCCTGTTCGTCTCCGTAGCCCCAACTCACCAGAACACTGGCTATGCCGTGTGCGGAGGCCCCTTCCACATCGTGAATTCGATCCCCGATTAAGAGTAATTCTCCGGGATCCAAGGACAGGCCGGTGTCTTGACGCCAGTGGGCGATTTCAGGAATTGCGTTGAGCTGCGTTAAGGCATAGTCGATGACCATGGCTTTTCCTTGTCTGCCTGTGTCTGGATCTGCGGCTGCCAGAACATGGAAGTAAGGAAGCATGCCGAAGTGAGTCAAGATCCTCTGTGCTGATTCCATGGATTTTGACGTGGCGGTGGATAAAATGATGCCCTGCTTTCTCCAACGTGCAAGGAGCTTTTTCATCCCTGGGAAGGCGTGCGCATTGGACCATCCGCCGCCCGCCTGATGCTCCAGGTAGGAGCGTAATGTGGCGTCCAGCACCTCACCTTCAAGGCCGAGGTTGGCCATAGTCTGGGACATGGGCGGTCCAGGTATGCGTGCGATCTCTTGTTGTGGTGGGCGGCTGATGCCGTTGTTGTCGAGGGCATAGAGGAAACTGTCGCGGATGCCGGGGAAACTATCCACGAGGGTTCCGTCTACATCGATCAGGAGGATCTTTGGATGTTGTTCAGGGTTCACTTATCCCAGTGTTCCAAATAATCTTCCGCGCTCGCCAGAGAAAACTGGTTAGGGTGGGAGGGTACACCCCGTGTAAGAGAATTCATCTTGCGTGTTTGTATCGTCCGTATCGCTTGCGTGGCGCTGTTTTTCGTTAGGGAAACGCGGCACGGTTTCAGGAGATTTTCTGTGTTCAACACTGCGTCGTCCCCCACCTCATCATCCAGTCGTGCATCTACCGGCTCTCCGGCCACTGTTGGAGATGTCATTAGTGTGATGGAGGCGGCGTATCCCCCTTATCTTGCGGAGTCCTGGGATGCCGTGGGATTGGTGTGCGGGGATCCTACTGAGAATGTCAAGCATGTGGCCTTCGCTTTGGATTGCACTGATGCTGTGGCGGAACGGGCGATTGCAGAGAATGCGGACATGCTGATCGTTCATCACCCGCTGCTGATGCGTGGGGTGACAACTGTGGCGGCTGATACTCCGAAGGGTCGTATTGTTCACCGGCTTATCCGTCATGGTGTGGCGTTGTTTTCTGCGCACACCAACGCGGATTCGGCGCGCCCAGGGGTGAATGACTGTCTCGCTGAACTACTCGGTGTGACCCCCGGTGAGCCGTTGCGGCCGATAGAGGAGGCGTTGGATAAGTGGGGCGTGACTGTTCCCGCCTCCGACGCCAACAGTCTCAAAGACGCGGTGTTCCATGCAGGGGCAGGCACTGTCGGCGATTACACGGAGGCAGCTTTCGAATTTGACGTGACAGGTCAATTCCGTCCAACAGCAGCCGCCGATCCTCACATTGGGAGCGCCGGTGAGCTGGAACGTGTCGAGGAGATCCGCGTGGAGTTTGTTGCACAGCGGCGGGTACGTGAAAAAGTACGCGGTGCATTACTGAAAGCGCACCCGTATGAGGAGCCTGCCTATGACGTGGTGGAGACTCACTCGGGTACTGCAGATGTAGGTATCGGCCGCGTCGGTGAGCTGGATACTCCTATGACGCTGCGTGAGTTTGCTGAGCGAGTTTCTGAACGGCTCCCTCACACCGTGTGGGGAGTGCGTGCCGCCGGCGATCCAGAGTCCATGATCCGCAGGGTCGCGGTGTCCTCCGGGGCTGGAGATAGTTTCTTGGACAAGGTTGCCGGCATGGATGTGGATTGTTTTGTGACTTCAGATTTGCGTCATCATCCCGTGGACGAGCATGTGCGTGCTGGTGGATGTGCGGTCATCGATACGGCACATTGGGCTTCAGAATTCCCTTGGTGTGGACAGGCTGCCGACGTCGTGCGCCGAGGTATGGAGGAGAGGGGACACACTGTGACGACTACCGTGCTCGATATTCAGACAGATCCGTGGACGATCCATAGTCAAGGAAAGAACTAAAACGATGCGTTACACCGACCAAGATAGAAATGCGTTGGTGACGCTCACTGATGCGCTTCACGAGATCTCTGTCCTCGAGGCACGATTGCAGACTTTGCCCGAACGAGAAAAGGTGGAGAAACTCAAGCAGAAACTCAGCAAAGACGGGGATAACTCCGCTCGGCAGCAGACCAGTGCGCAAGAACAACGCACGGACGTGATGCGTTTACGCCGGGAAGTGGACAACTTGCGAGAGCGGGAGCGTCGTGACCGTAGACAGCTCGGCTTAGAGACCGATACGCAAAGACGCAAAGAGCTGCGCTGTGAGCTTAGTGCCCTACTGCGGCGCTTAGAGGACTTTGAGGAACGGCTGCAACGTGCGGAACGAACAGCGACGATCTTTGATGAGCCCCTTCCGGGAGTGGATAATTCCGAGCACCAAACCCAGATCATTGAGGCGGAAGAAGCTTTAGAGCGCGCAGAATGTGCCCTACAGGAAGAAATTGATGCGGCTCAAGCCCGTGCAGAGCAAGCACGAGCTGTCATGACACCGAGCGTGTTGGAAGTGTTCGAACGGGGTGTCGATGAGCATGGCGTGGGGGCTGCCAGGTTAAGAGGGGGGATGTGTCAGGGGTGTCGTATGGGGCTGGATCCCCAAGTCCTCAGAGATTTACGCCAAGCTCCGAGGGATGAATTACAGCATTGTCCTGAGTGCAATGTGATTTTGCTTTTCGATGATGAAGACCTCGCCACATAGGAACATGGGGGACTTCTCCGCCGAGGAATACGGGAATCAGACCGCTGACGAGCACAGGTACCTTGCCATGTGGGAACACGGGGAGTGAGCCGCTGAGAAGCCCGTTATAAAACTGGGTCACAAAACACAACCCATCGGGCATAGGAGAACTGCCCTCCTGGGATAATGGTGTTCATCGGAGAGCGTCGGATAGAAAGGCACATCATGCGTTTGAGAGTGGAATCAGACGGTGGATCCCGAGGTAATCCGGGGATAGCCGGCAGCGGCTGCTCCGTCGTTGATGCAGCAAGTGCAGCCCGGGGGGAACCACATGAACTCGCGTGCCAATGGGAATACATCGATAAGGCCACTAATAACGTTGCTGAATACAAGGGGCTCATCAACGGTCTGACGCTGGCGCGTGAGGTTGCGGAGCGTAGCGGGTCTACGGGTGGAGAAACCACGGTGGACGTGTTCATGGACTCCAAACTCATCGTGGAGCAGATGACTGGGCGTTGGAAGATTAAACACCCGGATATGAAGCCGCTGGCACAACAGGTCAAACAATTAGAACGCGAATTTTCTGCTGTGACCTACACGTGGGTGCCTCGCGAACGCAATAAACGGGCCGACGCTCTGACAAATCTCGCCATGGATGAGCAGGAATCCGGCGTCACACTCAACCTGAGTGATCAGTATGAGGGTCAGGGCGGTTCGGAAGGTTCAGATGTGGCGTCAAGAAAAGGGGGGACGAATGAGAAAGGCGAGAAGGAACATCAGCACTGCGGTGGTACCTCCGCGTTCAGCGCGCCGGACTGGCACGGCGGTACACGCCCGACCCGCTTTCTGCTAGTACGTCATGGGCAAACTGAGATGAGCGTCGCCAAGCAATTTTCCGGTCTCTCCGATCCACAGCTGACCGAAACGGGGCAGTGGCAGGCGGCTCAGGTGGCTCGCTACCTAGGGGCTCGTGGAGGTATTCAGGCGGTTGTCTCCTCGCCACTAACCCGTACGCAGCAGACGGCACAAGCCATTGCGGATCAGCTTGGGCTTAGCGTCACCACAGATGAAGGACTCATCGAAATGGACTTCGGTACGTGGGAGGGACGCAGCTTTCAGGAAATCCGCGCGGAATACCCTGATGAACACCGTGAGTTTTTTCTCAATGCCACGTCGGCACCGCCGGGCGGTGAATCCCAGGAAGACGTGTATCACCGGATGGAATTTGTGATTAACCGTCTAGTCACAGAGTATGAGGGTGCGAACGTGGTGTTGGTCAGCCACGTTACTCCAATTAAGTCAGTCATCCGCCTGGCTCTACAGGCTAGCGGCGTGGTGTTCCGCACGATGCATTTGGATCTTGCAGGGCTGAGTATCGTTGAGTTCTACCCTGATGACACCTCTGTGGTACGACGCGTAAACGATACCCATTACCTTGAAAATTGAGACCCGGGGTAGAGTGTCTTGTGCTGAGAAGGCCGGGTGGTCGCGGCGCATGAACGAGGAACCGGCTCCATGTGGGGCAAGGCCTGGCGCGGAGGAAAGTCCGGACTCCACAGAGCACGGTGGTTGCTAACGGCAACCCAGGGCGACCTGCGGGATAGTGCCACAGAAAATAACCGCCTCTATTTGGAGGTAAGGGTGAAAAGGTGCGGTAAGAGCGCACCAGCACACCAGGTGACTGGTGTGGCTAGGTAAACCCCACCGGGAGCAAGGTCAAGTGAACGCATGCTGTTGTTTACCAATACGGTAGGTAATGAGACAACGTGCGATCGGGTTCTAGAGTTGCTCGCTCGTTAGTGAACAGGTAGACCGCTTGAGGCGCCCAGCAATGGTGCGTCCAGATGGATGGCCACCTCGCAGCGTGACCTTAGTTCCGCTGTAAGACAAAATCCGGCTCATAGGCCTTCTCAGCTTTGTATGCTTATACGCTCGGAAAGCTGCTGCATCTTCGTGGCACAGCTTTATGGTAGGAAAAGAACCATGAGTGAAAAGTGGTACTACGACACCAAAACCGGACAAGTCACCCAAGGAAAAGAATCCGGTTGGGATTCTCGGATGGGGCCCTACGACACCCAGGAGGAGGCAGCTGCTGCCCTAGAGACGGCTAAGAAGCGTAATGAGCAAGCAGATGCTTATGACGCCGACGGTGACGACTAATCAGCCGACGCTGGCTCACGGTCGCTATTAGACAGCCGAGGATAACGACTCAACAGACTAAACGAAGGGCGCGCGGTTGCACTCGCAAAAACGACGAGTAACTACTACCGATTAGAAGCAATGCTCCGCGGAGGGGAAAGTTCCCTCAGCCACTTCGCGTTTGTATGCGGCAGCAGCATCAGCCATCGTTTGTCCCACCGCACCCCATTGTTTAGCGAATTTTGGTCGGTGCCCATCGGATGGGAAAGCGACCATATCGTGCCAGACCAGTACTTGCCCATCGCAGTCCGGCCCAGCACCGATGCCGATGGTCGGGACGGGGCACATGTCGGTTACTGTTTTCGCGAGATCTGCCGGCACCATTTCCATGACGACTAGGTCTGCACCTGCGGCCACGACCGCCTTCATATCGTCAATGAGCCCTTCGGCCCCCTCACCGCGTCCTTGAACCTTGAATCCTCCCAAATTATTGACTGACTGGGGAGTGAACCCGATGTGTGCACACACCGCTATACCGGCATCCTTAATGGCCTTGATACGGGGAGCGATCCGCACTCCCCCTTCGATTTTCACGCAGTGAGCACCGGATCGGCGGAGAATTTCTGCGGCGCTCATGACAGCCTGCTCGTTAGAGGCCTCATAGGTACCGAAGGGAAGGTCTGTTATGACAAAAGCGTTGCCAGCTCCGCGCACAACAGCAGCGGAAATGACGCACATTTCGTCCATGGAGATGTGTGCGGTGGTCGGATAACCAAAAACTACGTTGGCGGCAGAGTCACCAACGAGCAGCACCTCGATCCCACCCTGGGCGAAAGCCCGAGCGGTGGAATAGTCATAAGCGGTGAGCATGGCGAAGGGTTTTCCGGAACCCTTACGGGCAGAGAGATCGGACAGCCGCACCTGCTTGGTCGGTGCCATGTAGCTCTGGGAGGCACTGTTGTTCTCAGACATAGTGCATATATTGCCATGCGCGCAGGTGGGGAGGAAGTTCACCCTAAAACTGGCCGCTCTGAAAATACTGAAACATACAATGGTCTCCCATTCGGGAGCGCACACGGATACAATTGTTATTCATGAATCGCCAGCAGGAATTTGTGTTGCGCACGCTTGAAGAGCGCGATATTCGCTTCGTCCGACTTTGGTTCACCGATATTCAAGGCTTTCTGAAGTCTGTGTCTGTCGCTCCGGCTGAGCTGGAGGGTGCTTTCGAAGAAGGAATCGGTTTTGATGGCTCCGCGATTGAGGGTTTTTCGCGTGTCGCAGAGTCTGACACTATTGCCAAACCAGACCCGAGCACCTTCCAGATTCTGCCGTTTGAGAGTGAACAGGACGGCAGCCTCTCTGCCCGCATGTTCTGCGATATCACGATGCCCGATGGTGAGCCGTCGTGGGCTGATCCGCGCCAGGTGTTGCGAAAGCAGATGAACATTGCGGCGGAGATGGGTTTTACCTGTTACGTGCACCCTGAGATTGAGTTTTTCTTGGTGAAGAGCACAGAGACCAACGGCGAAACACCGGTGCCCGCAGATACTGGCGGGTACTTTGATCAAGCTGTCACTGATGATGCCCCATTTTTCCGCGCCGATGCCATTAATGCTTTGGAACGCGTGGGAATCTCCGTGGAATTTTCCCACCATGAAGCTGCGCCGGGCCAGCAAGAGATTGATCTCCGTTTTGCCGACGCACTATCGATGGCTGACAACGTGATGGCGTTCCGTTACATCATCAAGCAAGTTGCTCGGCATAATGGTGTACGCGCCACGTTCATGCCTAAACCGTTTAGTGAATACGCTGGTTCGGCCATGCATACGCACATGTCATTATTTGAGGGCGATGACAATGCATTCCATGATCCGGATGACGAACTGCGTTTATCGAAGACGGGCAAGTCTTTCATCGCCGGTATCTTGGAGCATGCTTCTGAGATCTCTGCGGTGACAAACCAGTGGGTGAACTCCTATAAGCGCATTTCCTCGGGTGATGAGGCGCCGCGCTCAGCGGCGTGGGGAGCATCGAATCGTTCAGCAATGGTTCGCGTACCGATGTACACACAGAACAAGCCTGCGTCTCGCCGTGTGGAGATCCGAACTCCGGACTCTGCCGCGAACCCTTATTTGACTTATGCGGTTCTCCTGGCCGCCGGTTTGAAGGGCATTAAGGAAGACTACGAGCTGCCTGCTCCTGCGGAGGGAGATGTTGCTCGCATGACGGCGCGCGAGCGCCGAGCTGCTGGCTTTAGGGATTTGCCAAATGATCTGGACTATGCGTTGAGGGAGATGGAACGCTCTGAATTGGTTGCTGATGCCCTAGGTGAGCATGTCTTTGAGTACTTCCTGCGCAATAAATGGCGTGAGTGGTACGACTATCAAGCTCAGATCACCCCGTGGGAACTGAAGAACAACTTGGAGTTTTAACGTTGGGGAGGGAGCATGTGCGACAAGCCATCATCGTGTGCTCCTTTTCTCTCAACGTGAAACTACCGCGTTTGTCTCATCCCCAAATTTTTCCGTGCCCTGGTTCGCGTAATGCGTGATCTGCCGTGGGCGTTAATTACATATCGATCTTGGAAAAGGTGTCTTTGTCGATGACTCGGCCTCGCTCTTCCCGCTCTCGCATTCCGTCTGCTCGCACATTGGGTTTGACTCGACCTCGTGCCCAAGAGGATCTCGAGATGCTTGGTTGGGTGGGGGAGGAGCACGTGGAGGTGCTTGTTGCCCTCGGCTCCACTGGTGATCCGGATTTGGCGTTGAATAACGTGGTGCGTCTGGTAGAGGCGCTGCGTGCGAAGGAGGCCGATGGGGAATTGGAATCCGTCTCTGTCGAAGGAGAGGTGGGTTCCTTTTCCGACGCCACGGCGGACACCCTGCTAGAAGCCCTTGTTAGTAACACGGCTCTTCGCCGCCGACTATTTGCCTTGTTCGGTGCGTCCGGGATGCTGGGTGATCACATAGTGGCGCACCCTGAGCATTGGGTGCAGCTGGCGTTACCGCTCCCAGATACTGAGGACATGATGAAAGTCATGCTCGACAGCGTGGGCGCCGTTCCGGTGGAGAAGGTTCTTGCATTCGATGAGTTTGCCGAATTCAAAGATGACTCGGAAGAAAAAGCAGTCGAGATTCCACACGAAGGCAATCGGTTGTATCGCGCCCGGCTAACTGGCCCCGAGGCAGATAACGCGATGCGTGTTGCATATCGTACGTTGTTGGCTCGCGTGGCATCTATAGATGTAGAAGGAACGTACGTGGTGCGCGGAGAGGAAGATCCTACGCCGCTGCCATTCGTCACTTTGTCCGAACGTCTGGCAGATTCCGCGGATGCGGCGTTGACTGCGGCATTAGCGGTGGCCTGTTCGACGGTCTACGGCGGCCCCGATGACGACAATGCCAAACCCCCAGCTCGGCTGGCGGTGCTGGCCATGGGTAAGTGCGGCGCCCGCGAGTTAAATTACATCTCTGACGTGGATGTCATTTTTGTGGCGGAGCCTGCGGATTCCCGCGCTATGCGCTGGGCCGGTGAATTTATCAATATTGGTTCCCGCGTGTTTTTCGAAGTGGATGCGGCACTTCGCCCCGAGGGAAAACAGGGCGCGTTGGTGAGAACCCTGGCGTCGCATAAAACCTACTACGACCGTTGGGCGGCAACTTGGGAGTTCCAAGCATTGCTCAAAGCGCGGCCTATGAGCGGTGACCTCGAGTTGGGCCAACAGTACGTGGATGCGCTGGCGCCGAAGGTATGGACGGCCTCTCAACGCGACGACTTTGTCCCTGATGTGCAGAAGATGCGCAAGCGCGTGATCGACAATGTGCCAGAGGATATCCGTTCTCGCGAACTCAAGCTTGGGCCGGGAGGTTTGCGAGATGTAGAATTTGCCGTTCAACTGCTGCAGATGGTGCACGGTCGAGTAGATGAGTCCCTACGCGTGCGCTCAACAGTGCAAGCGCTCAACGCACTGGTCGATGGTGGTTACATTGGGCGTGAAGACTGCAAGGTTCTTGTGCGCTCTTATGAGTACATGCGCTTGCTGGAACATCGCCTGCAGCTCTTTAGGCTTAAACGTACTCACACGTTGCCACCGCAGAGTGATCTAGTGACGCTGACGTGGTTGTCGCGAACCGCTGGAACCAAGCCTGAAGGCATGAACAGTTATGCCGAACAGCTGGAGAAAAATGTCAAGCGCGTGAGTGTGCAGATACACCAGCTACATTCCAAACTCTTCTACCGACCATTGTTGACTTCGGTGGTGACCTTGGATGAGGACACCATCCGTTTGACTCCGGATGCTGCGAAGCGACAATTAGCGGCCTTGGGTTATGAAAATCCTGACCGCGCTTACGATCACCTCACTGCGTTGGCCTCTGGTGGAGCGCGTAAGAACAAGCTTCAGGCGATCATCTTGCCCACTCTATTGGAGTGGCTGGCACCCACTGTGGATCCGGATGCTGGGCTTTTGGCTTATCGCAAGCTTTCCGAGGCTGCGAAGGATAAGCAATGGTTCTTGCGGTTGCTGCGAGATGAAAATGTGGTGGGACAGCGTCTCATGTTCCTACTGGGAACGTCGCCCTATCTGGCTGAATTGCTACTAAACAGTGTGGACACGGTCAAGCTACTTTCCGACGGTGCAAAGGGGCCGAAGCTTACGGAACGTGATCCGGCGGTAGTCACTCATTCCTTAGTTTCCGCCGTGGCGCGTCACCGTGACCCGGACAAGGCCATTGCGATCGCGCGATCGCTGCGCCGGGCTGAACTGGCTCGTGTCGCCGCGGCGGATTTGCTGGGGTTTATGGATGTAGAGGAAGTCTGTCAGTCTCTCTCACTGGTGTGGGATGCCGTGTTGGAGGCTGCCTTGCAAGCGGAAATCCGTGCGTGGGAAGATCAAAATGGGCAGAACGCTCCCGCAAAGATCTCTGTAATTGGGATGGGGCGCCTGGGTGGCGCCGAGCTGGGGTATGGGTCCGATGCAGACGTCATGTTCGTCACCGAGCCGGTTGATATTCCAGATGATGACGATGAGCGCGAGAAAACGGAAAACCGCGCGGTGAAATGGGCAGCGAGCATGTGCGATTCCGTGCGTATGCGTTTAGGTAGGCCTTCGCAAGACCCACCGCTTGATGTGGATATGGATCTACGACCGGAAGGGCGTAACGGTGCTGTAGTGCGCACCATGGAATCCTATGAGCGCTATTACCGCGAGTGGGGCGAGACGTGGGAAAAACAGGCGCTGCTCCGTGCCACGTGGATTGCCGGTGATAAGGATCTAGGCATTCGGTTCTTACGCATGATCGACCAGTTCCGCTACCCAGAGGGTGGAGTGAGCGACAAGACTGTGCAAGAAGTACGGCGCATGAAAGCTCGTGTGGATGCGGAGCGCTTGCCCGCGGGAGCGGACAGGAAAACGCACACGAAACTGGGGCATGGCGCTCTTGCAGATGTGGAATGGACCGTCCAATTGCTCATGATGCAGAACGTCACCATGGCAGAGAACCTGCGCAACACGTCGACGCTGGAGGCGTTGCAAGAACTGGCCAATGCCGAGCTCATCAGCCAGGCCGATGCAGAGATTCTGCGGGAGGCCTGGATCACCGCCACGAATGCCCGCAATGCGATTGTTTTGGTCAACGGAAAGCGCAAGGATCAGCTGCCCACCTTCGGTAAACCTTTGGCACAGGTTGCCGCTGCTGCTGACTGGGACGCTACAGATTCTCAGGGATTCCTCGATGATTATTTGAAGCGGACCCGCCGTGCTCGCCGGGTGGTGGACCGCGTGTTCTGGGGCGAGGACGTCCTGCACGATTTCGGCGGTGTGGATTTCCATCCGTAGAAAATGAGTGGTAGTCCCCTCAAGTTATCAGCAAAGGGTATGCTAACCTTTGCTGTACATGGGTTGTTGACGAGGGGTTCTGGCATCGTACTTTGCCAGCGCTGAGCTGCTTATTCTCATAACCTCACCCTAATTCCACTCCCAGACCGTAAGCCAAGGAGGTGCCAAAACATGAGTGCAGCAGAAAACACTGTGGACCACATTGACGTTGCCTCAATGGTGATCGCCACTGCTCACAACGTGCGTGAAATGCTACAACGATCCTCGGTATGGGGACGCATGAACGACGGCACCTTGCCCTTTGCTGGGCGTGCTTCTTACCTGGAACAACACTGGGAGGGGCTTCGTGTGCTCCTCGCAGCTTTGGATAAGTTCGATGGGGTGGCGGATGTTGTGGAGTTGCGGGAACAACTGCGTCGAACGGTTGAAAAAATGGGTGACGCGCTGGATCGTTCCCATTCCACGGCTCGCTGGCGGGACCATCACGTCACTATGCCGTCGATGCTGCAATTCCGGCGTCAGGTAGCTGACATGGACGAGCGTGGAGATCTCGTGGCTCTCGTTGCACATAGCGTAGTGCGCCTAGCTGCGGTGGGGGCATGCCCTGTTCCCTCTAAAGCAGGGGAGATGTCCATTCCAGCCGTCACTATTGTCCGTGATGAAGAGCAAGAGGAACACTTTGCGGAGGAACTATCCGCGGCGCTGGTGCTGATGATGGCTCACGGCAGTGATGTGGTGCGGGCTTATCAGGGACAAAAACGCGCAAGCAGCTGTGCAGTAACTGCTGCGATGATCCGTAATGCACTGCGTTGAGGGACGACCCCCGAACGACAATAAGGCAACAACAGGGGAGGGCTATGACCCCGGCGCGTCGATAAAAAAGATGCCGAGCAGATGACCGTCATCCGGTGCGATGAAGGTGAGTAGAAACTCACGAAGCTGGTTGTAGTAGTAATCTAATCACCGTGAATGATGCCCTATTGATTTTTGCCGCTTTTCTCGCTGGCTCTGTTTTACAGCGCGTGAGCGGGATGGGGTTGGGTTTGGTCGCTGGCCCAGTGATGAGCCTAGTGCTAGGTCCGGTAGAGGGCATACTTTTTCTCAACGTTCTTGCTACGGTCAATGCGCTGCTTGGAACGTGGACTGTTCGCCGGAGTGTTCCTTGGCGAACGGTAGCTCTCCTCGGATCGGTAATGATCTTAGGAGCGGCGCCCGCCGCGTGGGTGATCCTTAATATTTCTACTGCGGTGCTCAACATTGTCGTGGGGATTCTACTGCTCATCGCGCTATTTATAGTGACTGCAGGTCGAACATGGATCCCGCCCTTTCAGGGGAGGATTCCAGCGATCACAGCCGGAATTTTGGCCGGTTTTATGAATACTGTGGCCGGGGTAGCTGGCCCTGCGTTAACTATCTACGCATTGGGCTCGCGTTGGAAGCATGCAGAGTATGTCGCTGCTCTCCAGCCCTTGTTTGCCATATCTGGCGCACTGGCAGTCATTGTTAAAACGGTAGGGTCACATGTGACGCTTGAGGGTACGCCTCCCGGGGACTGGGCGGCAGGATTTGGCGCTGTAGCCCTGGGTGTTTTCCTAGGAATTAAGCTTGCGCGCATGGTGGATCGCGCTATTGCTCGACGAATCGCCATTGCAGTGGCTTTAGCGGGTGCGAGCTCCGTCATGTTCCGCGGCGTTCTTGCCGTGATTGGATGATGGTGAAGTAGCTAGTGTCACGGCCGGCGATAGGTTCAAGGGGTGGGTAAGACGTCGCACGGTGGCAGTGCGCGGGGTGGGGCAGGTAGTAAATAGTGGTGTCCATTGGTCTGTGCAGAACTGATGTGAGCCAATGTGCGTTCTAGTCAGCTCCGCCCGCCCCGGTCGGCGACTTGCTGCTCCCCGAGGCGTAAGGTGACACAACGTGTCACCAACTCAAGCTCATCCACCCCGAGTCTCGCATGTTGAACGCAGCTCCCAGAATATCGGCCCACAAGCATTGATGGTGTGGCTCGTTGGCGTGCTTTTGTACACCATGGCTGTGACCGGACGTACTTCTTTCGGCGTGGCTTCCGTGGAGGCGATGGATCAGTTTCATATTGACGCCGCCAGACTTGCTGTCTTTGCCACCCTTCAGCTAGGTACGTATTCATTAGCCCAGATTCCGGTTGGGTTGATGGTTGATCGCTTCGGCCCCCGAAAATTGCTGGCTGCTGGTGCTCTGGTGATGGCTCTTGGTCAGATCGTCTTGGCTTTCAGTGCCAACTATTACGTGGCGTTATGCGCTCGGATCCTTGTCGGAGCAGGCGACGCCACTGCTTTCTCCTCCGTGATGCGGATCATACCGGCGTGGATCCCGCTGAAATGGACACCGCTATTGTCCCAGCTCACAGGTGCTATTGGACAATTTGGTCAGTTCCTTTCGGCAGTGCCGTTCATGATGATCCTGCATGCTGAGGGATGGACTGTAGCGTTTCTCTCACTTGGGGCGGTGGGCGCACTATTTGCCATCGTGGCGATGGTAGCCGTGCAAGACACCCCGGATTCGCCCAACCGCGTAGAGAGGAAACAGCTCCGTCAGGCTCAGAAACTGGCGTCGGATAAAGGGGCGGACCAGGCGCCGGATGAGGCACTGGATAAGGTGGCAGGTAAGGCATCGACTAAGGGGACGGATCAAAAGCCAGGCGATCGGCAGTCAACTCTGCCTATACGTGGAATTCTGGTAACGGTGTTGCGCTCAAGCGTGTGCTGGCATGGATTTTTCATTCACTGGGTGGGTTTGGGGACACTTGTGTTGTTCACTATGCTTTGGGGGCTTCCCATCATGACGCTGGGCATGGGGTTGAGCAATGAGTTTGCAGGTTACATGCTGACCGTCGCAACTATTGCGACTGTCCTGGCTGGGCCGGTCGTGGGATATCTTTCCGCGAGGGTAGGCAAGAAACGTTGGGTCGTGACTCTCACGGGATCAACAATTGCGATGATGTTGTGGATATGGCTGTTTATTTCTCCTGATCCTCGCGGCTCAGTGGCAGCGGTCGTGGTGTGTCTAGCCATGGGGGTGTTTGCCCCAGTATCCAATTTGGGGTTTGATTCAGTGCGTGAACAGGTTGATCGCAGCATGGTGGCTACCGGGACAGGGTTGGCCAATATGGGTGGGTGGACGTGCGGGATGATTACAGCGCAAGTGGTCGGCGTGATTCTCAGCGTTTCTGCTCCGCATGGTGATTATGCATGGTCTGATTTCCGCTTAGCGTGGATGGTTGTGGTCCTGTGCTGGATGTTTGGGGTGGTAGGAGTAGTTCTTACGCGTCCACGGAGGTTGCCTCGCGAGGAATCGACAACGGTCGCGATTTTGCCAGCTAGTTAAGGGATTCTCCGTGGATCGCCGGGGTGGGAGAGAGTTTGGTTTTGGGCGTGATGAGGGCTTGATTTTGGGGTGTGGATGTGAGGTTGGGGTATGGGAGAGAGTTGGGGAGTCCTGGGGGTGGATTCTCCCGAAGAAACATTGACGTTTGTTGAACGAAGTACTTCCTATGGGAGGGATGCTCTGGGAGAATGGGAAGTGATTTCTAGGAGGAAACTATGACGTCTCTGGCTACACCCTCGGGGCTTTCTCATGAGAACTATGCCCGTGAAGTGGATGCACTGTTGAACCATCTCACGGGGCTTAACATCATTAAGCCGAGCCAGCCCCGACGTGGATGGACTCATGCGGGCACGGTGCTTGTTGATGCCGTTATGCAGGAGCGCAGTACATTCGATCCCTTACTGCGGCCAAAGGCTGAGAAAGCCGTTGCTCAGAACCCTGCGGCCGGCGATTTCCTCGGCGTGATGGACGTGGTTAACGACCCACAATTTCAACATTCGCTGCCCTTGGGATCGCGTGCCCGCTTCGAGTCGGTGATGGCCATGGCGGCGGTGATGCGGGAGCAAGGGTGTGAGACGGTGGCAGACGTGCGCCGAGTGTTCGACAATGATGACGAACAACTGCGCAGCGCTTTGATGCTTATCGCCCGGGTGGATACAAAGACCGTTGACATGTTGTCTGTGCTGGTCGGTGCGAATAGTGGGGTCGTTGTGGACGGGAGGGTACGCCGAGTTCTTTCCGACGCAGGTATTGATCCCTCCGATTATCAGATGTCCAAAGCAATCGTTCTGGTCGCGGCGCAGGAGCTTAACTGGACACCCGCACAGATGGACGCGACGCTTTGGAACGCCGGAAACCGTACGTGGATTCCGCGGTATGGATAGCCGAGGTGATGTAGAGCCGGTAGCCGACGTAGACGGTCATGGCTACCACTAAAAGGTTGCGGATGACCAAGTAGAGCAGCGGCCACACGCTGCTGCTACGAAGCAGTGCTTCGTATGTAGCTGGGTAAATCAAGGTAGTGAATACTGCGGTAATGATCATTACCAGACGGAGTTTGTGTAGAGGGTGGGAGCTCAGTAGTGAGACAACCGCAACTGCGGGTCCCATCCAGACCACGTATTGCGGGCTGAATACTTTATTGGTCACGATGAGCATGAGAATCAGTAGTAAAGCAAAGAGCGCCGCATTCTCATGGGTCCACCCACCGTAGAGGAAACGCCAAAGAGCGAATAAAACAGCGAATACGACCGTGACCAAAAGCAGGATATCCGCTGCATCAATAGCGAAAGAGACCCCGGGACCTGCAATTTCATAGGATTTCGACGCAGCGTAGCCAGTCACCCACTTGTCGTCGTCGAAAATTCGGGCCGCCATAAACGGGGTGGCCATGACGGACTCTACCTGCAACCCGCGAGTGTCCTGATAGGTGATGGGGGAGAGCAAACGATCGAGACCGACGGTTGTAAGAGTCACCACTGCCAAAGCGACGAGAGAAGAACCGAAGGATAAGAGGCGTACCCATGTGCTGCGAAGAGACCAACGGTCCACAAACGCGGCAGCTATTACACCCGGCCACAGCTTGGATAAGGTAGCGAAGGCAAGTAGAAACCCGGCAACTCTTGGGCGCGTCAACATCCACGCTATGGCCATTGCCACAAGCATGCCGGAAATGATATCGAGGCGGGTCAGCAGGATTGGTCCTGTGGCCGCGCAGAAGATGACCCAAAACCAACCAGCTCGTAGAGGAGACCGGCCTACCGCCTTATGATCGTTACCCCACGCAAGCAGGAACCATAGGAAAATTCCGGAGAGAGCAACGCACATTGCGCTGAACACGGCAATGAACATTGGCTGTCTATCAGCACTGATGAAGTTGACTATGTGCAGTGGCCATACGCCTGCGTGCGGATATTCAGCCAGTGGAGTTGCGCCGGAATTCGTTGCCATCTGTGTGGCTGCGTCGATGTCCGCAGAGCTGAGATCCGGATTCATGCCACGGAAGTAATAACGGACATCTCCGTTGGTAGTGCCCGTGGTGAGAACAAGGGTCACCAATATCACGTGGACCACGGCCCAGCTTGCCCACAGGGCCTTCACGTTTTTTAGCACGACGATGATCCTAGCCGAAGTGGGACCGCAGGCGTTCGATGGCTCGCGCCATCGTCTCTGGGTTCTTACAGAAAGCCCAGCGGACGAGAGTTCTCACCTCGGGGCTGTGAGGACTCGTCACAAACGCGGTCACTGGTATCGCGGATACTCCCACTGTTTCCGGAAGCCTCATGCAGAATTCGTCAGCACTTTCTCCGGTGTTTAATGGGGCGATGTCAGTGATTAGGAAGTACGTTCCTTGGGAAGGGATAACGCGAAAGCCTAGTTCCTCTAAGGCTGTGGAGAGGTCCTTCTTTCTTTGGGCCAATGTGGCGCGCCAACTGTGCGACCAGTCGTCAGCATTGGTTAACGCCCAAGCAACCGGTGATTGGAACGGTGTGGCCCCCACGTAGCTTAAAAACTGCTTAGCCGCGATGATTGGATGAAGAAGATCTGGTTGTGCGCAGACCCAGCCCGTCTTCCAACCAGTGACGTTGAAAGTCTTTGCTGCCGAAGAAATTGTCACCGTGCGTTCGGCCATGCCATCGAGTGTTCCGAAAGGAATATGTTCGCCGTTGAAGATGAGCCGTTCATAGACCTCGTCGGTTATGACGATGGCACGAGAGCCACGGACAACCGATGCAATGAATTCGAGATCATCGCGTCCCAAAACGATGCCAGTGGGGTTGTGGGGACTATTGAGAATAATCGCCGACGTGTCGTTCGTGACTGCCTCGGCAAAGGCTGCGCGGTCGAGCGCCCATCCGAGTTCTTCATTGCGAAGCAGCCGGACTGGTCGCAACTGAGCTTCCGCCAATTTGACGATAGCCGGGTACGCGTCATAGGTGGGTTCGAGGGTGACAACCTCGCTACCCCGTTCAACTAAACCCAAAACACTTGCCGCGAGCGCTTCTGTTGCTCCAACGGTAACAAGAATTTCACTATCGGGGTCGATGTGTTGGTTGTAGCGTGACGCGCGATCTGCAGCAATAGCCTTCCGTAGATCCATTTGACCCCGTCCGGGTGCGTATTGGTTGTTGGGTACGACGGTTGGGCTCCCGGTGATGTGCTCTGCCGCCAGCCGTAGCATTTCTTCCGGCCCGTCTTCATCAGGGAAACCTTGCCCTAGGTTGGCTGCGTCGTGTTGAACAGACAATGCGGTGATGGTGGAGAAGATGGTCTCATCCGTACCGGCTACGCGCCGAGCTGGAGAAAACAAGGGCGAATGAGGGAGACGGCGTTCAGACATGCTTTTCACCCTAGCGCACGGGCGACTGGGCAAACTGTGGAGTACACACGCCAATGGTGCCGGGCGGCTGATGGTTGGCGAGCAGAGACGTGTTTTGTTTCTCCAACTCAGGCACACTGGGGTTATGGTCTCTTCGTATGTCAAAAATAACCCCGGCCGAACGGGAGAATGGGAAGTCGCTGGCCTTCGGTGGTTGCGCAGTGTGGCCGACGGCACCGGTTTGCACGTAGCAAAGGTTCTTGCGGCTACACAGGGAGCTATTCACTTGGAACGCATTGAGGTGGTGCAGCCGAGTGCGAAAGATGCTGAGGAATTTGGCCGTAGTTTGGCGAGGTTTCATCGGGTCGACGTCGGGAAATTTGGACAAGGACCCCGCGGGTGGCAAGGCGATGGCTATCAGGGGCCTACTGACCAGCTACTGGTGCTACCATTGCACCCCACTGACTCCTGGGGATGCTTCTACGCAGAGGTTCTTGAAGGTCTAGCTGCGGGACAATTCGGGCAAGAGGATCGACGTGATGTGGACGAGTTACTAGCTCGTCTGCGCGGCGGTGATTTTGATGCTCAGGCACGACCATCGGCACTCCACGGAGACATGTGGGCGGGAAATGTGCTGTGGAGCAGGCATGGTGCAGTACTTATTGATCCCATGGCTCATGTGGGGCATCCTGAGACGGATCTGGGGGCGTTGCAATTGTTTGGGGCTCCGCATATAGGCAGCATTATCGGTGCCTATGTGGAAGAAGCCGGTTTAGACCACGGTTTCGTTCAGCGAACCCCGCTTCATCAGCTTCATCTGTTGTTTTTGCATGTGGCACTATTTGGGGGAAGCTACCGGATCCAAGCCATGGATGCTGTGCGGGCAAGCCTTCGGCTCTAGCGGACTGTGACGGGTTGGCAAGCCGTGATGTTTTAGCCTGTTGTGGGAGTTCACGGTAGGCATGAGGTCGCAGAATCGATTTGAGCGCTCAGGGTAGGAATGAGGGCGGGACTTAGCAAACATTGAGGACTCTGGGGCGGAATGGAGAGGACTCATGTAGAAGACAACGCCCTAGTGAGGCGCCGTGGTCATCCCACTGTTTGAGATGACACTGGTGTCGGGTGTACCGCTCATCCCAAAAAATTGCGTGACAGTCTACGATGACAGACGTGGACTACATTTCAACGCGCGATACCACCCGTAAGCCAGCGACGTTTACCGACATTTTGCTCGGTGGACTCGCTCCAGATGGTGGCCTGTACCTCCCGGCGACGTACCCGCAACTTGACGACGCCACTTTGACCTCCTGGCGCGAGCTGCTTGTCCAACCCGAGGGCTACTCCAAGCTAGCTGCGGAAGTGCTCAAGCTCTACATCGATGACATTCCTGCCAAGGACATCGATGGTATCGCTGCCCGCGCATACACTACCGCTAAATTTGCGCATGAGGACATCGTTCCCGTGACCATACTGGAGGATGGCTTATACATAGGACACTTGTCTGAGGGGCCTACCGCGGCGTTTAAAGATATGGCCATGCAGCTCCTTGGTGAACTCTTCGAATATGAGCTCGCACGCCGTGGCGAGACGCTCAATATCCTGGGCGCTACATCCGGGGACACGGGATCGTCTGCCGAATATGCGATGCGTGGTCGCGATGGCATTCGGGTATTCATGCTCACCCCCGCTGGGCGTATGACGCCTTTTCAGCAAGCCCAGATGTTTGGCCTCGACGACCCGAACATCTTCAATATCGCACTCGATGGTGTTTTCGATGATTGTCAGGATGTTGTAAAAGCCACCAGTGCCGACGCGCGTTTCAAACGCGATAACCGCATCGGTGCCGTGAATTCCATTAACTGGGCACGTCTCATGGCTCAGATTGTTTACTACATTGCGTGTTGGATACGTGTCACTGAGACCAATGATCAGAAGGTGAGCTTTTCCGTTCCTACCGGTAATTTTGGCGACATTTGCGCCGGTCATATAGCCCGACAAATGGGGCTGCCGATAGACCGATTGATTGTTGCTACCAACGAAAACGACGTGTTGGACGAATTCTTCCGCACCGGTGATTACCGCGTACGGAGTTCTGCTGAAACTTTTGAAACCTCCAGCCCCTCAATGGACATTTCTCGTGCCTCTAACTTTGAGCGCTTCGTTTTTGACTTGCTTGGCTGTGATGCCGAGCGAACTGCCGATCTCTTTGGTGTCAAGGTAAAACAAGGAGGCTTTTCTCTCGCGGATGATCCAGCTTTTGTGGATG
This sequence comes from Corynebacterium anserum, assembly GCF_014262665.1. Taxonomy (NCBI): domain Bacteria; kingdom Bacillati; phylum Actinomycetota; class Actinomycetes; order Mycobacteriales; family Corynebacteriaceae; genus Corynebacterium; species Corynebacterium anserum. The sequence goes on from NZ_CP046883.1 coordinate 772,260, forward strand.
CTGCTGAACGATTCGGTTTCCTTTCCTCCTCTAGTACTCACGCTGATCGGGTGAAAACGATTGCAGACGCAGCGTCGAGACTGAACGTTGTGATGGATCCCCACACCGCCGATGGTGTGAAAGCCGCCCGTGATTGGGCAGACCAGATTAGTACTCCGATCGTTTGTCTAGAAACAGCTCTTCCCGTGAAGTTCGCGGACACAATTGTGGAGGCTACGGGAAAGGAACCGGAGGTTCCGGAGCGTTTTAAGAACATCATGAAAGCAGACCGCCATGTCACCGATCTGCCCAACGATGCTGAGAAAGTCAAGCAGTTTATCCTGGACTCCATCGCCGAGACGCCTGAGATTGCCAACGACTAGCCGAGAAACCTCACGTACGCAGATTTGAATGACGCACCGTTCATCAGATGATGTGGATTGTGTGCGTTCTGCGCATGTTTAAACTAGAAGACCATGAAGATTGGATTCTTGGGTGCAGGGGCAGTGGGTGGCTACTTCGGTGGGCTCATGGCGAAGGCAGGGCAGGATGTAGGTTTCGTCGCTCGTGGTGAAACCTTGCAGAAGTTGCAGGATGAGGGTCTAACTCTGACGGACCCGGAAGACACGGTACATCGCATTCCGGTAACGGCTGCAGCAGACTTTGCAGAACTGAAGGACAAACTAGGTGGCTTAGATGTTGTCGTCGTAGCAACTAAGGCCTTGCCCGATAATGAGACTTTTCCCGACGTCCAAGGAGTGCCAGTAGTCACCACGCACAATTCGGTGGAAATCCCTTACCTCGCTGCGGAGCGTTTTGGTAGGGAATCTGTTATTCCCGGTGTGATTAGGGGATATCTCACTCACACGGGACCCGCAGCGGTGAAGCTTTATCCCGGTCCCTTGAGCCTCAATGTCGGTGCTTTTCCGATGGAAGGGAGTGAGGATTCCCATGCTGCAGCTATTGGCCGTGAGCTGGTTGATCATCTTCATGCAGCGGGCATCGGTGGCGAATACTATGAGGATATTTTTAGAGATGTGTGGTCTAAAGCCATGTTTGTCACCACAACTGGCGAGCTCGGTGCATTAGCTAACCAGCCGTTGGGCTATGTGCGCGGACAGATGCGCTCGAGCCTGCGGGCGCTGATGGAGGAAGTAGAGACCGTTGGGCGTGCTCATGGCGTGAACTTGCCGGAGGACATCGTGGACAAAACGTTGGCTTTTGCGGATGCTCAGATCCCTTCAGCGACCAGTTCGATGCAGCGCGATATCCTCGCTGGGCTGCCTAACGAGTTGGATGCCCAGGTGGGGGCTATTCGCCACATGGGAGAACGTGCGGGTGTGCCCACCCCGTTGCACGATCTAGTGTACGGGGCTATCGAAGGAAACTTAGCTGCCCGGAATAGCTAGTAGCGCGTATGTGTTTGCCACGGTTCACGCGTGCTTGCTACCGCGCGGACGTGGCACGACTAGCTCGCGCTCTCGTTACGGGTTCCGCGTGCGTTTGTTTCCTCAAGGAGAGGGGCTCACCAGCCGCTGAGCCCAAGGCACGTTACGTGGAGAATTATGTCGATGATGATGGTCGTACAGACCACCGCACATGCCGTTGGCATGATGCCACGGAACCAGTCTTTTACCTTGTCCCACCAGTGCTGGAGCCACTCGCTAAAGACCTGTGCCTTGCCGAACATTAGTGTGATGCACAGTACTACCAGGGGCAGTTGAGATATTACTGCCCACACGAGGTTGCCCAATGCGTTGATCCATAGTGGTTGTGTACCTGCGGCTATTGCCCCGGCGAGGAAGGGGACGTCTGTGGTGACTATGGCAATGAAAAATAGTGCCGTGAGTATTAACCCACGCAGTCCCTTGGTTTTCTGTGCCGACTCGGTGTGCGGATCCGTGTGTACATCACCGTGTCCAGCGGTTCTGTAAAATTGTGCGTTCCGACGCCAGTAGTACCACCCCACGCAGGCCACGGCCGTTGCAATGACTGCCTTGCCTACGATCGTCCACCATCCAGCGTTGAGGGCGATGTGGAGAATTGCGCCGATATCCACTGCTGCGAGTCGTGCGCCTACCGTCGTGGCCAGAACGACACCCCAGAGAGCTGTTCCGCCGATGAGGGTGAAAGCAAAGATGAGGATCTGGTGGCGTCGGGTAGAAAAAGACACGGCTCCGCCGGATCCGGCCGCGAGGAACACTCCGCCAATGAGTGCGGGAGCTGGATCGAAACCACCAATAGCAAGGGACACCATGAGTCCGAGAAATTCGCTGATGGTGGTGTGCATGGTCAGGAGCTTACCGGGCGGTGGTGTGACAGAGGGAATAGAAGGTGGTGTGACGGAAGGAATAGAATACGACGACGGTCAATGAGGCTCGTTGTGCTGATAGTGATACTCGTCATTGTGCTTACCACCCGGACGCGATGTGGCGGTAATGAGTTGGGTGAGCTCCAGTTTTGAAGCAAAGATGACTTGGCTAGCATGGCGAAAAAGTAAGAAGGTGAGCACGGGCTTCACCATCTACGAGACAACGAACCATCCCCCGGAACCTACGACCCGTCATAGCGCCGACGATGAGCAGGAGCACATCACCCGACATGAACTCTATTGGGAAGCGAACGAAGGCAGTCAGCAAGTGTCATACTCGACGAGTTGCTTACTGCGCTGTCGCTGTACTCACTAGCCTCGGCTTGGCTGCATGCTCCGGCTTTACATACGGTAGTGATACGCCACGGATCGATGACGAGAGTATCGAGCAAACTGCACAATTCCCGAGAGATGGAATCATGCGGTTTCACTACGCTACAGAGCACGAACGGCAGTATGGGGATCTCTTCTTGCCACGAGGGCAACGTTACTCTGAGCCGGTTCCACTGGTGGTGATGATCCACGGTGGAGGGTGGATGGAGAAGTCAGATGCAGCTTCCACCAATGATCTCGCGGAGAACCTCACCACATATGGAGTTGCAGTATGGAACATCGAATACCGGGGCATTGGTAAAGAAGGACAGCCAGGGCCGGGAGGTTGGCCCCGCACGTATGAGGACGTGGCTCAAGCTGTGGATTTCATTCCGACGCTCGCAGAACGCTCCGCCGTCCCGCTGGATCTTACGCGCGTCACTGTCACGGGTCTCAGCGCTGGCGGCAATTTATCCGCTTGGTCTTGCTCCCGACCAGCGTTGCCGAACGGGGCGCCAGGTTCCAACCCACGGTTCGAGGTTAATCGCTGTGTAGGGTTGGCTGGGGTATATGATCTCAAGCTGGCCTACGAACAGCACGATCGTTATGTCAAGACGCTGCTCGGAGGCACTCCTGATGAGGTTCCTGACCGTTATCGGTTGTCCTCACCAGCCGAAAACATCAACAAGGATGCCACCATTGTTGTCTTCGCCGGGCGCAATGACGAGGTTGTCAATTACGACGAAGCCACGTCCTTCGTCAAGGAGGCACGAGCAGCGGGGTTGAAGATCGAGGAGCACATTCTCAACAACGCTTCTCATGTCAGTTGGGCTAAAGTCACAGGGGCCCAGTGGAAGCTCGCACGCACACATATTCTTGCCCAGGTGGGTATTAAAGCTGAGAACCTGTCATCCGTGCCGGAGGACACGGGTGTTCGCATTAGTCGATGAGATCCAGTGCAACTTGCCCATGGTGGTACAGCACATTTTTCGCCAACGGGATCTGATGCGAAGCGCTTTCAAGGATGTGCATGAAGTAGCCCGCGGTATTTGGAATCGCGATGATGTCGCCGGGACAAACCCCGCGTGGAAACTCCATCATGCGGCGGATAATCACCTCATCTTCAATGCAATATGCGCCGACGAGGAAGCCTTGGGATGCCTTGTTATCCGACGCCGTGAGGTCATGCTTATCCACCGTCGAAAGATGCTGCTCATCCAACGTCGAGGGGGCATGTCCAGTACGAATCAGGATCGGATCCACCAAGATATCGTCTGAAGTAGTGCGGCACTGGGTGCGATTCATTTCCACACCAACTATCGGGGTGCCATCAGACATTGTCTTAGTAAAAGCTACCCGAGCCAGAATCATGCCGCAGCCATCTAAAATACTGCGGCCTGGCTCCAAATGCAGACGAAGATTACGGGCAAGTAGACCCTGGACAATATCCTTGCGGAGAACGTCCTTCAACCATTCGCCGCGAGTCGGGGATTGGTAGAAGGGGTAGGTATTTGGCAGGGGGTCTGCCTTCCACGTAAAAGGCGTACGGTGTCCATGATTCATAGCATGGAGTTCACTACGGAAGTGTTCATATTCTTCTGCGCTATTTAGATAACTCATCGGTACCCCGCCGCCGAGATCGATGAAGGAGGGGCGGTGACCCGCTTGCGTCATGGAATCAATGACGTCGAACGTCTCACGCAGGGCTGTGCGGCGGTCTTTTGCTGCATAACCATGAAGGTGAACGTGGGCACCGACGAGCGTGATGAGCTGACGATCGAACCCAGAAAGTGCCGTGCTCCATACGCTGGCCAGTTCCCCGAAGCGCGTGGCAGGCAGTGCTTCCGGACGTGGAGCTACACGTGGGGCACAGTACGCCGTGGTGCCACTGGAACGGGCTAGTGATTCGATCCGACGCATCTCCTGCACATTGTCCACGGAGATGCTCACCCCATTGTCTATGGCTAGCTGCAGTAGCTCATCGGGTTTGATAGCAGCGCTCAGGATAATGTTCCTTCCCGGCATTCCCCGATCCAGCACGTGGCGCAGCTCCCGGTAACTAGCCACGTCCACCCCGTGGCCGGCGTCGCGCATCGTATCGACGAACGTGATAGCCTTGTTCGCTTTTCGGGCATAGAAGACGCGCACGTCCACGCCTTTATCGCGACCTGCCATAACAAGTTCGGCGACGTTGTTCCGCATCGCAGAGGGGTTGAGCACATTCGTGGGGGAGGAATAGGTATCTAGAATGCTCTGGGCGAGTTTCGGGTTCTGGGCCAGCTGCACCATCCATGGTTCAAGGCGTGCACTGAGGGGAACTGTTGCGTGCATTCCAGGATCGTTGATGGTTGTATTTTTCGCAGCGTTTACAATCGTCTGGGCCCAGCGGGGGATGACATCGTGCATTGTGCGCGAGAGTGTATCTGGTCCCAACACGACATCCTCGGTGTCACGTCCAGCGATTGCCAGACCTGGCGCATGAGGGACACTGCCGTCACGCTGCACCCACGCACCACGGTGCCCTTCTGGAACTAGCACGAGACCTCTGGCGACTAAATCACCAACTAAAGTATCCTCCACCACACCGGGAGGGGCGATGACACAATCGATGAAGCCCTCAGTCAGCGTACGGGCGCGTTTTTCGTCATCAATGCATGAGGTATCGATGATTCCCGCATCGATGAGTGCGATAATTTTCGCAGCATTGATAACCGGAGGCCCAAAAGCTACTCGCTCCATGCGACGGGCACAATCCCCAAAACCAGGCAACTGATCTCGCCCACCAAAAGACGTACGCTGCACGATCGCCGGGTAGAGGCTGCGAAAAGCCATGCCCGCTGCCCATCGCGCATGGGGCGCCGCATTACCCACCGCAACATCCAGCGATAAGCGCAGGTCCTCTACAGGATCTCCCGCATCCTCACCCATCAACACCCGCCAGACTTCATCGAATCTATCGCCAGAATCCCCCAGACCGGCTGCCCGCGCACACGCGAGCATATCCACTGCAGTTCGTGCGATGACGTGAAAGAGCTCGTCATCTGACTCAGCGAGAAGAACCTGGTTTTTCGCTGGTGCAATCACATTGTCGAGCTCGAGCTGACCCAGAGGAGAGTCGGGATCTACTTTGGTTTCCATGAAGCGGCCGGAACGGCTGAAAGGCACTATCCGTTCCGGTTCTTCGCCGCTGGGAATGTACGTCACGCGCCAATTCTCCCGAGCATCGTTCACTGACCGGAACCGACCGCCACGTCCCTCAGTGAGGTCGAGCGCGGTGTCGATAAAGGTCAAGGCGAGCCCCCGCACAGACACCGGAGAGCGAGGGGAGGAAGGGGGCACGTCATCTTCTGCGCCAGACCATGTCGGTGCGTGCCCGGTCGCTATCAGAACACGGTCGTACTCACGAGAGGAATGCTCGCCGGCGACTGTCCAGGAGGAGCTGGTTTCCCGGAAGTTTTCATCCCTCCTAGAGGTCTCGCTAGCCCCGGAGGTCTCACTGAGCGCGGGGAGGAGAGATCTCACCCTTTCTTTTATCACCTCCATACGCACGAAGGGCGATTGATGCTGAAGAAGATGCATCCACGAGGCGTGCAAGAATTCTCCGACGAGAGCGCGCGGAGGAAAATGCCTATCAGCACTGGTCACCGGCTCATCCTGACGCCAATCATCGAAAGCCCCCAGATGCGTTTCGATAATGGCCGATGTCACGTTGAGCCTCTTGTACACAGGCTGGGAGGCAGCGTAAGCCGAACCGTAGCCCAGCTCACCCTTTTCCCAAATATCGACGCCAATGCTCACGCCCATCCGTTGTGCCCGAGAAGCCAGTTCTTCCGCAGCCCAGAGTCCACGTGGACCAGCTCCGATAATCGCTACCCGCATGACTGCTCCCTATCATTAGTCCGAATGCGAACCGCTTCTACCTTCTCTTCGATTTGCTCCTCGGTAAGTCCAAGAGTTTCGTACACCCACTCGGGGTCGTACACCGTATTCATGTAGGCCTGCCCATCATCGTGGAGGAGCAGTACTACCACGCTACGATGCGGCAGATCTTTCTCTTTCTGAAGCAGGGCAGAGACGACAGCGCCACCCGATGCTCCAGCCAAGATGCCCTCGCGTCGAGCAAGAATGCGCGTGCCGATAACGGAATCGACATCCGTGAGACGTGCAACCTCGTCGGGCTGAGTGTATTGCGCTAGTTCCGGAACCATGCCGGCACCGAAGCCGGGCAGGGTGCGGGTGGCCCGGCGCCCACCGAATAGGACAGAACCCTCCGCATCCACGCCTACCAGGTGAGTCGGAGCCTGGATGCGCTTGAGGTGGAGAGCACAACCTCCGATGGTTCCAGTAGTGGACATGGCTACGAACATGAAATCCGGTGCCGTTCCTAGAGCGTCCATAATCTCTGCCATAGAGCCAGTATCGTGCGCCGTCAATGCCGCCTTATTGGAGTATTGACCGAGGTTGATGGAGCCTGGGATCTTATCAAGAAGCTCTTTGACGCGCGTACGTCGAGCGATAAGCCAGTCGCCCGTTGCTTCATCGGGTTTCGTGACCATATGTACGGTGCTTCCCAATGCCTTCATCGTGGCGATCGTTTGTTCATTGGCGCGAGGATCAACCACGCAGTGGAAGTCCCATCCCCGCGTTGCACATTCTCGTGCTAATGCCATGCCGAGGTTGCCGGAACTGGATTCCACGAGGCTAGGCCGGTGGGAGGAAGGTGAGGATGGGGTGGGAGTAGAAGGGTTGTCTGGCGTAGATGCATGGGAATCATGCGAGGTGTGTGAGCCAGGGATCATGCCGGTTTGCAAAGCATCTTCTACGAGGGCGTGGGCGGTGCGATCCTTTGCAGAGTGAGTGGGGTTGAAACCTTCCAGTTTTGCGTAGACGGATACGTCCGGGCGTTGGGGCAGAAGGTTGATAAGACGAACGAGGGGTGTGGAACCGATGGTGGCGTTAATGCCTGTAACCGGCCCGCGATAAGAAAAAGACATAAGGCCATCAAGTCTACGCTGAAGCGGAGTGCACTGTATTTTCCAGGCATTCTGGGGACTTGTCGGAGAAAACGAGGTGGAACTCCTCGATAGCGCTGTGGCTCCGTTTGAGCTTCTAGGTGACAACGCGGTCTCTTTCGGCCTATGATTAGTAGCCGTATCTTTTGTCTATCAAAGCTTGCGGGCTGCGAAGGGTGTTGTATCGTGCCTTCCGCGCCTCACAAATTGGAAAGGGCCTCCCACACACATGCGTGCCACCTCCATTCGCCGTTCCACCGGGAAGATCGTTGGTGCTCTCGGTTTGGCAGCTGCCGCAGTAGCAGCAACCACCGTGGTGACCACTCCGGATGCGACTGCAGCGCCGGGACCAGCCGTCATTCTCGGTGACTCCCTTGCAGCTAACCCAGTTCCTGTTGATTACCTTGCTGGCAAACTGCATTTGCCGGGCAAGACCAACGTTGTTGGCTGTGGTTCTGATGGCCTTGCAGCTTCTGCTTATGCTGCGGCGTCTGGGCGCGATGTCGTGGATGCAACTTGTGCTGGTGCCTCCTACCGTACCGGTGGGGATCACATGATTACCCTGGCTGAGCGTGCTGCGAATGCCGGCAAGCTGAATCAGGGAACCGGCGAAGTGGTGATCCTCGCCGGGGCAAACGATACCTACCCACACATGATCAATGGGCAGCCAATTCCCGCTGTAGAAAACGATCTCAAAGTTTCCATGGTGAATACCATCAACCGCGTGAAGCAGATGGCTCCGAATGCTCGAGTGAAGATTGTGGGTTACCCACAGATCACGGGGCCGGATGGTTCAGTGTGCCTTATCAACAATGGTGATCAGACACTACCGGCAGCGTGGATTTCGGCTCCTGTGAATGACGCATTCGGCATCATCCAGCGCGCTGGTATCAATGCAGCACGGGAGACCGGTGCTACTTTCGTGGACTCTCAGGGCATCAGCAAAAATAACAGCACCTGTGCTCCCGCCGCCCAGCGTTACGTTGCGGGCATCGTGGATACCGGTACCGCGCACAACCTGCCAATTCACGCCACTGATGTGGGATTGCGTGCTGTCATGGATCACGCAGGCCGTGTGTAAAGTGTAAGAAAACTCAAAGGAGCGCCTCAGTGAAAACGGAGAGGCGCTTCTTCTTGTTTTTCGTGCACTGACGTTTCGCACAGAGGCTCACGTCACAGACAACATAACAAGATAACCCCTAGAGTTCATCTGGAACTCTAGGGGTTTTCTTTGCCTGATCAGCTTTTCATCAGCTGATTAGCCGCGGTCTAGCAATCGAAGTACAGTTCAAATTCCTGCGGGGTTGGGCGCAGGCGGACTGGGGAAATCTCGTTGTCGAACTTGTATCCGATGTAGGTATCGATCAGGTCTTCGGTGAATACTCCACCGGCGGTGAGGAACTCGTTATCCTCTTCCAGAGCTTTCAGGGAAGCTTCAAGGGAGGTAGGTGCCTGAGGAATGTTCTTTGCTTCCTCTGGAGGCAGCTCGTAGAGATCCTTGTCCACCGGTGCGTGAGGTTCGATGCGGTTCTTAATTCCATCCAGACCGGCCATCATCATGGCGGCGAAGCCAAAGTATGGGTTGCCGGAAGGATCTGGAGCACGGAACTCGAGACGCTTGGCCTTCGGATTGGAACCAGTGATAGGAATACGAACTGCGGCGGAACGGTTGCGCTGAGAGTAAACCAAGTTGATAGGAGCCTCAAAGCCAGGAACCAGGCGGTGGTAGGAGTTGAGCGTTGCGTTGGTGAAGGCCAACACAGCACCAGCGTGCTCCAAGATGCCACCGATGTAGTAACGGGCTAGGTCAGACAAACCTGCGTATCCATTCTCATCGTGGAATAGTGGCTTGCCGTCTTTCCAGAGAGACTGGTGGGCATGCATGCCGGAACCGTTGTCTCCGGCAAGTGGCTTAGGCATGAAGGTTGCTACCTTGTCTGCCTGCCATGCGGTGTTTTTGATGATGTATTTAAAAGACTGCAGGTCATCGGCGGCATGCAACAGGGTGTTGAACTTGTAGTTAATTTCCTGCTGGCCACCGGTACCAACTTCGTGGTGGGCGCGCTCCAGTGCAAAGCCAGCGTTAGTCAGGTTGCGGCACATGTCGTCGCGCAGATCCTGGAAGTGGTCGTATGGGGCGGTAGGGAAGTATCCGCCCTTTGGACGAGTCTTGTAACCACGGTTTGGTGTGCCGTCTGGGTTCAGCTCCTCGCCGCGGTTCCACCAACCTTCAACGGAATCCACTTCGTAGAAGCCGTGGTTCATCTCTGCGGAGAAACGAACGTTGTCGAAGCAGTAGAACTCGGCCTCAGCGCCGAAGAAACAGGTATCGGCGATACCGGTAGAGGCGAGGTACTGCTCGGCCTTACGGGCGACGTTACGAGGATCACGGGAGAATGGTTCGCGGGTAAACGGATCGTGGACGAAGAACTTCATGTTCAGGGTCTTCGCCTTACGGAAAGGATCGATGCGAGCGGTCTGAAGATCCGGCAAGAGGTTCATGTCGGATTCCTCAATGGAGGTGAAACCACGAACAGAGGAGCCGTCGAATGCGAGACCCTCTTCGATGGCGTCCTCGTCGAATGCTTCAGCAGAGATAGTGAAGTGCTGCTCTTGACCAGGGACGTCGGTGAATCGGATGTCAACGAACTCGATGTCGTTGTCCTTGATGTACTTGACGACTTCTTCAGCAGTCTTGAATGACACTGTCTTGTTTCCGTTCTTTGCAGTGGGAATCTTGCTACGAGTCAGACCGCATAATCAGGTTACGGTCGATCACTCCATTGACTCTAAAAGCGCTCTATTGCTCTTAAATCAAAGTAGTGTTTCGTGTTTATTAACTTGTTGGTCGTTAAGTTTCGATCGTGTGATCTGACTTTTGGCATGCCTTGAAGCTTTCGAGTTCGGGCGCTGACGCGGGCCGGTTGATTCGAAAATCAAAACACTGTGCTCCAGCCTATAAGTTTTAGACCGTGCAGTGGGGATCTTTGGGGGTAATTAGTTATAAACGAAGCAATAGTGCATGATGTTCTGGTGATCCACGGTCCGCCGTGCAGACCGTTCCCACACGGAGTAGGTGGAATGTTTCACCTATCGCGAGCCCTAATTAGCAGTCCGCAGTCCAAGCAGATACTCTCAGAACCATCATGACTGACAAGCGCTCTTGGCTCGAAGGCCCGCAGGTTCCGGGCGAAAATGAAGATCCGAGTAACATCTCTGCTTATCCCGGCGAGAACCTCGGCCTCCCTCAAGAAGGTCCAGGTTCTCTGGCCCCTCTTTTCCCCCGTATGGCGGCTCTGCTTTTGGATTGGTTGTTGTGCTGGGGCATCGCTTTTTTCATCACCCGCATGACCGACTGGTGGGGGGATGTGGCGACGGTGACGATGATGGTTTTCATCGTTGTACGAACCCTGACTGTGTGGCTGTTCGCCCAAACCCCAGGGCATGCCATTGTCGGTATCGGAGTGGTACGTCTCGACGATCATTCCCGGCGTGTGGGCTTTGGGCGGGCTTTTTTCCGCACTGTCCTGACTGTTTTTCTCTTCCCACCCGTTATTCAAGATACCGATGGACGCGGAATGCATGACCGTGCCACCGGAACAGGGGTCATCCGCACGCGCTAGAGTTTCTTACCGCGTGCCGCTGCCCGGCGTGCTCGGCGGTTCATGCCTGCCATCTGACCACCCTTGGGCAGCGGCCCCTTGGGAACGGCATTCATAGGGTTATTTAGGCGAGAAATCGACGCCACACGGTTGTTGAGGGCATCCACTTCGTTTTTCTTGATGTTGCGGGGCAGGCGCATCAAGTGGTTCTGCAACTTCTTGATGGGCACTTCTCCCTCCCCATCGCCAACGATCACGTCGTAGATGGGTGTGTTGCCGAGGATACGGGAAAGCTTTCGGCGCTCCTGCGTCATCATGGGTTTGAGGCGGTGTGGCTTACCTTCGCCCACCAGTATGATTCCTGGAGTACCTACCACGCGGTGAACAGCATCCATGTGAGTATTAGAGGCAACGCCAGTTTCAGTAATCCACTTCATGCCGACACCGTCACGCATGTTGGTCAGTGCCCACGCGGCAGCACCGGCCTCGCCTTCGATCTGGTCATAGACGCCAGCCTGGAGGCGCCGGGTAAATACAAAGAGCGCCAACATGACACCGAAAATGATGCCGGCAATGAGGTTGATCCACCACCAACCCCACACGGTAGATAGCAACAGAAAAAGAACAACCGGCACGAGGAAAGCCAGCACCATGTATGGCACAAGCTTCTTATCGCGCTTGCGCTGTAGCTGGAAAGCCTGCCACATCTGAGCACGAGTTTGCTTGTTTTGTTCACGTTTGGCAGCACGTGCTGCCTTCTTGTTTTCCTTCTCGCGGATGTCCTTCGCCATGACTTAAACAATAGGCTATTGCGGAGAGAGAGGAAAAGCAGGGTCTGCGGTTTGCTGACGAGTATCTGAACCACAGATCCTTGGGATAAATGGTTGGGAGCCAGATATCTGAGGGCCTGAACAGTGCCGGCTTGTAGTCTGCTGGCCTGAATTATCGCGATTGGACTGGTGTGTCCTGCGAAGCTCCGTATTTGGTGATGAGTGTGGAGGCCTCTTGTGCCGTCGTTCCTTCTAATGTTTCCTCTAGATGGGAGAGATTGGAAGGAATCTCTTCTCCCCGAGCCTTCTTCGCTTGGGCATAGAGGCGACCCGCGCGGTAGGAGGACCGGACTAGTGGGCCTGCCATCACAGCGTGAATGCCCGCCTCGTAGGCAGCATCTGAGTGCTGTAGGAATTCCTCGGGCTTCACCCACCGTTCGATTGGATGGTGCATGGAGCTGGGACGCAGATATTGTGTGATGGTGAGGATGTCGGTGCCAGCAGCGGCCAGATCCTTGATTGTGGAACGTACTTCCTCCGGAGTTTCGCCCATTCCCAAGATCACGTTGGATTTGGTGACGAGACCATAGTCGTGAGCTGCCTGAATGACCTCAAGGGATCGTTCATAGCGGAAGGCTGGACGGATGCGCTTAAAGATGCGAGGCACCGTTTCCAGATTGTGGGCGAAAACTTCCGGCTGGGCATCAAAAACTTCTGTGAGAAGATCCGGTTTATTTGAGAAATCAGGGGTCAGGTTTTCTACGCCGGTATGGGGATTAAGCCTGTGGATCTCTCGTACCACCTCTGCATACAGCCACGCGCCCTCGTCATCTAAATCATCGCGCGTGACACCAGTGATGGTTGCGTAGCGTAGTCCCATCTCTTTAATGGACTCGGCAACGCGCCGCGGTTCATCCCTGTCCAAAGGGGAGGGGCGACCGGACTTGATCTGGCAGAAGTCGCATCGCCGAGAGCAGGTGTCGCCACCGATGAGGAACGTCGCTTCACGGTCTTCCCAGCATTCGTGAATGTTAGGGCATCCGGCTTCTTGGCACACCGTATGCAGACCGGCTCCCGAGACACGGTTTTTCATGTCTCGGAATTCTGGACCCATTTTTGCCGTGGTCCTGATCCACCGAGGTTTTGCCTCAATGGGGGTCTGGGAGTTCTTGGCTTCGATCCGAAGCATTCGACGTCCATCAGCGCTCACAGTCATGCGCCCTACACTACGCTGTCCGACTGTTCGTGGCGAGAATCGGGTGGATTTGCTGGTCTTCAGAGGAAGAGCCAGGATATCCTTCGCTGATCCCCGCTACCCACGCATACACGCGGATATGCACTCATGGGTCTGTGGGGGGAGCGGCTTAAACGTCGGAAATGGAGAGGTCGCCGTTGAGAGCATCAATGATGTCCTTTTCCAGCTCCGATTGCACGGCACCCACCGTGATATCACGGCCGAGTTCGTCGGTCATAGTTGTGACACCAGCATCTGCAAGACCACAAGGAACAATGTGGTCGTAGAAAGCTAAGGTGTTGTTGCAATTGAGGGCGATACCGTGCATCGTCACGCCACGGGTAACTCGAATGCCAATCGCGGCAATTTTTCGAGCTGGCTTGAGTTCACCCCCGACGATTCCTGCGGGTAGCCATACCCCGGAGCGCCCTTCAACCCGTCCGACATTAGTGATACCGAAGTGTTGGCACGTGTGGATGAGAGCCTCTTCGAGGCGTCGTACATAGTCGACGACATCCACCGGATCGGCAAGTTTGATGATGGGGTAGGCAACCAGCTGTCCAGGGCCGTGCCATGTGATGCGCCCGCCGCGATCCACGTCCACGACTGGCAGCCCATTGGTTGGGCGGTCTGAGTCCTGCGTCCGTTTACCTGCGGTATAGGTCGGCGGATGTTGTAGCATCAGGATGGTGTCCGGGATATGGTCATCGGCGCGTTCAGCGGCCAGCTCAGCTTGGCGACGCCACGTGTCCGTGTAATCGACTTCACCCAGTTCTTTGATCACGATGTCGTCACTGGAGCGACGGATACTTCCCTGCTGAAAACCCATGGTGGAGATCATACATCTTCGATGCGATGAAAAGACCCAGGATGTTGCACAGATGGCCAGGTCCGACAACGGTTTGCCAATCCGATGTAGAGATAGTCGGGACATACAAGGTACTGTCAGCGCGATACAGAGACAGTCAGCAGAAGGTGGTAAAGAAAACTCCTCGGTAATCTCTACCGAGGAGTAGATGCTTCCTTAATCGTTCTCAGCACTATTCACTGCTATTCATTACGCGAATGAATCCGTGCTGTGGACTATTCGCGCACGCAGAATTGCGGGGGATGAAAGTGAATCCTACAGTTCCAGATCGGCCTCGAAATCGCCTTTTTCAAGACGATCGCGAACCGTAGAGAGGAAGCGACCGGCATCAGCGCCATCAATCACCTGATGATCATAGGTCATGGGCAGGTACACCATGTGGCGAATACCAATGGCGGAGGACCCGTCTTCGGTCAGAACCACTGGGCGTTGCACGATAGCACCGGTGCCAACCATGGCAGCTTGGGGTGGAACCAGAATAGGTGTGTCGGTGAGAGCACCTTCAGAACCAATATTGGTGATTGTGAAAGTGCCACCTGAGAGGTCATTTGGCTTGAGCTTGTTGTTGCGGGCGCGGTCAGCGATGTCGACGATGGCCTTGGCCAGCTCCGGAAGGCTCAACTCTTGAGCATTGTGGATGACAGGGGAGAGCAGACCATTCTTAGTATCTACAGCGATACCCAAGTTGACCTGGCTATGGTATGTCATTTCCTTCTTCTTGGAATCATAAGAAGCGTTGACGTTTGGATGAGCAACAAGAGCTTCCACCATTGCCTTCGCGAAGAACGGCAGATAGGTCAGGTTCACTCCGTGCTTATCCTGGAAAGCCTGCTTGTGTGCCTTGCGCACTTCATACACATGAGTCATGTCTACTTCATGTACCTGAGTGAGCTGCGCTGTAGTCTGCAGAGATTCAAGGGTCTTGGCAGCAGTGATCTCCCGAATACGGTTGACCTTCTTGGTCGTACCGATGAGTTCTGCCTTTTGAGGATCCACCTTGAAGGTGGATGCTCGGGACGCAGAAGCTGACTCGGTGGTGCCCGTTTCGCTGGAGGATTTACCTTGAGCAGCAGCGAGGACATCCTGCTTACGGATACGGCCGCCAATGCCGGTGCCTTGAACCTTTGACAGATCCACGTTGTGTTTGTCAGCTAGCTTGCGTACCAGAGGAGTGACGTAAGGGAGAGAGCCCTCCGCGGGCTTGCTTTCTGGAGCTGCATCTTCCTGCGGCTTTTCCTGCTGGGGTTCCGGCTTGTCCTCGGTCTGAGCCTCCTGAGCGGGTGCCTTCTTTTCGGAAGCTGCTTCCTTTTCATTGGCTTTGACGTCGGCTTCATCGTCGGTCGGCTTGTTTGCAGCCTTTGCTTCTGCCTTATCTTCGGTGCGTGAGCTAGAGGACGCGGAGCAGTCGCCGATCTTGGCGATGACTGCGCCGACGTCGACGGTGTCGTCTTCGTCAGCGAGGATTTCCACGAGTGTGCCGGCGACCGGGGAGGGGATCTCGGTGTCAACTTTGTCGGTGGAAACCTCCAGTAGTGGTTCGTCGACCTCCACTTTGTCGCCTGGCTTCTTTAGCCATTGGGTGATGGTGCCTTCGGTGACGGACTCGCCGAGCTCAGGCATCGTTACATCTTGTGTCTCACCGGAGCCAGACGAACCGGACTCACTATCGGCGGATTCGTCAGCAGAGTCCTGAGCGGGTGCCTTCTTTTCGGAAGCTGCTTCCTTTTCATTGGCTTTGACGTCGGCTTCATCGTCGGTCGGCTTGTTTGCAGCCTTTGCTTCTGCCTTATCTTCGGTGCGTGAGCTAGAGGACGCGGAGCCGTCGCCGATCTTGGCGATGACTGCGCCGACGTCGACGGTGTCGTCTTCGTCAGCGAGGATTTCCACGAGTGTGCCGGCGACCGGGGAGGGGATCTCGGTGTCAACTTTGTCGGTGGAAACCTCCAGTAGTGGTTCGTCGACCTCCACTTTGTCGCCTGGCTTCTTTAGCCATTGGGTGATGGTGCCTTCGGTGACGGACTCGCCGAGCTCAGGCATCGTTACATCTTGTGTCTCACCGGAGCCAGACGAACCGGACTCACTATCGGCGGACTCGGCGCTGTCAGTGGAATCTTCATTGGAGGATGCAGCTGCGTCGGAAGAATCTGAGGAGTCCTCCTCATCCGCAGCGGCCTCGTCGGAGTCAGAAGATCCGGAAGCGGAAGGTTCTTCGCCTTCCTCGCCGATCTTGGCGATGACTGCGCCGACGTCGACGGTGTCGTCTTCTTCAGCGAGGATCTCCAGTATGACGCCAGCAACAGGGGAGGGGATCTCGGTGTCAACCTTGTCGGTGGAGACCTCCAGCAAAGGTTCATCAACGGCAACGGTGTCGCCGACCTTCTTCAGCCACTGGGTGACAGTGCCCTCTGTTACGGACTCGCCCAGTTCGGGCATTTCGACGGAGTACGCCATGGTGTAGAAGCTCCTCTAGCTAAGCAGAAATCAGCTGTGGTCGTATTTGGTTGAAATACTACATAAGTCTACGCCTGCCAGTTTCTCGATACAGACTCAGGCAATAATCCTCCCGAGTGCCCATCACATGGCAGCTAGAATGATCACCGTGTTTAACCTTTTTGGACGGCGCAAGAGTGAGGGTGTCACAGCACCGCGTGGGCCGGGAGGCACGATCCGCCCAAAGGACCTCGCTTACCTGCAGGAATGGGCTTCTGCACGCAGTGGGGTGGAAGGATTTGTGGAGCCAGAGACCATCGTGAATGAGATGTCTGTGGTGTTCGTCGATGCCGCTGGCGAGTGGACTCGCCGACGAATTGGAGGCCCGAAGGGCATCGACAAACTCCGTGGAGTTACGGGGGTTCCGCTTTACTTTGCGGAGGAAACTGGGTACCCCCAGCGCATGCGAGATCGTATAGAAAAAGATCGAATTATCCGTGAGCGTCTCAAACAACGTGAAAGGCGTGCCGGCCTTGAGGAAGAACGGGCACGCCATAACTCAGCCGAATGAAGTGGAAAAGACGGATAAGAATTATTCGCCGTGGGCGACCTAGCCACCGTTCGCTATGGATTCAAGCGTGGCCAAGATAGTGCGTACCGGGACTCCTGTTCCTCGCTTAGGGGTGTAGCCATAAGCAGATGCGTCGTTATATGCGGGGCCGGCTACGTCGATGTGGACCCACTCCACGCCCTCGGTGACGAAACGAGAAAGGTAGTGCCCTGCCACAGACATTCCACCCCATCGGCTGTCGGAGATGTTCCGCATATCAGCTACATCGCTCTTCAATGCTTCGTTGAGCTCGGAGGGGAGAGGCATAGGCCAACCGTTTTCGCCTACCGCCTGGCTATGCATGGCAACTTTGTCACGAAAAGCGTGTGAGCCCATGATTCCAGGGGTTCGGTTGCCGAGCGCCACCATCTGTGCACCGGTGAGGGTGGCTGTCTCGATAAGGTAGTCCGGTTTGTCCTCGCAAGCGCGCGCGATGGCATCGGCGAGGATGAGGCGGCCTTCCGCATCAGTATTGAGTACTTCTGTGGTCTGGCCGTCATAGTGGCGAAGGATATCTCCTGGTCGGATAGCCGATGCGGAAAGCATGTTTTCTGCCATGGGGATCGTGGCGATAACCTTAGCGTTGATTTTGAGAGCCGAGGCCAAAAGGATCGACGCCACCACTGCCGCTGAACCACCCATGTCGGAGATCATGTTCCACATGTTGGCTGCGGGCTTGAGAGAAACGCCGCCGGTATCGAAGGTAATGCCTTTGCCAACGAGAGCTACGGTGGGAGTGTTATCGTCGGCGTTGTGTGGGGTGTACGTGAGGCGAACCAAACGCGGTGGGTTTTCCGAACCCCTACCCACGCCGATGATGCCTCCGTACCCCTGGGCTTCTAATTCTATCTCATCGAGGATGTCGACCTCCAAGTCGGAGGCCTTGGCTGCGCTAGCCACGATCTCTGCGTATTTAGCCGGGTAGAGATCGTTGGCGGGCGCATTCACTAGATCACGAGCGAAGCATACTGCGCGAGCGATGCTTGTCGCGCGCTTGGCGGTGGCCCCGCCGTCCTGGGTATTACCGAGCACAGTGATGGTGCCGATAGTTTCCGCTGATGTGGTGGTCTGTTGTCCCGTGTACGCGTATGCACCTAGTGCGTGTCCCACCATGGCTGCCTCCACATTGAAAATGCCGAGGCTGGAGACGACCGTAGCAGCTGTCCCCGCGGCGCGGGAGGCGGAGCCGGCCGCTTGGCGAATGTCTTCGTCGCTAATCTCTTCGACATCTCCCAAGCCCACAGCAAGAATCTTCGCGATGTTTCTATGGGTGGGGTGGCCGCCGGAGGCCGTTGCCTTTTCGGAGTGAGAATCTGTTTGAGATTGGGCGTCGGCCGCTGTCTGCGAGGAGTCTGCCGACGGTTCTGTAGATAGAACAGCACCGGGCAAGGTGGTTATTTCGCCAGCATTACCTTGGGCACCCACCGAGGTAAGTAATTTCCACAGCTCGATTTCCTGCTCGGAGGACAGCACTCGTGTAGGGCCACCGGCTAGTTCAAGGCCACTGTCACCTCGAAACACCGGGACGATGAATGTGTCTATGTCTCCATCAATCTCGTCCAGAGAAGCCGCGAACTGCAGTTTTGGTAAAGCGCCACGAGCAGAGAGCGTTGCCTCTGGTGAGGTGCGAGCAGTCATAAAAGAGTTTCCTAACTTTCCGTTGCTGTGATATGGGGAGGTAAACGCGAGG
The DNA here is from genome assembly GCF_014262665.1 of Corynebacterium anserum. Classification (NCBI taxonomy): domain Bacteria; kingdom Bacillati; phylum Actinomycetota; class Actinomycetes; order Mycobacteriales; family Corynebacteriaceae; genus Corynebacterium; species Corynebacterium anserum. The sequence continues at coordinate 791,138 of NZ_CP046883.1, forward strand.
ATTTTGCCACATTCTCTACGAGCTGAGGTATGCGAATACTCACCACGGGTTGGGGCTACTGAACCAACATACTCGGTCATCCCAAGGGATGGAGTAGCATCTGCACCATGACTACAGTGCCAGCATCCACAGAAACTTTCAGCATCCAGCGTTGTGATACACCAACGTCTTCCGCCCGTATTCAAGAGATCTTGAGCAATCCCGGTTTCGGCAATTATTTCACCGACCACATGGTTGTTATTGATTGGAATGAAGAGCACGGATGGCATGATGCGCGCGTAGTACCGTACGCACCTTTTTCTATGGATCCGGCAACGAGCGTTTTTCACTATGGCCAGGCCATTTTCGAAGGTATTAAGGCCTATCGCCAGCCAGATGGTTCAATCGCTACATTCCGTCCTGATCGTAACGCTCAGCGTATGCAGGACTCAGCGGCGCGCATGGCCATGCCGGCGCTACCGGAAGAATTGTTTATAGAGTCTCTACGGCAACTCGTTGATATCGATAAGGAGTGGGTGCCAGCCTCTGGGGGCGAGGAAGCCCTGTATCTGCGTCCATTTATGATCTCCCGTGAGATTTCCCTGGGGGTTCATCCGTCTAACTCCTATACGTATTGCGTGATTGCCTCTCCGGCTGGGGCTTATTTCTCCGGTGGAATTAAGCCTGTGAGCGTGTGGCTGACCACGGAGTATGTCCGAGCATGTCCAGGTGGCACTGGCGCAGCCAAGTTCGCAGGCAATTACGCCGCATCTCTTTTGGCTCAAGCCGAGGCAGAGAAACATGGTTGCGAGCAAGTTGTGTGGTTGGACGCTATCGAGCACACATACATTGAGGAAATGGGTGGTATGAATCTTGCCTTTGTTTTTGGCAAGGGGGCAGACGCAAAGATCGTCACGCCCTCTCTATCCGGATCCTTGCTTCCTGGTGTGACCCGGTCTTCGTTGATCGACGTCGCCAAGGATCTTGGTTACGAGGTAGAGGAGCGCAAGATTTCCACCGAGGAGTGGCATGCTACGGCTGAATCTGGTGAGATGACCGAGGTGTTCGCTTGCGGAACCGCTGCAGTTGTCACCCCGGTGGGCTTTGTGAAATACGACGGTGGTGAGTTCGACGTAAACGGGGGAGCAACCGGTGAAATAACCATGAAGCTTCGCGAGCATCTGACCGGTATCCAGCGTGGCTCCGTGGAAGACAGGCATGGCTGGATGTTTACGCTCGTCTCATAGATCCATGGGCAGGCGGGTCTGACAAAAATCGGGCGTGAAATGGGGATGAGTCGGAAATGGCTGCGGCTGAAACTAGGGGCTAGTGTGAAAAGATCACGGGTGGAATAGGGGGGGACTAGTCCAGCTCTGAGGTCATCGGGGTGTCATGAGACTCGAAATTGAGCGCGTCGACAGCATGCCGCAGCAAAGGAAACGCGAGGATAGCGCCTAATCCCTGGCCGGTTCCAATCCCGGACGTAAGCAGTGGCTCTTTGCGCAGTGCCTTGAGCGCCGGCACATGTGCAGGCTCATCTCCCGCGGAAGCGGCGATCCACCAGTCAGCAGCGCCGGGAACCATCATCTGGGCGCACAGAGCTGCCGCAGTTGTTCCCACACCATCAAAGAGAACAGGGGTGCGGCGAACCGAACATTGAGCTAAAAGGCCAGCGAGAGTTGCGAAATCAGGGGATCCTATACGCCGTAGAATACGGGAGGCATCGGCCTTATCATCACGCACCCGGTACATCGCATCGCGAATGACCGCGGTCTTAGTCTTCCACGCCTCATCGCTGATACCGGAGCCCCTGCCCACGACCTTCACGGGTTCGATGCTGCAGATGGATCCAATTATTGCCGCGGCCACGGTGGTTACCCCACGACCGGCATCACCCAATAACACCAGTTGTGTCCCTTGATCGGCCAGATCATCTGCTATCTCGATACCGCGCGACATGTACTCGAAAAGCTCGGCGGAGGTCATCGCGTCTTCATAATCAATGGATCCTGAAGGGTGGGAAGAGTCGGCGTCGCGGACAGAAACACGAATACCTTCTGCCGTCGCTGCTGAGAGCAAGGGCGAACGCCCCTGCGATATGGCAGCGAGAACATCCTGAGAAAAAGTCTCCGGTAACGCGGAGATTTCAGGGTGAGTACGAGCCACCCCGTGAGTGCCGCCCACCACGACCAGCTGAACATCAGTGAGTGGACGCGGGGGAACGGTGCTTTGACAAGCTGCAAGCCACGCTCCGAGCTGTTCAAGACGACCCAGTGATCGGTTGGGCATGCCAAATTCAGTGGGAATATCCGATCGCCATGCGGTAGCACGCCGACGAAACTCCTCATCGGGAGGAATCACGGGAGGAAAATCAGGCAACTGACTCATGGACTAAACAGTATCGCCAATATTGACCTGAGGGGCGGGGGTGCGCATACGGCGAATCATCGTTGCGCGAGTAAATGCATACATACCCAGGGAAAATTTGGAATGAGGGTTGTTACGGAAGCGTGCATTGACCTCGCGATTAACCCTCCGACCCATAATGAGTCCCTCGGCCAGCATGATAGCAAAGAGCACGAGCATGACTATCGAGGCGAGATTGGCAATAGCTGCGTTGCGCATCCCCAGCAGCATGATGATGATTACGATGAATGTCAATGGCAAGAAGAAATTCATAAGGAAACGGCGAGAATCCACCCAGTTGCGCACGAAGCGCTTTTCCGGTCCTTTGTCCCGTGCCATCAAATATTCCTCGTCGCCGGCCATCATGCGCTCATTAATGCGACGGCGTTCGCGAGCAGACTCTTCACGCTCGCGCTGCTTCATTGCCTTGTATTCCTCTTTCGACATTGAGTTTTTCAACTCTTTGCGGCGCTTGCGAGCTTCCGCAGAGCTGGTCGGCGCGTCGTAAGCAGTGCGACGAGAACCGACCTTGCGCTCAACCTCATTGCGTTTAGGAGTAGGACGACCTTTCTTCGGCGTATATGCTTTGCCGGTACGTTGTTCTGCAGCAGCGTCGGCGGCTTCGGCATTGACGTCGGGTTTCTCAACAGCATTAGGTGCTGGAGTCTCATCCTTTTTCCACGGCATTTTCACGCATTCAAGGCTAGAGGACGAAATAACCGTGGCCAACTTGACTCACCGGGGTGCGACATGGTTGTCACGACAAGCGACTGCTAGTACCTTGACTTTATAGTTCGCGTCCGTGTCCGTCGACTGGGAATAACGGTCGGTGCGCCCGCGTTGATCTGAATACTGAATATACGAGACCGAGTGAGGCTCTCTTAGCAGGGTCTTTCGTCAACAAAACCCTTCCACAGAGGAACAAGGAGGAAGTATGACTGCTCCAGAGCGTGTCACTGGTGTTGAGCTAACCGAGGCAGCTGCAGAAAAGGCAGGTGCACTGTTGGCGCAGGAAGGTCGCGATGATCTGGCCCTGCGTATCGCCGTTCAGCCGGGAGGCTGTGCTGGTTTGCGTTACCAGTTGTTCTTTGACGATCGCTCTCTCGATGGTGACCTCGTTGATGACTTCAACGGTGTAAAACTAGTGGTAGATCGCATGTCCTCTCCGTACCTCACGGGAGCGAAGATCGATTTTTCTGACACCATCGAATCCCAAGGTTTCACTATCGATAACCCGAATGCCACTGGCTCATGCGCTTGCGGTGATTCCTTCTCCTAAAACCCTGTGAGAAACTCAGCTTGTTCCTCCCCAGGGGACTATGAGCTTCTGAGTTTGTGTCACCCCGAGGTCTAACCACACGGCGGTCAAGTAAAAAGGAGAGGTTCCCAGATAGGGGAGCCTCTCCTTTTTATATTCGGGTGGAACTCATCGATTTCGGCTTAGAGCTCAACTGGGTAGTCGTGTCGATCGATCTTGGGATCGATGCGTTCCTCCACGAAAATTCCATACCAAATCATGAAAGCGATGATGGTCCAGAGACGGCGAGAATGGTCTGGACCTGAACCACTGTTCATCGCCACACGATGCTCTTCGAGCATCTTCAGAACTTCGGTTTTGTTAATGAGGTCATCAGTTTGTGACTCTTCGATGATCTTCTTCGCCCAACCGTAGAGCTCATCACCTGCTAGCCAATGCCGCATAGGTACTGGGAACCCGAGTTTCTTACGGTGCAGTACGTGGGCGGGGACGATACGTTCCATGGCCTTGCGCAGAGCGTATTTCGTGGTGCCGTGAGAGATTTTCATATCCACGGGCAGGGATTCGGCGGCATCGAATACCACCTTGTCTAGGAACGGTACGCGAAGCTCCAAAGAATTAGCCATGGTGATCTTGTCCGCTTTCACCAGGATGTCGCCACGTAGCCATGTGAACATGTCTAGGTGTTGCATACGCGCTACGGGATCCATGTTGCGAGACTTGGCATAGATAGGCGCGGTTACTTCGCGGTGATCCCACTCTGGACGGATGTGGCGGAGGACTCGCTCTAACTGCTCATAATTAAAGGAACGCGCATTGCCGTAGTACCGTTCTTCCATGGTCATGGTGCCACGCTGTAACAGTGATTTACCGCGTACTCCGTCAGGGAGGGCGTCGCCAACTGTGGATAAAACACGCTTGATAGGGGATGGCACCTTATCGAAAGGAGCCAAGCTGAGTGGTTCCTTATATATGGTGTAACCACCGAAAAGCTCGTCCGCTCCTTCTCCGGACAACACGACCTTCACGTGCTTGCGCGCTTCTGCAGCAACGAAGTATAGGGGAACCAAGGATGGATCAGCGACCGGATCATCTAGATACCACATGATTTTTGGAACGGCATCGGCGTACTCCTCCGGGCTGACAACCTTGACAATGTGTTCTGCACCAATTGCTGCGGCGGATTCAGCCGCGACGTCGACCTCCGAATAGCCTTCGCGTTCGAAGCCAGTGGTGAAGGTCAAGAGGTTGGGGTTGTGACGCTTCGCCAAAGTAGCGATGGCGGTGGAATCAATGCCTCCGGAAAGGAAGCTGCCGACCGTTACATCTGCTCGCATGTGCTTTGCGACAGAGTCCTCCAGAGCTTCAGCAATGCGTTGAAAGACCGCTTCCTCATTGCCGGCAGAAACCTTCTTCACTGGGAAGGAAGGCTCAAACCAGCGCTGTTGCTGTGGTGCCTGGCCCGGAGTGATGATCGCGTAGCTGCCGGACTCGAGGCGACGGATTGCTGTGTGCAAACTCTCAGGCTCTGGCACGTATTGAAGATCGGTGTAGTGAGCGAGGGCTCGGATATCCAGATCCTTGCTCAGACCAAGTGCGTCGGCCATAGATAGGATGCACTTCTTCTCCGACGCAAAGACAGTGCCAGCGTTAGCCGTCGCAATGTACATAGGTTTGATGCCAAATTGATCGCGGGCAATGAATAGCTTTTTTTCCTTGGAGTCCCACACTCCAAAGCCGAACATCCCGCGTAGATGCTTCACTACATCGATACCCCAATGGTGATATCCCACGACAATGGTTTCGCCATCTCCTTCGGTGTTAAAGGAGTAACCGGCGGCCTTTAGTTCCTGACGAAGCTCAACATAGTTGTATATCTCGCCGTTGAAAGTCAGCGCGTAACGGTTAGGTTCATCTTCGGGTCCCCATTGCAGAGGCTGATGGGAGTGTTCAATGTCGATGATGGAAAGCCGATTGAAGCCGAATACAACGGAATCGTCGTTCCACGAGCCACTGTCGTCTGGGCCGCGGTGATGCATGCAAGGTAGGGCATTTTCAACAGCAGTGGTAAAACGTGAAGCCGATTCGTCGGCAGAAATGAATCCAAGCAATCCGCACATGGAAGAAAACTCTACGCGCAGCGTACCGTAGCCTTCTACCCGCCACGCGGTGATAGATGTAGTGAAAGTCGGACTGAGCGGGCGTCGAATGGAAGTCGAATAGAAAAGAAGAGAGGTAAATCACAACCACTAACATGTTATGAAGTGAGTTACTACACAGTTCACACCCAAATAGGGAAAACTCCTCAGTAGGATGGTGGCAAACACTCACAAATGGTCTAAGGTTTCTGATTGAAGCGGTCTAATACTGTTTGTGACGAGCGTACTGCAGGCTCTGATCAGCATTCGCAGACATTAGACCTTGTGACGTGTGAACGAGGAAGGCAAACTCGCGTGGAACAGCGAAAAGTGCACGGTTTGACTCGCCGTTTAGGACTGGCTGGCTTGCTCGGTGCAAGTGCTATGGCTCTGACCGGTTGTACGGTCACTCCACCAGATAACGCATTCTTTAACGCCCTGCGTATGGGCTGGCCGAAGGGTATCACCCCAGAGGCTCATGATACGGGCAATTTCTGGGTGTGGACCTGGGTAGCAGCGTGGATCATCGGCATCATCATGTGGGTACTGATGTTCGTGGTTATTTTCCGCGACTCTGACAAGGCCCACGCGCGCCGTGGGAATAAGGACGAATTCCCGCGTCAGACCGGTTACAACGTTCCGCTGGAGCTCGGCCTGACCACCGTTCCTGTGTTGATCATTATGGCCCTGTTCTTCTTCAACGTTCAGGTTCAGGACAAGGCCACTGCTCTGGACAAGGATCCGCAGGTCAAGGTCGACGTGACTGCATTCCAGTGGAACTGGAAGTTCGGTTACAGCGAGATCAAGGCGGGGCTATCCCCAAGCGGTAAGGACTACGAGGGTATCGACGAGAAGGCTCAGGAAGCCGCCGAGAAGACCAAGTATGAAGATGGTGAGCACGGCCCGATCCATGGCAAATCTAAGGGCGACCTGAGCTACCTGCACTACAACAAGATTGAGACTGTTGGTTCCACAGAAGAGATCCCTGTGCTGGTGTTGCCATCTCATACCGCGATCCAGTTCGATCTGGCTTCTGCTGACGTAGTTCACTCCTTCTGGGTTCCAGAGTTCCTCTTCAAGCGCGATGCATTCCCGCACCCAGCGGAGAACCGATCCGAGCGACTGTTCCAGATTGAAGAAATTCAGGAAGAGGGAGCGTTCGTGGGGCGCTGCGCTGAAATGTGCGGCACGTACCACGCAATGATGAACTTCGAGGTACGCGTTGTATCTCCTGAAAAGTTCAAGCAGTACATCGAATTCCGTCAGAAGAACCCACAAGCTCCAAACTCTGAGGCTTTGAAGTCCATCGGCGAGGATCCTTACGCAACCTCCACCAAGCCATTCGTTTCTGACCGCAAGGGTTCCCGCGACGGCCAGACCGTTGAACGTTCAGACGCTTAAGCGGTAGTGCAGAAGAAAGAGGAATAGAACAATGACTTCCGGCGCTAAACTCTTCTACGGGATTGCGACCTTCCTGGGCATCGTGACCGTGGTATACATCATCGCTACCTCCTCCGTGAAGGATCCTGGTTCCCTTCAGGGTCTGGAGTGGGCTGGTACCACCGCTTTGGTGATGTCTTTCCTCCTGGCATTGATGCTGGCTGGTTACTTGCACCTCACCGACAATAAGACCGATATTTCCCCAATGGACTGGGAAGAAGCAGAGATCGTCGATGGAGCTGGCGTACTGGGCTTCTTCTCCGCAAGTTCTATTTGGCCATTCGTTATGACTGTAGCCATCGTCATCATGGCTTATGGCTTGGCGTTCTGGCACCTGTGGTTGGTAGTCTTTGGTGCTGCCATCCTGGTGTGGGCCGGTGCCATGCTTAACTTGCAGTACGGTCTTCCACCAGAGAAGCACTAATAACCGTCTAGCCTGTCACACGCCAGTGGCTCAGATAGCCCCTATAAGTCCGGGGCTCTGAGAGGAAACCCCCAGTGGAAATACATCCATTGGGGGTTTGAGCATTGAGCGAGAATGTGTGGGCGTGGTGTCTAATGTCGAAAAAAGGTAAAGAAGACTCGGCTTCGTTAGCTTAACGAGGGGAATTAACAAGCCCGGAGAATACTCGGACGTGGGCTACACATGGGGGATAGAAGCACACATTGTCGTGAATTAGGTAAGCGCACCGAAGCATGAACGGGTTAACGATCCTCGTGTATCGCACTGAAGAGAATGGGCAGGAGCAAAAACAAGAATCAGCCACGTTAGGGTGTGTTCTCATCGACGACGTTGGTCATCGTTGTCAGCGCTTTACCCGATTCTAGTGCCTCGCGTGCTACTTCAATGTTGGTCATCATCGTTTTTTGAAAACCATCCCGTTCCCAGCCATGGACGGAAGTCAGTGCCGCTGCAGCATTAATCAAGACTGAATCCTTGATTGCCCCCGTGATTTCATTGCGGAAGAATCTGCGAGCTACGTCGGCATTGAAGTCGGCATCTCCGCCCCGAACCTCGTCTAATGAATAAAAGTCGAGTCCAAGCTCGCGTGGATTTATAATTTCCTCCCCTGTGGTTCCGTGGGAATCTACCGTAACAACTTCCGTAGGAGCAGAAACGGAAATTTCATCCATCCCATCCATTGACCTCACCACCAATACACGGCAGCCTTGATGAGCAAAGGCACCGCCGACGATTGGCATCATGTCTCGGAATGCACATCCAATAAGCCCGTAGCGGGGCGACGCCGGGTTAGTCAGCGGACCGAGGAGGTTAAAAATAGTCGGCACCCCTAACTCAGAACGAACTGGTGCGGCAAAACGCATCGCTGGGTGGTAGGTCTTTGCGAAGAGAAACGCAAAATTATGCGTTTGGGCATCTTTTACTACCTGTTCAGGTGCCCGCACGATGTTATAGCCGAGTGCTTCCAGCATGTCGGCGCCGCCACATTTAGACGATGCAGCGCGGTTTCCGTGTTTGACTACGGGTACGCCACAGGCAGCGACGACGAAACTAGCCATCGTGGATATATTCACGGTGTGGTGGCCATCGCCGCCGGTGCCGACGATATCAACTCGTTCGGGTACGGAAGAGAAATCCACTGGGGTTGCGAAACTGCGCATGGTGGCCGCTGCAGATGCCAGTTCAGCAGCAGTAATGCCCTTGACCCTCATGCCAAATGAGAAAGCGGCGATCTGAGCGTCGGTAGCGTTGCCCTGCATGATTTGCTGCATTGCCCATGCGACCTGAGATTCGCTTAATTCATCGCGGCGTCCAAGACGATCAAGTACACCAGACCAAGTGAAATAGCTCTTCGGAAGTTGGGTAGCTTCCAATGAATTGCGGTGCGACGGTGATGAGTTGCCTTGAGAAGTGGCCACGAGGAATCAACGCTCCTTCTAAAAAGTTAGGGGAGGGGAACAGTGGACAGGAAAAGGCCAATATCCACTGCGCACTTATCTGGTGCTGCCGGATAGCAAATCTGGACGAGCCAAGACAATGTATATACGACGTGAAGTGCAATCGACTTCTATCGTATATTTCGAAGCACTGTGGAACAGAGTGAAGGCGCTGCGAAATGCGGTTCCGGGAAAAGGAAAGCAAGGGAACAAACTCACCAATTATGGGGGTATATAGCGCTGATGAGCTTGACGAACTAACGCTCTGACCTCCTTGTTTGTGGCGCGTCGGATACGGGCGGCGAAAAGTTCCCACCATCCCCCTAACGGGGTGGATTCACAGGTTGGTGTAAGGATTTACCTGCGGTTTTCCAGAAACTACAAAGAAACGAGCCAGAGAGAATCGACTAACGACGCAGAAACGGCCATACTGTTAGACGTGACGAGCGCAGTTGAAAACCCAGGTATGGCAGCACCACAACGTGTTGCAACGCTGAACCGGCCAAACATGGTCAGCGTTGGCACGATTGTGTTCCTGTCTCAAGAATTGATGTTTTTTGCTGGCCTGTTCGCGATGTACTTCGTGTCCAAGGCCAACTCCGGTGGCGATTGGCCACCGCACCCGACCCACCTCAATGTGCCGTGGGCGGCGTTGATCACCGTCATTTTGGTGTCTTCGTCTTTCACTGCACAGTGGGGTGTTTTCGCGGCTGAGCGAGGTGATGTGTTTGCACTCCGCAGGTGGTACGCGCTATCTGCGGCGCTGGGCGCAGTCTTCCTCGTGGGCCAAGGGTACGAGTACTTTGAGCTGGTGAAGCACGGTACCACCATCGGAGGATCCGTCTACGGCTCCGTATTCTTCATCACCACCGGTTTCCACGCCGCCCACGTTTTGGCCGGTGTGCTTGCCTTCGTTGTGGTGTTGATTCGAACCTTCAAGTCGAAGTTCACCCCGGCACAGGCCACCGCGGCCGTCGTTGTGTCCTACTACTGGCACTTCGTCGACGTTGTGTGGATCGGTCTGTGGATCACCATTTACTTCATCCAGTAGGCCGTAGCGGTCGTCCTATCCGCTAGGTCGGCCTACATACAGCCCATCGCATTCCATTGACGAGTTAAAAGGGAACAAGATGGATACCACTTCCACAAACGCGACGAGCGAAGGTGTGACGACCTCCGCTCCGCGTAATGCAGGCGCGCTCCGTCGCCGCCGCAAGATGCGTAAAGCCTTTGCCGGTGCTTTGGCAATGGTCGTCGCTTTAACGGGCGCTGGCTTCATTGCCAACGCACTGACCCCCAATGCACAGACTGCTGTTGCCCAGCAGGATGAGACAGCCCTGGTGGATCAGGGTAAGCAGATTTACGAAGTTGCTTGTATTACCTGCCACGGTGCAAACCTTCAAGGTGTGAAGGATCGCGGTCCTTCACTCGTTGGCGTAGGTGAAGGTGCCGTGTACTTCCAGGTACATTCTGGCCGCATGCCGATGCTGCGTAACGAAGCTCAGGCTGCACGTAAAGAGCCTCGCTACTCCGAGCAGCAGACCTTGGCACTTGCCGCTTATGTCAACGCTAACGGTGGCGGACCGGGAATTGTGAGGGATGAAGACGGCAACATTGCTATGGAGTCCCTTCGCGGTGCAAACAACAAGGACGGCAAGATCGATCCTGCCGATGTGGCTCGCGGTTCTGATCTATTCCGATTGAACTGCGCGTCCTGCCACAACTTCACCGGACGGGGCGGCGCCCTCTCCGGCGGTAAGTATGCGCCGGTGCTGGATCCTGCGAATGAGCAGGAGATTTACCAGGCAATGCTGACCGGACCGCAGAACATGCCTAAGTTCTCCGACCGTCAGCTGTCCGCGGACGAGAAGAAGGACATCATTGCCTTCATCAAGTCCTCTAAGGAGACCCCGAACCCAGGTGGCTTCGGTTTGGGCGGAATTGGCCCAGTTACTGAAGGTATGTTCATGTGGTTCGTCGGCATCATCGTGGTGATGATCTTCGCAATGTGGATTGGAAGCCGACAGTGAGCGATAACAACAAGAAGCAATACACCAAAGAAGAGCTCGACAAGATGAGCAATGGCGAGCTCGCCCGTTTGGGTACCGAGCTCGACGGCGTAACGGTTGCCTACCGCAAGGAGCGCTTCCCCATCGCCAATGACCCCGCAGAGAAGCGCGCAGGGCTGGCAGTCGGAACCTATTTCGCACTGTCGATCGTTTTCGGCCTAGCTTTTATTGCGACCTATTTGTTCTGGCCATGGGAGTATAAGCACCTTGGCCAGGATGGGTTGGGTTGGTACACCCTGTACACCCCGCTGCTGGGTATTACCTCCGGTCTGGCCATCATCTTGCTGGGCATGGGATGTGTGAAGTACACCAAGACCTTCGTGCCAGAGGAAATTTCCGTACAAACTCGCCACGACGGCCCGTCTGAGGAAGTAGATAAGCGAACCCTCGTAGCACTGCTCAACGATTCTTGGCAGACGTCCACGATCGGTCGTCGTCCAGTGATCGCAGGGCTTGCGGGTACTGGTGCGGTTCTGGCTGGTCTTGCCATCATCCTGCCTATGGGCGGCATTATCAAGAACCCATGGAAGCCAAAGGCCATGGGAATCTCTGGTGACGGTACTCTGTGGACAACCGGCTGGACCTTGGCAAATAAGGGCGAAGAGCGCATCTACCTTGGCCGTGACAACGGTAATATTGCCGAGGAGCATGATGGTCACTGGTCTACGGAGGGTGTATCCCGCCTCGTGCGTATGCGTGCCGATGATCTTGATGCTGGTGCTATGGAGACTGTTTTCCCACTGCCAGCTTCCATGGTCAATGACGGTGATAAGTATGACGCCCACAAGGATGTCTACACGGAGCACATGCACTCTATCCACGGCGCGCGTAATGCCGTGATGTTGATCCGTCTGCGTCACGAGGACGCCAAGAAGGCCGTCCTGCGCACTGGGCAGGAAGACTTCCACGCCGGCGATTACTTCGCCTACTCGAAGATTTGTACTCACATTGGCTGCCCTACTTCCTTGTACGAGCAGCAAACTAACCGAATCCTCTGCCCTTGCCACCAGTCGCAGTTTGATGCGCTGCACTACGGCAAGCCAGTCTTCGGCCCGGCAGCGCGTGCTTTGCCTCAGCTGCCAATCGCCGTGGATGAAGAGGGCTACATGTACGCCAAGAAGGACTTCGTTGAGCCTGTTGGCCCTGCTTTCTGGGAGCGTCGCTCATGACAACTAAGACTTCACGCCTGAACAAGGCGGCTAAGAACATTGATGACCGTTACACGGCATCCGGCCTTATCCGCCCGAACATCAACAAGGTCTTCCCAACTCACTGGTCCTTCATGCTCGGTGAGATCGCGTTGTACGCGTTCATCATCTTGCTGCTATCCGGTGTATACCTGACCTTGTTCTTCGATCCTTCGATGTCGAAGGTTATCTACGACGGCGCATACGCCCCACTCAATGGTGTGGAGATGTCTGCCGCCTACCACACTGCTCTGAATCTCTCATTCGAGGTTCGCGGCGGTCTGTTTATCCGCCAGGTGCACCACTGGGCTGCTCTGCTTTTCGCAGTGTCCATCATGGTTCACATGTTCCGTATCTTCTTTACGGGTGCTTTCCGTAAGCCACGCGAAGCCAACTGGGTTATCGGCTGCATCTTGCTGTTGCTGTCTGTGGCAGAGGGCTTTATGGGCTACTCACTGCCGGACGACTTGCTGTCCGGCGTCGGTCTGCGCATCATGTCCGCAATCATCGTGGGTCTACCCATTATCGGTACCTGGTTGCACTGGATCATGTTCGCCGGCGATTTCCCGGGTGAGATCATCATTCCTCGCCTGTACATTGCCCACGTGCTTTTGATCCCAGCCATTTTGCTGGCTCTGATTGCTGCTCACCTGGCACTGGTGTGGTACCAGAAGCACACGCAGTTCCCCGGGCCTGGTCGTACCGAAAACAACGTTATCGGTGTGCGTATTCTCCCAGTGTTCGGCCTGAAAGCTGCTTCTTTCGGTCTGATCACTTTCGGTGTCGTTGCTTTCATGGCGGGTATTACCCAGATCAACGCCATTTGGAATCTTGGTCCATACAACCCATCTCAGGTTTCCGCAGGTTCTCAGCCGGATATCTACATGCTGTGGACTGACGGTGCAGCGCGTGTCATGCCAGCGTGGGAACTCTACCTGGGTAACTACACCATTCCGGCCGTGTTCTGGGTAGCGTTGCTCCTAGGTCTGCTTGTCGTTCTGCTGTTCGCCTACCCGTGGATTGAGCAGAAGATGACCGGTGACGATGCTCACCACAACCTTTTGCAGCGCCCGCGCGATGTTCCTACTCGTACAGCTATCGGTGTCATGGCAATCACTTTCTATGTGATTTTGACAATCTCCGGTGGTAACGACCTCTTGGCTTTGCACTTTGGTATCTCCTTGAACGCAATGACCTGGTTGGGCCGTATCGGACTGGTTCTTGCCCCACCAATCGCCTACTACGTCACTCACCGTATTTGTGTTGGTCTGCAGCGTAGCGACCGCGAGGTGCTCGAGCACGGTATCGAGACCGGCACGATTCGCCAGCTGCCTTCCGGTGGCTTCATCGAGGTTCACCAGCCTCTGGGCGGCATCGATGAGCACGGCCATGCTATTCCATTGGAGTACGAGGGCGCATACGTTCCGAAGACACTGAATGAGCTGGGCTTCGCTGGTGCTCCTGGTCGTGGTTCGTGGTTCTCTCCGGATCCACAGGACATCGTGGATCAGGCTGAGGACATCGAGCACCGCAACCACAAGGAGCTCAAGGATATGTACTCCAAGCTCACGGAGAAAAACCGCAAGGAGCTTGAAGGCAAGTAGTTCTTGCTCCGCCGGCTAGCCGATATGGCAACATGTTGGCTAGTGCGGTACCAACTGCGCTAATAGAACCCCCTGCATGTGTTGCAGGGGGTTCTTTTCGTTGGTGATTGTTGTGTGTCCCGTCCTTTTGCCGGTTGTGGCCACTGTTTACGAGGGCATTAGCCGATGCTGAGTGAGCAACGGAGTGGCAATTATGCCAATGGGTTTTCGAGTTGGATGAGAGCCTGAAATACCTCGTACGTTGTGTAAACATCATCGAGGGCTCGGTGTGATGGCTTATGTGTGGTGTTAAGGTAGCGAGCTACGTTGGCTAGTCTGTAACGCCCTACTTGTTCTCGCTCAATAAGTCGACGTGCAAGATGCGCAGTGCACACCGCATGGCAGTTTTCTAAACATGTGTTGAGCTTATGGATGCTCTCTCCGTCTGTATGTGATGAGAGGACGTTGTCATCCTTCAATTGTCCGTGAAACGTCAGGTTAGTTGTTCCAGGGTGCCTTCGTAATGGGATGTGATTAGCCGGGTTTGGCTGATTGTCCGGACAAGATTGGGGGTTGCTGAACTTGACCGAATCATTGCCGTGTGTAGGTAGGTGATTTGCCCGCTTTAATTCTGAACTATGGGAGCCAGCGAACTGTGATCGGATATCTTGTCGTGGTGCTGTGATTGGGCCCACGCGGTGGAGCTCGGCATGGATGAAAGCCAAATCAAAAGCGACGTTGTGCCCGATTATGCGCGTTGTAGTGTTCTTGGTGGAGGTATGTGCGGTGATGAACTTACCGAACTCGGCAAGGGCGGCTTGCGCAGCCGGTGCGTCCTTGACATCCGCATCACGAATGCCGGTGAGTTTTTCTACGACCCGAGGGATATTTCGCTCAGGATTGACGAGGAGGTGAAACGTTCCATCAATCTGACCGTTTGTCACGGCGATCGCTGCAATTTCGATGATTCGTTCTTTTTCGGGATTAAGCCCAGTGGTCTCTACGTCGACGACCACAGAAAGCCCGCTCTTGTGGAGCGTGTCGCGGGGGTTGCTTTTACGGAATTTCTCACCGGAGAAGTGTTTCACGGAGCTCATTCTATCTGCCATTGGGGCTGGGGTGGTTTGTGCGAGGTGACGTTACATTATGTCGGAAAAATGGTTTTGATTAGCGAGTGCTTTGTGCTTGATCTGAATATTTGACGCGCTGACGTGAGAACTACTTGGGGAGGCGTTAGTTTTCGCTGTGAGGGGGGGAGATGCTCGCCGGAAGTAAGGATGAGATTACGAGTGTCTGTGTTCCACGGGGGCGAAACCGTAACATTTACGAACTATCGCATGTTATCGGTGTGACTGAAGGGAGCAGTGTGATATTCAGGCCTAGAATGTGATGAAGGTCACATTCGCTAAGTTGGTGGGTTTAATGAAAGGAAACCTTGAGTCATTAAGTACCGGTATCTTCTTTCAAAGAACCAGCTTAAAGCGCTTTTTTTACATTTTGGAGTAGGGGCCGATTGGCCTTGATGAAAAAAAGATGAAGTAAATCTTCGCGGTTGCAACGTTGCCATTTTGATATTTTTTCTGCGTTCCGCTGGACAGGATGCGTAACCATTTCGTAATCTTTTCGAGACCTTACAGAGAGGGCGCCTCGTCTAGTCCCTCTCAAGACACCGCGTCAGGGACAAGCCCTGGGAGCGAGAGGCATCCGCCTCGAACACACGGATCGAAAGGTATTTGACGAGATATGGGTAAGCACAACCTGCACAAGAGCTCCATCAAGCGCAACGCTGCCGTCGCTGCGGCTGTTGGTGTTGGCGCAACCATCCTGAGCCCAGCCGCTGCCCAGGCTGCTCCGGTCGCTATCCCAAACACTAACTACTCTGTGGATGTTCCTTCGGGGCTCGCGGATCAGGTTAAGTCTTACATTGGAGAGAACGGCAATGTTGCTCCTTCCCAGGCTAAGGTTTCCCAGTCTGAGTCTTCTCCAGTTTCTCAGCTGACCAAGCCTGCTGCTCCAAAGTCTTCCAAGGGTCAACAGATCGCAGACTTCGCTTTATCTAAGATCGGTTCTCCATACGTGTGGGGAGCAGCTGGCCCTAACTCTTTCGATTGCTCCGGACTGACCTCTTGGGCACACTCTCAGGCCGGCATCTCCATTCCACGTACCTCGTCTGCTCAGGCTTCTTCAGGTACTCCAGTGTCCCTGAATAACTTGGAGCCAGGCGATGTAGTGTCCTACTACGGTGGCGCTTCTCACGTTGCTATCTACATCGGTGACGGCAAAGTTGTTCACGCTATCAACTCCGGTACTTCGGTAAAGGTTACCGACATGAACTACATGCCAATCCACAACGCGGTTCGTTTTCACTAATTAGCTACAACAACCACTGTGGTTAACGTCTGTCACAGCAGACACAGGAGACTAAACCACTGCCTAGTCGGCTGGGGTTTAGTCTCTTTGCTTTTCGCAAACGTGTGGCAAAATAGCTATTTGGCAATTACATCTCTCTCATCAAGAAGGTTCGAGTGTCCATCTCTTCACTTCGCTTCCGTCGCCCTCTCACGCATGCTCTCGGCGCCGGTCTTTTGAGCATCGCCGTCGGTGCTTCCGTCGTTCCCGTCACACACGCGGATCCTGCGCAGTCTTCCGAAGCATCTTCTGCTACAAATGCAGCTCCATCGGAGAAGGAGATTGAGGACCTCCTCAACGCTCCAATACCGCAGGACTTCGACGGACTTCTGTCTCATATGAAGCAGATTTCTCGAGTCGCGGGTGCGACCAACGAAGAGGTTGTGCAGATTTCAGAGGAATTGAAAAACGCTGACAAGGACGTGAAGGCTGCTCGCAACGCCCAAGAATCCTCAAAGCGTAAAGCGGCAGCAGCCCAGAAGAAGCTGGCAGCGTCTCGAGTGAATGTGGCTGATATTGCGCAGGCAAAGTACCGTGGCGCAACTATCGACCCAGTGTCGGCCGTAGCCGGTGCTTCCGGGCCACAAGCCGCCATGGAGCGGAGCTCCTACATGAATAGTCTCCAGGACAAGAACATCCGCTACCTGGATACCTTGGATCAAGACCTGCAGGAAGCTGCTTCAGCTAACTCCGACGCCAACATCTCTAAGTTCAAAGCGGATTACCGTGTGAATTATCTGACTGCCCGACAGACTGAGTTAGATGAGCGCACAACACAGTTGGACCGTCTCAGCGGCGAGATTATGCACATCGTGGACGGTTTCAGCCCCGCTGATCGTAAACGCTGGGTGGATAGCAATGGGCCGATCAACGTCGATGTCAAAGCCTTCTTAGCTGGACTCGAAAAGAAAGCCGATGGGGCTTCCACGGGCGACAATGATAAGGCCGGCAACTATGCAGGGGCAGTAGCAGCCGCGATGTCCAAGATCGGTGCTCCTTATGGGTGGGGTGCCGCAGGACCAGATGTATTCGATTGCTCTGGTTTGATGTATTGGGCTTATCAACAAATCGGCGTGAGCATACCGCGAACCTCCTCTGCCCAGATTGCCGGAGGTACCCCAGTGAGCCTGGATGCGCTCCAGCCGGGTGACATCATTGGTTACTATCCAGGCATCACCCACGTTGGTATGTACATCGGTGATGGCAAAGTGGTTCACGCCGCCGATTACGGCATTCCAGTTCAGGTGGTGCCGTTGAATTCAATGCCGATTTCCGGCGCTGCTCGTTACTAATACTAATATTTCCTGGGCATATAACGCGGGCGTAGAAGGGACAAGAGACGCGAGGGGCTCCTCGCGTCTTTTTTGTGCGCCCCGCTTCCTTTTCCATTCGTCGCGTACTGCCTTGGGCCTTTCTGTACGCCAGCAACACGTCCTTGACACTCTGTTCGTGCGTGGTGGCCCACTCCCATTGACTAGGCTGATACTTTATGGCTATTCCCCGCGTTCTTGTGGTAACAAATGATTTTCCGCCGACTCTCGGCGGCATACAGACGTACATTAGGGACTATCTTTCGACTCTTTCTTCCACGGATGCTCACGTGGTTGTTTTTGCTTCCACTCAGGATGACCGCGCTGCAGCAGCCTTTGATTCAACCCTGAGCTATACGGTTGTTCGTTGGCCTCATAGGGTGATGCTCCCTACGCCTGGGACGGCGCGGAAAATGCAGCAACTAATACGCAAATATCAGGTTGACACAGTGTGGTTTGCGGCGGCGGCCCCACTGGGCCTTATGGCTCAGGCTGCACGTGAAGCGGGGGCGCGCAGGATCATCGCTTCCACACACGGCCACGAGGTTGGCTGGTCAATGTTCCCGGTGACCCGTCAGATCCTGAGACGCATTGGTGCACACGTGGACTGTCTTACCTACGTGTCGCATTACGCACGCAACCGTATGGCGTCTGCTTTTGGTTCCGATGTGGCGTGGGAGCCGATGCCCGGCGGGGTGGATACGGAGTTTTTTCATCCCGACCCGCAGATGCGAGATACGTTACGACAGCGTTATGGTTTAGCGGATAAGAAAGTCATCGTGGCTGTGTCTCGTGTGGTGCCTCGTAAGGGACAGGACAGTTTGATTGAGGCCATGCCTGGCGTGCTGGAACGCGTGCCGGAGGCACATTTGTTGATTGTGGGCCCGGGCTCCTACGCCGACAAACTCAAAGATCGTGCGAAGAAGCTTGGCATAGAGAACTCAGTAACGTTTACAGGTGCGGTGGATTTTGATGAACTCCCTGGGCACTATTGCGCCGGTGATGTCTTCGCTTTGCCAGTCCGTACGCAAGCAGGGGGGTTGAGTGTTGAGGGACTCGGCATTGTCTTTCTCGAAGCGCAGGCTTGTGGTGTGGCGACTGTCGCGGGGAATGGTGGTGGTGCTCCGGAAACTGTGATAGATGGAAATACTGGCGTCGTGGTTAGAGGAAGTGACAAGAAAGACCTGGCGAGAACGTTGGTCACCTTGCTCAACGACGCCACTTTGCGCGAACGGCTAGGCAAGCAGGGACGGGCACGGGTGAGCCGTGCCTGGACGTGGAATAGACTGCGCGAACAATTGAAGGCAGTACTGGGCGGTGACGGCCGAGTTCCTCCGGCGGCCGCTTGGAACGTTACAGACCCCGTATCGGGCACCAAGAGCCAGTAATTAGGGGACCTCGCACGCAAAGGGCTAACCTGTAGAGAGCTCTGTGACGAGGTAAAAGAGAAAGGTGCCGTGTATGGCGACGCAGCCAGTGACGATCGGGGTGGACATTGGAGGAACAAACCTCCGTGCCGCCGTCATCGATCGTCAGGGCACCATGGTGGATACCGAGCAGCTGCCAACACCCAGTTCCGTAGGGGCGTTGGAAAAAGCCTTGACGATGGTAGTCGATACGCTGCGTCAGCGGCATCCACAGATCACGGCAGTGGGGTTGGCTGTCGCGGGATTCATCACCTCTGACCAAACTACCGTCCGGTTTGCACCCCACCTGCCATGGCGGAACGCGGAAATTACTACCCGTTTATCGAAGCTATGGGATATACCGGTAGTTCTCGAACACGATGCCAACTCCGCAGCATGGGGCGAATACATTCTCGGTGCAGCCCAAAACACACGAAACACCGTGCTCTTTGCCTTGGGAACCGGAATCGGTGGCGCTGTCATCATCGATGGGAAGATTTACCGTGGTGCCTACGGAGTGGCTCCTGAATTTGGTCATCTCACCGTCGTGCCCGGTGGCAGGGCATGCCCATGTGGAAAACGGGGGTGCTTGGAGCGCTATTGCTCCGGTTCAGCGCTGCCCCTAACCGCCCAGGACTATATCGCGCTCGGTGCACACCCCGAGTCGAAATTCTCTCAGGAATTTGCGAATAAGCCGGAAGAGATTACGGGACGCGTAGTGGTCCGCATGGCTCGCGAAGGCGACCCACTGGCTTTAGCGGTGTTAAAGGATATGGCTACCTGGTTGGGTAAGGGATTATCCCTGGTCCAAGACGTGTTTGACCCAGAACTCATTGTGTTGTCCGGTGGTGTTGCCCGCGATGCCGATCTTTTGATCGACCGCGCAGAGGCTGTACTGCATCACTCGGTTGTAGGTGCTGGTCATCGACCGATCTCGCGCGTTGTTTCCGGGGAATTGGGTAGTGAGGCCGGTATGATCGGCGTGGCAATGCTTGCGCACGAGCGCGCTAATTCTGACGTAGAGGACAAGTAGAAGGAGACCTGTCATCGTGCAGCACAATACCTACTGGTGGTTGAAGCACGTGTTTTTTGGACCTTTTCTATGGGTCTACAACCGCCCTTTCACCAGAGGACTGGACAAGATTCCAGATACGGGTGCGGCGATTTTGGCCTCCAACCACCTCGCCGTCATGGATAGCTTCTACTTGCCCTTGGTCGCTGAGCGTCAGCTGACGTTTCTCGCTAAAAAGGAGTATTTCACCGGCACCGGAATCATAGGCGCCGTGCAGCGGTGGTTTTTTACAGCGGTGAACCAGGTACCGATCGATCGCGCCGACAAGGAATCTCAAGAGGCGGCAATGGCAACGGGGATTGACGTGTTGAACCGCGGTGAGATTTTAGGCATGTATCCGGAGGGAACCCGCAGCCCGGATGGACGTCTCTACCGAGGAAAGACAGGACTGGCTCGAGTGGCTTTGGCCACCGGCGTAAAAGTTTACCCAGTAGCCATGATAGACACGGAGAAAGTTAATCCAATTGGCAGCTGGATACCACGCCCACGGCGTTGCGGTGTCTACGTTGGTGATCCCATCGACCCAGCTGACTTTCGCGATGCGGGAGACGAGTATGAGCAGGCCCGAGCGCTCACCGATGCAATTATGGAAGCACTCCAGGAGTTATCTGGCCAGGAGTATGTCAAGGATTTCTATGCGGCTGACGTGAAGAAGTCTCTAGAAGCAGGTCTCGGATACCCTCAGGGATCCGAGCCGGCTGCCTATTAGAATGCCGGCCGTCACGGTGTCTAGACAGCGCGTTGATTGGGCAGATAGTGCCAAGGGGCTCTCCATAATCGGAGTGTGCTTGATGCATGTGGTCACAGGCGTAGATGGTGGGACATTGACCGCTTGGGGCCACTTTTCCACATTGTTGGATCCGCTGCGCATGCCACTATTTTTTCTTGTGTCTGGGCTGTTTTCCCATAGAGTGATCACGCGAGACCTGACGGATCTGTGGTACCGCCGTTTATGGTTTCTCCTTGTCCCATACCTGATTTACACACCGGTTCAAGCGGCGATCAGGTTGGACTTTATGGAGGAACTGACGGCAAGCAATCTGATTAAGGCGATCATCGTTGGGGATCCCGGATTATGGTTCCTCTATACGCTGATGTTGTACAACATCGCTGCGGTGCTCTTGCGCCATCAACCCCCGTGGTTGGCGCTCCTTATATCAACCGTGCCTCTGTTCGTAGGTTGCATGTCCGGTGCGGTGATGGAGCAGGGATACCGTCAAGCGATGATGTATGCACCGATCTTCTTTGCGGGACTACATTACCGACAGGTGATCTTCACGGTGGCTGCTAAGGCATCCCATGTGAAGGTGGTAGTGAGTGCTTTTGTGGTTTTTGCCTTGTGGGAGCTCATCTACCGGGGACTGGAGTTCTACTACTTCCAGGGTTGGGATGAGAAAATTGCAGGTGAAACTTCCATTCTAGCTTTGGTGCGAACCTTTACCGCGGTGCCGTTAGGCATCATCATTGCCGTGTGGATTTCGCACACGCCCGTGCTTTCTACTTTTGTGAATTTCGTGGGCAGAAACACCCTACCCATTTATGTGTCGCACCATGCTGCGCTGACATTTACTAACACCGTGATTGTGCCGTGGATGGCAGAGCAAACACCGGGGATGGCAGAGGCGCTGGCCAGCCCACACGTCAGTATTCTCCTGGGACTAGCTACCTGTGTGGTGTCTGGTGCTGTGTTCTATTTCGTGGGAAAAACACCGATTCTCAAGTGGACTCTCTTTCCACCGGCGCTTCCGCGGCGCCGTACCCATAGCGCGTCCATGGTGAAGATACAGGGATAGAGTAGAGCGCGTGCGTTATTTCTATGACACGGAGTTCATCGAGGACGGCCGAACTATCGATCTTGTCTCCATCGGCGTGGTGGCAGAGGATGGGCGTGAGTTTTACGCAGTGTCCACTGAGTTCGACGCCACTAAGGCAGGATCTTGGGTGCGCCGCAATGTGCTCAATCAGCTACCACCGAAGTCAGATGCAGCGTGGATGGACCGTGATACGTTGCGCCGCAAGCTTTATGAGTTCTTACTTCCAGACCATGTGCCGGGCACGCGCCTGGCTTATGCTGAACGGCCGGAGTTGTGGGCGTGGGTTGGCGCCTATGACCATGTCGCTTTAGCTCAACTTTGGGGGGATATGACGGGCCTGCCACGTGAACTGCCGCGTTTTACTCGTGAACTGAAGCAACTCTGGGAGATGGCAGGATGTCCGCGTTTGCCGGAGTCTCCGAATAACGCCCATGATGCACTCGCCGATGCCCGTTTTAATGTTGTGAAGTATCAGCTGTCCATGGAAGCGCTGCGTAGCGCACATTAATGCGGCGTACAAGAGAGAGGCATTAACGCGGATGTTGACGCACACACTCACAATAGAGTGGAGATAGCTGGTTTCGGGCAACAATGGCGTCGGGTGTTGATAGAAACACGCTAAGAACGACTAGCAGCCAGTAGGAGGAAAAACGGCGCTTGCGACACCCTAAAAGGGGTCAAAAAGGCAACGTAGAGCCCAAAAACGCTCTCACGTTGGGGGTGCGTGAGGTAACCGCGTATATTGATCAACATGGCTTGGACAATTGACGCCCCACTAGACGAACTCCCAGACTTGCCTCCGTTGCCGCAGAAAATCGCCGAGAAACTGGATGATGTCCTTTCTCGCGATGCCAAGCAACAGCCAAGCTGGGATCCAGAACATGCCGCCCGCGTGCGTAAAATTCTGGAATCGGTGCCACCGATCGTCGTGGCTCCGGAAGTTCGCCGCTTGAGCAAACAGTTGCGTGATGTGGCGCTCGGCAAGGCATTTCTGCTACAGGGTGGCGACTGTGCTGAGACATTTGAGTCCAACACCGAGCCACATATTCGCGGCAACATCAAAACCTTGCTTCAGATGGCGGTTGTCCTTACCTATGGCGCGTCCACGCCGGTAGTGAAGATGGCTCGCATTGCAGGTCAGTACGCGAAGCCTCGTTCTGCTGACCGCGATTCCTCCGGTTTGCTCAGCTACCGTGGTGATCTTGTTAATGGTGTAGAGGCTACCGAAGAAGCACGTACCCATGACCCATCTCGCATGGTTCGTGCCTACGCGAACTCTTCTGCGGCCATGAACCTTGTGCGTGCATTGACGAGCTCCGGAACCGCAGATCTCTACAAGCTGCATGAGTGGAACCGTGAGTTCGTGTCGAAATCTCCCGCCGGCGCTCGCTACGAGGCGTTGGCCGAAGAGATCGACCGCGGCCTGGAATTCATGAATGCGTGTGGAGTTTCCGATTCTCAGTTGCACATCGCGGATATCTATGCTTCCCATGAATCTCTTGTCATGGATTACGAGCGTTCAATGCTGCGCCTAGGCCACGATGAGGACGGCGACGATGCACTCTACAATTTGTCTGCTCACCAGGTCTGGGTCGGTGAGCGCACCCGCGGGCTGGAAGACGCACATATCCAATTCGTCTCTATGATCGCCAACCCTGTGGGAGTGAAGATTGGGCCAACCACGACGCCCGAGGAGGCAGTGGCTTATGTTCGCACGTTAGATCCGCACAATCAGCCAGGCCGCCTCACTCTGATCTCTCGCATGGGCTACGACAAAGTGCGCACTGTCCTGCCTAACATTGTCAAGGCAGTGGAAGAGACCGGCCATAAGGTCATTTGGCAGTGCGACCCTATGCACGGCAACACCTATACCTCGTCGAACGGATACAAGACGCGAGATTTCGACCGGATTATCGACGAAGTCCAAGGATTCTTCGAAGTTCACCGCTCATTGGGTACGCACCCCGGTGGCATTCACGTGGAACTCACTGGTGAGGATGTTACTGAGGTTGTTGGTGGCGGTCAGTCCATCACCGATGTGGATTTGCCGGAGCGTTACGCCACGACCGTGGATCCACGCCTGAACACTCAGCAATCTCTGGAATTGGCTTTCTTGGTTGCTGAGATGCTGCGCAACTGATTTCCCCTTCGAGCGATCTGGGGCGGTGCGTTAAGTCACAACGTCCTAGATCGCTTCATGCTCAGAAGCGATCTAGAAGCTTCGGAGGCGAACTGTGTCTCCCTCGGTAGCCCATGTGCGGGATGAGGGCGATTGGCTGTACACGAGGCCATCGGCAGGCCCGTCAATCTCTACACTCAAACCTCGCTGTTCGAGGCGCGTCTTTGCGCTATCGGCTTTGGATCCGAGAACCAGCGGTATGCGCACCGCGTTTGAGAGTCGGATTTCAACTTCGGTGTTATCGGCAGGATTAATGAGCTCCCCAGACGCAGGTGACTGTTCCGCGACTTCACCGTTGTCCACGTTACGGTCTGAGACGGGATCGCTGGTTATCGGGCTAAGACCCGCTTCGCGTAGTGTCTTGCGAGCATCATCCTCGTTCATCCCGGTCACGTCAGGAACCTTGATGGCGTTGCTCATCACCAACGTGACGTCGGAGCCTCCGGCTACTTCTTTACCCTCGCCAGGTTGAGTGCCGATGGCGTAGCCTTCTTCGACGCGATCGCTGAACTCCTTAATGATTGAGTTGACGTTGAGGTTGGCCGATGCGAGCGTGCGCTTTGCACGGGACTCGCTTTGGCCCTCGACATCCGGGATGGTGACTGGCCGTGGGCCTTTGCTTAGATGCACTTTTACTGTGGAGTGTGTGGGCACTTCACGGCCAACCGGAGGGGTGGTTGTGGCGACATCCCCTTTTGCCACGTCCTCAGAGAATACTTCGTCGCCGAGGACTCCGGTGAGTGTGCGTTCCGACAGGCGCGACGTGTAGCTGGAGAAGTTGTCATCTGTTCCAGGTTGGGGGACGGTTGGTTTACCGAGGGATACGAGCACCGATACCTGGCTTCCACGCGGCGTTCGTACGCCAAAAGAGGGATCGGTTCCTATGACGGCATCGCGGGCATCGTCGTCCGAATAGCGTTGCTCGAGAGTTGAGGTAAAACCAGCAGATTCAACTGTATCTTGGGCGGTTGCTTGATCCATACCGAGCACATTCGGTACTTCACCGTAACGCCCGCTCGTCAACCACCATGAACCGGTTGCGATCAGTGCAACGAGAATGAGGATGATCAATACCCAGACCACGGTGCGGCCCGTTGATCGGTTGCTTATCGTCGGAGTTTGTTGGTGGAGGCCGTTCGACGCCACGACCGAGCCCGCTGGACTGTGATGCATCGAGGCCGAGGGATATGGTTGTTGGCCGGGTGGAACATTCCATGCGGGATTCATGGGATATGCCGCATCGGGGCTGTGTGCGTCCTGCTGCGGACGGTCATGATGGGGGCGCAGCGCCTGTTCCGGCTGGAGCTGCGTATGGGCAGTCATCTCTGGCCGGTCAAAGAATGGTGAATCCTTGGTGACCTGTTGGCTTTCGAGATTCACTGCACGAGTAGACATAGATTCGTCATCCCAGGACAAACGCTCCCCAAAGTCGGCTCCCGCCAATGCACGGCGTACTGCAGAGTTTTCGGGGGAGGGTACGCGAAATGACGGTAAGCTGAGCTGTCGTGCTGCCTCGTCAACTGCCTCCAGGAATGCTGCGCCGTCAGCGTAGCGTTGATCCGGTTCACGGGAGGTTGCTACGGTGATGAGCTCATCGATGACTTCGGGGACACCGTTTATTTCCCCTGAAGCCAAGGGAACATTGCGATGAAGACGAGCCATGGCTGTGGCAATAGGGGTGTCTTCGTGGAAAGGGGTGTGGCCAGTGAGCAGCTCGAAGAGGAGCACGCCGGCAGAATAAACATCTGAGCGCTGGTCTAGGGATTTTCCCTGCACTTGCTCGGGCGACAAGTATCCTACGGTTCCGATAACTGTGCCATCAGCTGAGGTCGCTGCGGTACTGTTGACCCCGGTGGAGATGGCGCGCACCAATCCAAAATCTGCCAACTTCACTTGGTGGGTATCGCTGATTAGCACGTTATCCGGTTTAATGTCGCGGTGAACCATCCCGGTGGCGTGAGCGACAGATAAGGCTGTGAGCACTGGTTTCATCACTGCCAATGCTGCGTGGGGTGGCATGGGGCCGCGTTCTTTAAGCAATTCCCGGAGAGAACCACCTACCACTAGTTCCATCACCAGAAAGACTAACTCCCCGTCGACACCTTGATCGAATACGTTGACCAACGCAGGGTGGTTGAGTTTCGCGACAGCGCGAGCTTCTCGCTCGAAGCGGGTGCGAAATGTGCGCTCCTTAGCCAAGCTTGGATCCATGACTTTAACGGCTACCTCGCGGTCAAGGCGGGTATCCACAGCGGTGTAGACCGTCGACATCCCACCCCGGGCTATGCGTGCGCCGATGCGGTAGCGATTGTCTACAAGGTCGCCAGGATGCAGTGAACTCACAGTTCCTTAGACCATCCTTCCTCTGTGTGGAGCACCAAATGCATGTAAGTATACGGCCACGAACTCATAATCTATCGAAGGTGGGCTACAGTGGCACCTGTGAACAACAAGCACGTCAACTCTAGTGAAAAGTCAGTGATCCTCGAAAAAGATACCGGGGGTTTACCTGCTGGCCAGGAAGTGATCTCCATTCCCGACGCCGCCGAGCGTATGGGAGTAGTGGTCACCAAGGTCATGGATTTGCTAAATAAGGGGCAGATCCTGTCCGTCCGTGTCAAGGGAGTGCGCTATATTCCAGAGCGTTTTTTCAACGATGACGGTGAGCTCAACAAGTTCGTTCCGGGCGTTATCGCACTGCTCGCTGATGGCGGATATACGTCGGAGGAGATCTTGGGGTACCTCTATGAGTCCGATGATTCCCTACCTGGACGCCCCGTCGATGCCCTACATGGGCACCTCGCCCGTGAAGTCATGCGCCGAGCTCAGGCGATGGCTATTTGATCGTCACGTAGAAGGTAGTGGCTGCGAGCATGTAGCCATGGATGGGTTGCAGGCCTTCGGGGGTGAATAAGCGTCAAACCCAAGGCGAGGCTATGCATCTGGATCTACATCTGGATCTCGCGGGGCTGTGGATGCAGAATCCACTCGTCTGTTTTCTCCATGGGTCGACGGGGCGCATAACCCAAGCAGGCACGGGTCATCCAGAATGTCAGCAAGCAAACGCCTATAACCCACCACAGGCTGTAGAGCCGGTTATTGCCCCCACCGTCAAACATCATGGACATCGCTAGGCAGAACCATGCGGTGAAGAAGATCATGCGTCGGTCGAAGGTCCACACCCCGATGAGGGCCAGGGCAGCCGTGTAGTACCACGGTAATGTCACCGAGTTGAACACACAGGTTACAAGGTAAGCCAACGTGGCACCCTTGAGTGCTAGCAGCTCGTCCGTACGAAAAACCCACCACACAACGATGAGCCCTAACATCATCAGGATTGTTGAGAAGGGCCGGACAGCGTTGACCACCACATTAAAGGTGATGTCGCTGTCGAACGTGGACCACAGCGGGGTGATGCTTGAGGCAATGAAAGAAGGCAATGCAAGCGGATTGATGACCTTGGTATTGCCGGTGACCTCCGCGATCCAACCCCACGTCTGACCGGAAAGCATGGTCACCAGAGAGACCACCGCACTGGTGATCCCCAACATGGCGATTCCAGTGGCGCAGAGCGTGAGCACGCGCGTGAACGTTTCACGGAATAGACCACCTGGGGCTCTGCCTGCGATTCGAGCGACAGCAATCCATCCAAGGAATGGCAGTGCGATGAACGCCGTGGCTTTAATTGATACCGCCATGGCAATCAACGTTGCACCGGCGACAAGGCCGCGCCATGGACCCATCTTCACACCCGCATATAGACCCACTAGTACGAGAGCCATCATGATGTTCTCGTTGTGCATGCCACCGATGAGATGGATGATGGACAGCGGGTTGACCACCCCCAACCACACGGCCACCGACGCACGATGACCGAAGTGGCGAGCAAGACGGGCGACCGCCCACATCATCACTACAACAGAGGCGATGGATAAGATCTTGTAGGCGAACAGTCCAGCGGTGATGTTGTCTCCAGTTACGCTGGTGATCAGGTCGCCGATCCACAAGTGCAGCGGCCCGTACGGGGTTGTTGTGTTTCGCCAGTCGGCAGAGACCTCGAAGAGAAGAGGGCCAGGGTTGGCTGCCGCCCCGTGCTCGTAGGCATTGATGCCGTCACGTGCCAACGTTCCCTGCATGAGATAGGAGTACAAGTCGCGTGACATAATCGGCCCGGCAAAAAACAGCGGTGCGATCCACGCCGTTGTCATTTTCGTGGTGAGTGAACGCCCGTGGCGCAGAATGTGGCCGCCCACGACGATCCAGCTAAGCATCAGCAGGAGGACGCCAATCCACATGATCACCACCATGATGCCGGTCATATGGCCGAAGGTTAAGGATGTAAGCCCTAGAGCTTGCATGATTCCGCCGCGCGTACGCGTGGCGCCGCACATGTGCGAGGTGATGGCAATGATGATCGAGCCTACGAGACCGCAGACATAGGCTTGTTGCCATGTGATCCGGCGTAATTTATAGGTCCACCTGTTCATCGAACTCCGCCTCCGGTGATACGACGGGCTGCCAATGCCCCCGATAGCAGGACGGTTGGTACTCCCACGCCCGGGGTCGTACTGGAGCCAGCGAGGACCAGATTCTTTAGCCCATAAGCATTCATATTTCGGGGCCTAAATGGTCCCGTTTGGAAAAAGCTATGTGCCAGTGAGAATGGGCTGCCTTGGCCATAGCCATAACAGTGGTGCCAGGTACGAGGGGTGTCGATTCTTGCGATGGACAGGCTGTCCTGAATCTGACCGAAACCTCGAGACTCTAGTTCTCTGAGCAGTTCGTCGACATAGCGGGTTGCTAGGTTGTCCCAGTCGATGTCAGCGGAGTCCAAGTTCGGCGTCGGTGCCAGGATGCTGATGGGTTCGTAGCTTTCGCCGTTGGCGTCGGAAATGATACGACTTGGTGCGGACACGGCGGGGCGGGTGATCAACAGGGAAGGATCGCTCATGATATGGCCTCGGCCTCGAGCGGCCGTGATTTCTGCGAAAGTGTTCTCCCATGCATGGCCGAAGCTCATTGTGTGGTGAGCCTGCGAAGTGAATTTCTCCGTCACTCGTGTGGGGATGGTTCCGTGAACGACAACCGCTGAGGGGGACCATCGCAAGGGGAGCAGACGCTTAGAAACTCGTGGGATGTGTCCAACCAATTTGTCGAGGATGGGTAGGTCGACGGTTGCGATTACCGCATCGGCTAGAAGCAGGTCACCATTATCTATTTCGACGCCAACAACTCTGTCACCTTCGGTGCTCAACCGAGTGGCGCGTGTGCCGAGCATCAGCTTCGCACCAGCCTGCTTTAGCGCACCGGCAATAGCTTCTGCGGCTTCTCCGATACAATGCGCCGGGTAATATACCCCCATGCTTGTGTCCATATGGCTGATCACCGAATAAACCGCCCGCGCTCTGGAAGGGGTTTCGCCGGCATAGAGTGCCTGGAAGGTGAAGAGCCTTTCCAGCTCCTCATCCTTGATATGTGCACGAGTGTGCTTGGCTAGGCTGCCGAAAGCACCGAGGCTGAGCAGCCGTAGCAGATCTGAGCTGGACGCCGGGGTAGAGACGAGGTCCAGCGCAGAATCGAAGTCTGCGGCGAGAAAGTTCTCGTAGGAGGCGGTGAACATCTCTTGAGCCCACGCCCTGTGGTGACGGTATCCTTCCACATAGCGGCGTGCGTCATGCCCAGCGCCATACTTTTCGGTGGCGAAGATACGGATCTCCTCTTCCATGCGTGTCTCATCGGCATATACGTTGATGCTGCGTCCTGACGCGAATTGCGCATGGTACGCGGGGGAGAGGCGCCGTGGTGACCACGTCGGAGGCATGTGCTGGCCTAGCGCATGCACTGTGGATTCCACCAGAGACGGCATGGTCAGTACGGTGGCACCTGTATCCGCTTCGAATGTGCCGTGAGTGCTGGAGAGCGTTTCAGTGCGGCAGCGGCCACCTACCTGCTCAGCAGCTTCAATAATCGTGACCTCCCTGCCGGAGGCTCGAAGACGGGCAGCTGCAGCAAGACCGGACAGCCCTGCACCTATCACCACTACTCGGTGAACGGTGCCGGGAACTTTCTTACGGGTAAGCGCGCGGGTCATTGGCACCAAGGGACGAGGAAGAGTGAGGTGATGGCGTGCTTCGGAGCCGGTGCGCAGAGTCCGCTGTTTCATGGCTTGTCAGAACTTTCTGTCGTTGAGCTTTGTTGTCAGCGCCACAAGCTCGGAGGTAATGGCGTCACTCAGTCCCGCTGCAGTGAGGGTATCGATGGCGCGCTGGCTATGGATCCTGATGTAGTCCTCAACAGTTTCTTCAGCACCGGTGGCGATAATGAGCTCGCGCAGATCGTTGATCTCTGGTTCTTCGTGAACCACGCCTAGAGCATCGCGCAGTTTCTTGACCTGGCTCTCTGTCCCCTTGTGCAACGCCAAATTGATCAATGCCGTGCGTTTACCAGTGCGCAAATCATCTCCACTAGGTTTGCCGGTCACAACTGGGTCACCGAATACACCTAGTTGATCATCGCGCAATTGAAAGACCAGCCCAATGTCATGGCCAATCCGACGCAACATGTCTACCACTTGCGGATCCGCCCCGACCATGGCGGCGCCGATATGTAAAGGGCGAGCGACGGTGTAGCTGGCTGTCTTATATTCGATGACCTTGAGGGAATCATCCACGCTTTCGCTGCCGGTATTCTCCAAAGTCACGTCGAGGATTTGCCCGGCAATCACTTCAGTGCGCATAGCGCGCCAAGGAGCTCGAAGCTTGTGCAGAGCTTTATGCCCTAAGCCGGAATCCAGGAGCATGTCATCTGCCCAGGCAAGAGCCAAGTCACCTGTTAAAATCGCTTGGCTTATCCCGTAGTGTTCAGGGGAACCCAGCCAGCCTTTCTGGCGATGCTCCTCTTCAAATTTGCGGTGCGTGGTGGGATTGCCGCGCCGGGTGTCTGATTTATCGATGATGTCATCGTGTACCAAGGCGCACGCTTGAATGAATTCAAGCGCCGAGATTGCCGAAAGTAGTGCCTTGGGGTTGGGTGTGGCGTCGGGAAAGGGGACCGATAGGCTGCCGCCTCCTCCCTCTAAACCGGCGCGAATACCAGCCCAGGCGAACATGGGGCGTACACGCTTGCCACCCAGAAGAATGAAATCCTTGAGATAGGAAATAGCTTGGCCGAACTCGGAACCGATGGAGCCGAACTCCTTGGAACTGTCCGCAAAATACTGGTCGAGACATGCGTTGACGGCCTCAGGGACAGCAGACAGAGGAGCCGTGAAGCTCCACTGAGAATCAGGAGAATTCATAATCCTTGAGTTTACAGTGTGGAGATCGCTCCCCCGCGTCCAGCGCTAGGTGGACGTGCCGTTAAAATCTGTGCTCATGGCAACCATTCGTAGGCAAGTCGCGGTCTCGGAATCTTTGAAACTCACTACGCCTGGGCGTGTCCCGTTCAGCGTGGAATTCATGCCGCCGCGCGACGATGCCGCCGAACAGCGACTGTGGGGGGCTGCCGAAGCGTTTCATGACCTGGGCGTGAGCTTTGTCTCCGTGACCTATGGAGCTGGTGGTTCTACCCGTGAACGCACCTTGCGAGTGGCAGAACAGTTAGCCACCAAGCCGCTCACCACCCTGGTGCACATGACCTTGGTGAATCACACCGTCGACGAGATTAAAGAACTCATCCGCAACTTCGCCTCCGTAGGGCTTACTAATTTGTTAGCCCTACGCGGCGATCCTCCGGGCGATCCCAATGCCGAATGGATTCCTACAGAAGGTGGATTGCTTTACACCAGTGAACTGATTGAGCTTGTAAAGTCCATGCCCGAGTGTGAGGACTTTGATATTGGAATTGCGAGTTTCCCAGAAGGCCATTACAGGGCGGCTGATCTAGAAGCGGATACGACATACACGTTAAAAAAATTACGTGCGGGAGCGGAATACTCCATCACCCAAATGTTTTTCGATATTGAGCATTATCTGCGATTGAGAGACCGGTTAGCGGCAGCAGATCCGGAGTATGGAACTAAGCCGATCATTCCTGGCCTGATGCCCATAACTTCGTTGCGCGGAGTGCGCCGGCAAATGGAATTAGCGGGGGCAAGCTTGCCGGCGTCCTTGGAGAAGAGATTGCTAGCGGCTGCCGCTGGTGACGAGGTGAAGAACAAGGCGGCGATTCGTGAGGTGGGAATCGAGGTAACCACCGAGATGGCGGAGCGTCTCATTGCCGAAGGAGCCCCGGATCTCCATTTCATGACGATGAATAACGTGCGCGCTACCCAAGAGGTATTGCATAATCTCGGCATGGCTCCGGCGTGGGGTCCGGGCTATGGACATGATATGGTGCGCTGATCTACCATGTGAGCTGGGCAAATGTAGGGTGAAAGTTGCAGCTTAATCAGTGTGGGGGCGTGTGCCCGGCATGTGTGTTGCGCGTTCAAGAATAGCGAAAGGACGTGCATCTGATGGGAAAAGAAAACCGCGGAGGACGTCTGTAAACCCTAGCTTCCGGTAAAGCCTCCAGGCGCCGTTGGACTCACCTTCAATCTCTGGCGTGGAGAGCATGACTTTGCTTGTGCTCACTGATTGGAGATGGGTGTGGAGAAGAGCCTTGCCAATTCCACGGCCCTGGAGATGGGGAGAGACGTGAATCTCTGAGAGCTCGGAGTAGTCCGTCAGTGTACGGTGTGCTTCCTCTCTTGAATGCCCTGCGAGGATAAGTCCGCGATAAACCTGCTGATACCACCATGTGTCAGGGGTTCCGTGGAAACTGAAGCAGATACCGGCGCTGCGTTGCCGCATGTCATCGAGATTGGGATCGACTCCATCACCATGAATAAGCGCGATGTGACTGAGGAAGTCATAGCGGCCTGTGCTAGAAAGCCAGAGATCTTTACGTTGGTGAAACAGGGAAGGGGAGTAGTTCATCGCGGCAAGGTGAATGTCTACCAGTTCATCAATGCGGCGAAAAAACTGCCCAGGAGTAGCCGGGAGTATGGATACTTTTGCCTGGGCGGCGGGAACGGAAAAACCGGCATCATCTGGCATAGCAATTATGTTGCCACGATTCTTGTCGGGACGAGAGCAGTATCGAATAGTTCGAACATATGTGCTATAATAGGGGTGAAAACAAGATAGTTGTCCGGCACCTTCATAGACTGTTGCTAAATATGCGAGCGAGAGAACCGCTGCTGGTCGTGCCCAGAAGTGACAGAGAATTGGCTGCGTGGTGATGACCACCAAAGGAGGAAATCATGGCTACGGTGCATAGGATTAACGGGACCATGAGGCCGAGTGCCCAGGCGTTCATTGATGA
Organism: Corynebacterium anserum; assembly: GCF_014262665.1. Taxonomy (NCBI): domain Bacteria; kingdom Bacillati; phylum Actinomycetota; class Actinomycetes; order Mycobacteriales; family Corynebacteriaceae; genus Corynebacterium; species Corynebacterium anserum. Next base: position 824,593 of record NZ_CP046883.1, read on the forward strand.
TGCCGAACGTCTGCTTGAGCTCGCGCGCGTGTGCGAGAAATCAGATGACTCGGTGGTGTATTCCTATCGTGCGGCCTTAAGGGCAGCGGGAGCTCTCATTGAGTGGGCTATGCATAAGCGTAAGCGTTACCCAAAGGGATCTGCGTGGGACAAGTTGCGGAAGCTTGACCCTTCCATGAGCACATGGGCGGCACATTTCGAAGCGCATGCCCGGTTGGCCAGTCGCGCCGGGATGGGTTTAGAGAGGGGTGTGGATCCGACGGTTGCTGAGCAGATTTACAGACAGGCGTGCGAACTTGTTGATGTGGCTCGGGGTCGTTTGGGTTATATGCCAGATGTTGCCTAATTGTGGTGGCTCCGTGCGGATTGCTCGTAGAAATACGGAAAGCATACGAGTCTTGATCAGCCCGCGCGTGTACGCTCGGGCATTGTGCTAGAACAGACCGAAGTTTTCTTCGCGAGAGTGGAACTTAAACACTAGGCTGATCGTTGTACCCAGTAGAGAGTACTTTGCTGAGGGAAATGCTGGAAGTCTTAATCACTGAGCGAAAATGAGATGTGGCTCATAGGCTCGTGTGGATAAGGTTGGTAAGGCATGAGGTAACACAGTGCGGCTACGTATCGCACTGCCAACATTTGGAGGTAACCGTGGCTCTATCCGAGCAGGAACAGCGTGCGCTGGAAGAAATTGAGCGCGCACTGTACGCCGAAGACCCTCGCTTCGCCCAGCGTGCAAGGAAAGGGGCGCAAGAGTCCACCTTTAGCCTGAACATCCGTTCTGTGGCGCTGATCCTCCTCGGTCTCTGTGCAATGATAGGTGGTATCAGCCTCGCGCAATTCTCCCTATGGTTTGTAGCGCTGAGCATCGTAGGTTTCCTCATTATGTTTGCTGGTGGTTTACTCGCGTTCCGGGGAGGAGGCTCTATGGCATCCGGGCGAAAAACTCTCGCAAAGGCCGGTGGGGCTGCACGCATGTCAAAAGCTAAAAGCCCCGGAGGTTTCGGCGACAGAATGGAAGAAAGCTTCCGCCGCCGTTTTGAGCGCTGAGCTTAGTGGGGTGCGCGCACCCAATGCCAGCGCGACTATTCTCAAACCCTTCTCTGAGAGACAAGAGAAGGGTTTTTGTGTGCTCTCAGAATGTGAGGGTTCCCTACTGTGTCTCCACTGCGCAGCTCGTTTCCCCACTTTCCCCCACTTGAGACTCTCTCGGCCACGAAGGCTCCATCTTTATTGAGGAAAATACAATGTAAACTGCGGATTTTTACACTGTTTTTGGGGTGGATAAGTTGTTAGGGGAGGGATCGAAAGAAGTTTTTAAGTGGGGGAAATCCTCTGAGTGAGGTGTGTGGGTGGAGAGATGGGGGAAAGGGTGAGTCTTGCGGAAAACCCTATGATTAGGTTTAATGTGCCAGGTAGTAGGTAGAAAGTAACCCTAAAGTTTTTATTTAAAGTTCGGCGTGTGTCTGTTTTAGTGGGAGAGAGTGGGGTAAAGTGGGGGAAGGCAACGCGCCGATAACTAAACAGAGCTAGTGAAGACGACACACTGACATCCAACGTTGAAGGAAGGAGCCGTGCGACATGTTCTTCGGTACCTTCACTCCTAAGTTGGATGACAAGGGCAGGCTGACGATGCCAGCGAAATTCCGCGAGGAATTGTCCGATGGCCTCATGGTTGTCAAGGGACAGGATCGAAGCCTAGCGGTGTATCCGCGGGCTGAATTTCTCGTCCGAGCGAAGAAAGCAGCAGCCGCGTCACGTACGAACCCCCGGGCACGCGCCTTTGTGCGAAACCTGGCGGCCAGTGCTGACGAGCAGTCTCCCGATGCGCAGGGGCGCATCACCATTTCGATGTCACACCGGCGATACGCAGGTTTGTCGAAGGAATGTGTGGTGATTGGCAATGTGGATTTCGTGGAGATCTGGGATGCCGAAGCCTGGAAGGCTTACTCTGCGCAGCACGAAGAGGACTTCTCGATGGGTGATGACGATTCCTTCGCGGAATTCCTCTAAGTCTCTATACACCGCAGCACCTTGTCATATGTCTGCACTGAGAGTGTGCGCAGGCCCTTACCTGCGTGGACGACGTGACGTTTGATGTACTTCCCCAATATCAAGCCCACACCCACGCAGGTGAGGCCCTGTTCACACTCGAGTCTTTACTTCAGCGAGTAACGATCGTTCGCTGATAGCAATAGCTCTTTGTTTTCTTGACCGCCGTTGCCACGCCGTACGTGTGAGCGATTGACCGATATAGCTCCTCACTGGCTTCTCACTGTGAGTAACGACGAATAGGAAAGGAGAGTGTAGTTTCCGAATGAGTTCAACCCAGCAGTATGGACACGTCCCCGTCATGCGAGACCGCATGGTCGAGCTCGTAGGCGCGGGCGTGAATTCGGAACTAGCACCCGCCACTCCCATCGTCGTGGATGGAACGCTAGGCGCAGGGGGGCATACCGAGGCCTTTTTGGAAAGATTTCCTCACATCGTGGTTATCGGGCTAGACCGCGACCCTCATGCTCTGGCGAAAGCCGAAGAACGTCTTGCGCGTTTTGGCGAGCGTTTCCTTAGCTACCGTTGCCGCTTCGACCAGATCACTGAGGCAATCGATGTATTGGCTGCCCGCAATGCACTGCCTGTGAATGTCCGCGAAACTGGTATTTCCGGATTTCTTTTTGACCTAGGCGTTTCTTCGATGCAGCTCGACCAGGCTGAACGTGGGTTCGCTTATAGCGTGGACGCCCCACTGGATATGCGAATGGATCCAACCACGAGGCTGACAGCCGCGGACATTCTCAATAACTATTCACACGGCGACCTCGCTCGAGTTTTGCGAACCTATGGCGATGAGCGCTTCGCAGGGAAGATTGCCAGCGCGGTTGTGCGTGAACGCGAAAAAGCACCGTTTAGCAACTCGGCGCGCTTGGTGGAACTGCTCTATGCAACTATCCCAGCAGCTTCCCGGCGTACCGGTGGACACCCCGCGAAACGCACGTTCCAAGCCTTGCGTGTTGAAGTCAATGCTGAGTTAGAGGCACTGAAGAGGGTGATTCCTGAAGCAAGCTCGTGGCTTCACATTGGAGGTACGGGGGTGTTCATGAGTTACCAGAGCCTCGAGGACAAGATCGTGAAGAAAGCGCTCAGCGAGATGACGTCTTCTAAAACGCCAGTGGGATTGCCGATGGATTTGCCGGGAGCCGAGGCGGAATTTGAACTACGGACACGAGGAGCAGAAAAAGCGTCATCGGAGGAAATTGAACTCAACCCCCGCGCCGCTCCTGTGCGGGTGAGGGCCGCTAGCAGGGTGAGTATGCGGGACTACGCAAAATTTCCGGTGCCGCCAAGATAACTCCTCATTCCAAGATAACTCCTCATTCGGACGAGTCCCCAACGCTAACAACATCAAAGCAAAACACTACACGTACACCTCATTTTTTCGACAAGGACTATCGCAGCATGACGACCGGAATCTTCAATACCACCCGGACTACCGCGGATTTTCCACGCCGAGCACGCAATGTTCACACCTATGAACCGAGCGAGCACGTCGAGAGCTCATCGCTGCGTGGCAGCAGGAAGGCTACGTCTGCGCCAGTGAGGCAGTTGCCTCGCACAGGTCGGATCGGTTCCAAACAACGTGTATCAGTGCGCGGTGTGCGACAGACCCAGGTAAAAACGGGGCAGTCGTCCATCGTCCGCTGGGCTATCTCTCTCATCGCTGTCTTGATCCTGGGAGTATCCGCCGTGATGTATCTCTCCGGTGTGACGACCGAACAGTCCTTCCAGTTAGCTGATGCGCGACAGCAATCCGACGAACTATCCAACCAGTTGGAAACGCTGGAGCGCGACGTCGCACACGCTCAGTCCTCAGCTAACATCGCCGCAAAAGCTAGTGAATTGGGCATGGTCGCTCCTGCTAAGTCAGGAATCTTGGACGTCAACGGCGACAAAGTGGAGGAACGTCGGGCCAGTGATAACTCAGCCAACCGTGAAGTGATCGATATCAATGGGGATACGCGCCAGCGCGGAGCAACCTCCAACCCACAGGAAACCAACTCCGTTCCTGGTTTGGCTCCCTCCAACCCAGTTGATGCCTCCTCACACGCCGTGACCCAGAATGGTTTGCCTTACGCTGATCGTCATGCGACGGTTCCGAATCCGGCAGACGCTGGCGCGGCTGGAACCGCGGACGCTGCGGTAACCCCTGCGTCGCCGACAGGCAACGGTAATGCGGCTCAGATACCGGCACCGGCTGCTGCCAACGGTGCCCCAGCACAAGTCCCGGCAAACCAGCCGAATAACGCGCCAGCTCCACAGGCAACCCCATAGACAGAGGAGCCTTTGAAGGCATCTGACCTGCAGGGAAAACTTTAAGCCAGGACACGCCGGGAGTCTTGCCCGGCTCTTGGCATTTCAATAAGCGACAATGAACCGGACTACTGCCCGCAGAAAGGAGTGAATGGGTTGTGTCACACGACCAGAGGCCTTCTTCTGCGCGATCAGTAAACGGCAACTCGTGGATGATCCTGGATAACTCATCCGCCCGTTTCAATAAGCGCGTTCGCATGATCCTGGCGGTGATCGTACTCCTTGTCTCGGCTCTCGTACTTCGATTGACCTGGGTTCAGCTTATTGCTGGTCCTTCTTTGGCATCCCAAGCCCAAATGCAGCGCACGGCCGTAATCACCGAACCTGCCCACCGTGGCGCCATCACGGATCGTAATGGAAAGATCCTCGCGTACACGATGGAAGCGCGTTCCCTCTCCGTCCACCCGAAGCGCCTCATGGATTTCATGCAGGAACGCCACGACCTGGATCCGGATAACGTCCCAGAACCAAAGCAACGCCTTGAGGAGATCATCAACGAACTTCCAAAGATGATCAACGATGAGGGAGACGACATCCGCAGTGAGGATCTCCGTGAAAAACTCACCGCCGATTCCAACTACGAAGTTTTGGTACGCAATGTTGACCCAGATGTGGCACAGGAAGTAGTGAAGAAATTCCCGGAGATTACCTCCGAGCGTCAGGACATTCGTCAATACCCAAATGGAGCCGTTGCGGAGAATGTCATCGGCAAGATCAGCATGGACAATCAGGGGCAATTCGGCCTTGAATTGTCACAGGATGGCCGTCTCCAAGGTATCAATGGCTCCCGCACCGTCGACGTGGCTGGAGACGGCTACGCTATCCCCGGTTCGACACGTGATGAGCATCCTGCGGTCAATGGAGATGCTTTTGAACTGACTCTTGACTTGGATGCTCAGACAGTCATTCAGCAGCAAGTTCAACAGGCTCGGGAAAAGTCCGGTGCAAAGTCGGCAAACGCCGTCGTGTTAGATGCACACACTGGGGAAATCGTGGCAATGGCGTCGTCGGATACCATCAATCCGAATGGAGACATTGACAAGCAGCTGAAACAAAACAAGGTTTTCGGTGATAGGACTACTGCCAACTCCTATGAGCCAGGATCCGTAGCAAAGGTGATGACCGCTGCTGCGGCGCTTCAGGAGGGAAAGACTACTCCGGACGAAGTGCTGCAGGTTCCGGGGCAGATTGAAATGGCTGGAGTCACCGTCAAAGATGCCTGGTCCCATGGAGTAGTTCCCTTCACCACCACAGGAATTTTCGGTAAGTCGTCAAACGTCGGCACGCTGATGCTGGCCCAGCGTGTGGGTGAGGAGAAAATGTACGAATACTTCCGTAACTTTGGAATTGGCCAAGCTACGGGGGTGGGGCTGCCATATGAAACGGCGGGGTATATGCCCGAGCTGAGTCAGTGGTCCGGAGGCACCTTTGCCAACTTGCCGATCGGGCAGGGAATGTCCATGAGCTTGTTGCAGATGACCAGTATTTATCAGACCTTGGCCAATGATGGTGTCCGCGTAGAACCTCGTATCATCCGCTCGGTCACCACCGCCGATGGGTCAGTATTGCCTGCGGAGGAACCGAAGAAAACGACTGTTGTTTCCCCCGGGACCGCGCGCAAAACCATTGACATGTTCCGTGCTGTCACTCAGTCAGACCCCACCGGCGTACAGCAAGGCACCGGGTATAAGGCAGCGATTGATGGATACCAGGTCTCAGGAAAAACGGGTACCGCTCAACAGATTGACGAAAAGACGGGGGCGTATTCCAATTCTCAGTATTGGATCACTTTCGCGGGCGTGGCTCCAGCCGATAATCCACGTTTTGTCGTGGGCATCATGTTGGATGATCCGAAGCGAGGCACTGATGGCAGTGGCGGGCAGTCTGCAGCGCCGCTTTATCACGACATTGCGTCCTGGTTGATGGATCATTACAACGTGCCACTATCTGCTGACCCCGGACCAAAACTGATGTTGGAGAAGAAATAAGAACATGACTACGCTGACCCGGCTTGTTGAGATCACGGACGGTGAAATCCGCCGTGGATCCGGAGCGTCCACCGAAGACGTCGCCGACCTCCGCGTGACCTCCGCGACCTTGGATTCTTCCCAGGTTCAGGCCGGTGGTTTATTTTGTGGTGTGCCAGGAACCCGTACCCACGGGGCAGCTTTCGCCGCCGAATCAGGTGCAGTAGCTGTGATGACCGATGCCGCCGGAGCGGACATCGTTGCGGAACAGGATCCCGACCTCCCTGTGCTTGTGGTCGACGATGTACGCCGGTGGATGGGCGACGTAGCGGCCGAGATATACGGGCACCCTTCTGATCAATTAAAGATTATCGGCATCACCGGGACATCGGGTAAGACGACGACTTCTTATCTGGTGGCAAAAGCCCTCATGGGTGCACACTCCGTGGGGATCATAGGGACGACAGGTACGCGGATTAACGGGCAGCCCGTCCCCACCAAGCTCACCACCCCTGAAGCGCCAACGATGCAAGCTTTACTTGCACGGATGGTGCACGAGGGTGTCACACACGTGGTGATGGAGGTCTCTTCGCACGCGCTTGCTCTCGGTCGCGTGCGTGGCATTAACTTCGATGTCGCCGCCTTTACTAACCTGAGCCAGGATCATCTGGATTTTCATCCCACGATGGATGACTATTTTGCTACCAAGGCCACGCTTTTCAGCCACACCTATGGCAACCCTTCTCCCGTGATATGCGTAGACGACGCGTGGGGGCAACGCTTGGCTCATATGGTTCAACGCCCAGATATGTGCACGGTCGCGACGAGTTCCGACGCCGCTAACCCTCTCCTTTCCCTCCCCGGAACGCACTGGCTGGTTAGGAAGGTGGAGGTGCGTTCTACGGGTGAGCAAAGGATTTATGTGACACGCAGTGGTGAAGCCTGCAGTGCTGCGTCGAGCGATGTTGATTATCAGATCTCTCTAGCGGGCAGCTTTAATGTGGCTAACAGTCTCCTCGCGTTGGGGTGTGTTGAGGCTCTGGGTGAGCCGGAGTGTCTGGGGTGTATTGAGGATGTTGCCCGCAGCATTCAGGATGTGCAGGTACCGGGCCGTATGCAGTCAGTAAACGCTGGTCAGGATTTCTTGGCGCTGGTGGATTATGCGCACAAACCCGGGGCGGTGGCCGGAGTCGTTGGAACTCTGAGGGACTATATGCCTGACCCTGCGGGGCGTATTGCCATGGTGCTTGGTGCGGGAGGAAATCGCGATCGCGATAAGCGCCCGAAGATGGGATATGAAGCTGCTCGAGTTGCCGACGCCGTCTTCGTCACCGACGATAATCCGCGAGACGAAGATCCCTCTCACATCCGTGCGATGGTCCGTGAAGGAGCGGACAAGGCTGCGTCGGAACGAATGGGCAGTGAGGTACTCGTTGAGGAGGTTGCCGACCGAGCCGAGGCTATTCAACGAGCAGTTGAGTGGGCTAAGCCAGGAGACGCTGTCGTGGTTGCAGGAAAAGGTCACGAAAAAGGTCAGTTAATTGCGGGAGTGATGCACGATTTCGACGATGTTGAGGTGCTCAAGGCTTCTTTGCGAAGCAAGGTAGCTGAGTCGAGCGGCTTGAGGAGCGATGACAGAGAATCATGATTGAGTTAACTATTGGAGAAATCGCCACCGTCACGGGCGGCCAACTGATCAACGGGGCGGATGCAGATGCGGTTATTACCGGGCCTGTGGAATTTGATTCCCGCGCCATTACCCCTGGAAGCATTTTCATGGCACTGCCAGGCGCGCGAGTGGACGGACATGCTTTCTGTGAAGGTGCCTTGAGAAACGGTGCGGGACTGCTCCTCGTCGGGCATCCAGTCGAAGAACCAGCATTGCTGGCGGCGCCAGCTGAAACAACACCGGAGGCATCGAATGCCACCGCTTTTGAACACGATAGTGATGGTTATGGAGCGGCAGTTTTGGCTGCCGTGGACCGACTTGCTCGGTACAACACGGATCGCCTCGCGGAAGAAGAGGGAATGACCGTGGTGGGGGTGACTGGATCCGCTGGTAAGACGTCCACTAAGGATCTCATCGGCGCGGTGTTGCGCACGGCCGGGGAAACGGTAGCACCCCCAGGAAGCTTTAATAACGAGATCGGCCTGCCCTATACAGCGTTGAGAGCCGGTCGTAGTACGCGATTCCTCGTATCTGAGATGTCAGCCCGAGGGGTGGGCCATATTCGCCACTTGACCGAAGTTACCCCTCCACACATCGGCGTAGTGCTTAATGTGGGCTCGGCACACCTCGGGGAATTTGGTTCTCGAGAGGCTATCGCGCAGGCCAAGGGTGAGCTGGTGGAAGCCCTACCTTCCGATGGCGTGGCCGTGCTCAATACAGATGACGACCAGGTCAGTGCGATGGAGTCACGCACGGCTGCTCGAGTGGTGCGGTATTCAACATCCGAGGCAGCAGGTCAGGCGGGACAAGCGGACTACTATGCCACAAACATCACACTCGACGAAGTCGCCCGCGCTGCATTTGACCTGCATCACCCACACGGAGAGCCGGTGCATGTTCACTTAGGAGTCTTTGGAGTACATCAAGTATCCAACGCGCTTGCTGCGGCTGCGGTCGGCATGGAGACAGGAATCAGTCCGCACACGGTGGCTCAAGCGCTGTCTGAGCATGTTGCTGCCAGTGCCAACCGCATGGATGTGCGAACCCGTGCGGATGGTGTGACAATCATCAACGATTCCTATAACGCCAACCCGGAATCCATGCGTGCTGGCATTGAAGCTCTCGCCTACACCTCTGGTGGCAGGGCAGAGGCTTCCAGCTGGGCCGTGTTGGGACAGATGGGTGAGCTGGGCGAGGAAGGAACTGACGAACACTCCGAGTTGGGTGAGTTCTTGGGGTCCCGTGGCGTAGATAATGTGATCGTGGTTGGCAATGGCGTTAATCAACGCGCGTTGTTTGAATCGGCAAAATCCGCGGGGATTAACACGCGTCTAGTCGAAAATATCGATGCTGCTGTGAACATGATTGACTTGGAACTGCGCCCTCGTGACGTGGTGTTAGTGAAAGCCTCTTATGCTGACGGGCTGTGGGGCGTTGCTGAAGGACTGCTGGCTAGTCGCCGCATTGGTCAGACAGAAGGAGAGAACTAAACAATGATGCAGATTTTCATCGCCGGGTTCACTGCGTTCCTGGTCGCGGTGTTCCTCACTCCGGTGTTGATCCGCAAGTTCTCTGCCGAAGGCCTGGGACAAGAGATTCGGGAGGATGGACCGCAGTCCCACCTAAAAAAGCGCGGAACTCCTACCATGGGCGGTATCGCCATTTTGTCCGGGATCCTCGTGGGTTATTTAATTGCGGCCGTGGTTGGGCTGGTTACCACTGGCGCTGGCCCGGGAGCATCCGGCTGGCTAGTGCTGGGGTTGACGCTCGCGCTGGGCGGCGTGGGATTTGCTGACGACTACATCAAGTTGGTTATGGGTCGTAACCTTGGTTTGAATGCCCGGGTCAAATTGCTGTGCCAACTGGTCGTCGCCATCGTGTTCGGCATGCTGGTTCTTCAGTTCCCCGATCACAACGGACTGACCCCGGCCTCGACCCAGTTGTCTTTCATCCGCGATATTTCCACTTTTAACATCGCTATAGGTGGTGCTGTTATCGGAACATTTTTGTTCCTCTTGTTTATTTACATCGTCATTTCTGCCTGGTCTAATGCCGTTAACCTAACCGATGGCCTCGATGGCCTGGCGTCCGGTGTGACTGCTGTGGTGATGGCCTCCTACGTGCTCATTACTTTCTGGCAGTTCCGCAACTCTTGTGCTCACGGAGCAGCGGTGGGTTGCTATTCGGTACGCGACCCTCTGGATTTGGCCATCTTAGCTTCTGCAGCTTTGGGTGCGTGCCTGGGCTTTTTATGGTGGAACGCCTCTCCAGCGAAAATCTTCATGGGCGATACTGGATCTCTTGCCCTGGGAGGTTTGGTCGCTGGTCTGTCGATCACCACCCACACGGAGCTGTTGATGATCATCATTGGTGGCATCTTCGTGGCAGAGGCCGCATCCGTGGTCATTCAGGTGGTGTCTTTCAAGTCCACCGGTAAGCGCGTGTTCCGTATGGCACCGGTGCATCACCACTTTGAAAATGGTGGATGGGCGGAAACCACGGTCGTTGTTCGGTTCTGGCTGATCGCGGCGCTTCTCGCCATGAGCGGCTTTGGCCTATTTTATGGACAGTGGCTTACCGTTACTGGCTTTTAGTAATGCCCGTCTAGTTTTGTGTTTCTTCTTTTCTCGACGCCACCGCGTCTTCGGTTCTTAAGGGAACCGGAATTCACCTCATAAGGAGTTGTTGCCGCCATGACTTCAGCACAATCCTTCCTCAGTCCAGCCGAAGCTCTGGAGATCATGCGTTCGCGCCCTGTACTGGTAGCAGGTGCAGGAGTGGCCGGACGTGGCGTCGTGAGTATGCTCCATGAGCTCGGCGCTGAAATAACCGTCGCTGACGATCATGTCACCGCCGAAAATGCACCCGATCCGAGTGCCTCATACATCACGGTTGAACAGGCCGTTCGCCGGGTGACGGGTGATGAACCTCCAGCGCTTGTGATCACCTCCCCTGGATGGAGGCCAGATTCCCCGCTGTTGGTCAGTGCACATGAATTCGGGGTGCCTGTCATCGGTGATATCGAAGCAGCATGGCTCGCGGACCAAGCTGGGGCCTTTGGGCCGACGCGTCGCTGGATGGCTATCACAGGTACCAATGGGAAGACCACAACAACTGCCATGTTGACTGCAATGTTCGTCGCTGATGGTCAGGCGGCGGTTGCAGTCGGCAATATCGGCACTCCACCCGGGGTGGCTCTCACAACGGAGGCGGCTGGTAACCCAAGGGTTGATGTGCTGGTGGCTGAAGTATCCAGTTTTCAGCTTCACTGGGCACCGAGCTTCCGTCCTGATGTCGGTTGTCTTTTGAATCTCGCGGAAGACCATTTGGATTGGCACGGTAGCTTCGAGAACTACGCAGATGACAAAGCACGTGTTCTGCGAGCCGGCACGGCCGTTATTCCTGCACAGGAACCGGAGGTGTGGCGGACAATTGAACGTCTCCACAGGGCACCGGCGCAAAGTTCCCCGCTATGGGATTGTGCCTATGCTTTCAGCACAACCTCCGAGTTGGGGGAGATGGCGTCGATCGACAAGAAAAACATCGGGTTGGAAAACACGGTGACGGTCATCGATGGGTGGATCGTTGAATCGGATGCCTCGGGTAAGCAGAAGGTGCTTGCTTCTGCGGAAGGGATTTCTCCTCCGGGGCCAGCCGGTGTGGCAGATGCCGCTGCCGCCGCAGCCATGGCTCGCAGTGCTGGAGTGGATGCAGAAAGCATTGCTACTGCCCTAAAGAACTTTACCGTGCAGGCGCACCGTGGTCAGATCGTTTACAGCAGCGAGGGAATTACCTGGATCGATAACTCTAAAGCCACTAATCCACACGCTGCGGCGGCCGCTCTGCGCGGCCAAAGTAACGTGGTGTGGGTTGCCGGAGGGCAACTCAAAGGCGCCTCCGTAACGGAGCTGATTGAAGAGGTTAAAGATTCTTTGAAGGCTGTGGTCGTACTCGGCGTGGATCGGAAGGTCATCGCCGAAGCCATGGATACAATCGCACCAAACGTAGACGTTGCAGTCGTTGACAGCACTGACCCGCATGAGGCGATGGAACGAGTAGTCAGGGCTGCGCGCCAGTACGCCGACGATGGCGATAGCGTGATCTTGGCTCCAGCGGCGGCGTCCCTCGACATGTATACCGGAATGAGCCAGCGAGGCGATCTATTCGCTGAATACGCCATGAAAGGCAACTGATGACGGCACCCGCACCTGATCGCAAACATCCGCAGGCGAAGAAAAAGCAGGCACCCAACGAGCGTCGCTCTGCCGCCTCATCCTTGAATGCCGTGGCGGGTTTTATCTCCCGGGTTTTGTCCAAACCACAAACTGATTACCTGGTGATACTCACAGTGACGGTACTGCTCGTGGGACTCGGCCTCACCATGGTGCTCAGTTCCTCCATGGTGACCTCCCGCTCCAGTGGCGGAACGGTGTTCACAGAATTCAGCCGCCAGTCGCTAATCGTGCTAGTCGGTCTGGTGTCCATGTGGTTTACCATGCGCATCAGACCCCAAACTATTCGCCGACTCTCGCGCTTACTGGTGATAGTGGCTTTCGCTTTGCTGGTTGCGGTGTTGATCCCGGGAATCGGTGTGGGCGCTGAAGAGGTGGGTTCCAACTCGTGGATCCGCATTGGTTCGGTCGGTATTCAACCGTCGGAGGTTGCCAAATTAGCGTTGGCAGTGTGGGGCTCCGCGTCTATAGCTAAGCGCCTGCACCAGAGTAAAGATATGCGTGTGGTGTTGGGACCCACCCTAGGGCTTGGCGCGATGATGCTGCTAGCCGTTCTTCTTCAAAAAGACCTTGGCATGATGATGTCCGTTGGCATCGTTTTGCTTGCCCTGGCTTTCTTCGCTGGTGTCAATGCGCGCTTGTTCTACGCAATGTTAGCGGCGGTGGGAGTCATTGGCTTGGCGGCAACCATCGAGCAGGCCTATCGTTCAGCACGTTTTACAACATGGATTGAAACTTTGCTATTGAACTTTAAAGATGGTTCAACCCAAGGAGCGGCGTATCAATCCCACCAGGGAATTCTCAGCCTCTCCGATGGGGGACTTACCGGCCTGGGGCTGGGACAATCTCGCGCCAAGTGGTTCTACCTGCCGGAGGCCACCAACGACTTTATCTTCGCCGTCGTCGGGGAAGAACTGGGCTTCCTCGGTGCAATGGCGGTGGTTGTGCTTTTCGCACTGCTAGGCTGGTTCGGAATTCGTACGGCGTTGGCTCACACTGACCCATTCATGCGTACCCTTGCGGCGACATTGACCTTGGGGGTTGTTGTCCAGGCTTTCTTCAACATGGGCTATGTGGTGGGGTTGTGGCCGATGACCGGTGTGCAGTTGCCACTGATTTCTGCCGGCGGTTCCTCAGCAGTGATTACGCTGATGTCCCTCGGTCTCTTGGCCAACTGTGCACGTCATGAACCGGCTGCCGTGTCTTCCATGCAGCATGAAGGACGTCCACTGGTCGATCGTTTGTTGTTCCTGCCGGAACCGCAGATCGTGATCGCTGGTACAGAACGCCGTGTCGAGCGCAGAAACACTACTCATCGTTATGGCGACCCTGTGACTCGTCAACGTGGTACTGCTGGTCGTACTAGTCAAGACGTAAGGAAAGACCGCGACCGTCTGGCAGAGTCTAAGCGGCGCAACGGAACTGAGACCATGGAACGTGGCTACGATGGACGCAGACGCAGCGCTTTGCCACAGGCGCGCAAACCGCGTAGCAACTATGGCAGGTCGTTGCATTCTGATCATTTTCATCGTCCGGATTCAAGGAGGCATTAGCCCCATATGACTGAACCATTATCCGTCGTTGTCGCCGGTGGAGGTACGGCAGGCCACATTGAGCCCGCTCTGGCAGTCGCTGAGGCGGTGCGTTCTTTGGTTCCGGAAGCACGCATCACCGCGTTGGGAACCGCACGTGGGCTGGAGACAACTCTGGTTCCTGCGCGTGGATTCGATCTCACCCTTATCCCCCCAGTTCCGGTACCCCGCACACTGAATAAGGATGTGGTGACCCTTCCTTTTCGCTTGCAGAAGGCTTTGGGTGAAACCCGGAAAATTCTCAAGGAAGTCAAAGCGGATGTTGTGATTGGTTTTGGCGGCTATGTATGTGCTCCCGCATATCTGGCAGCCAAATCCTTGGGCATTCCAATTTTCATCCATGAGGCTAATGCTCGCGCGGGCATGGCCAATAAACTCGGTGCGAAGCTCGGTGGAACAGCGCTCGCTGCGGTGGAGGAATCTGGACTTCGCGCGGATATTGTGGGCATCCCGGTACGTGAATCAGTGCTCAATCTCGATCGGGAGGCGTTGCGCAGTGAGGCTCGCAGGTTCTTCGGCCTTGATGAAGATGCTCCGGTGTTGTTGGTAACAGGTGGCTCACAGGGCGCTCGTTCGATCAATGACGCGATGATGGGCGCTGCACAAATTCTCGCCGACGCACAAATTGGTGTATTGCATGCTTATGGCAAGAAAAACGAGTGTTCGGTGTCCACCCACGGGGGGCCGCCGTATGTTGCTGTGCCCTACATTGACCGCATGGATTTGGCCTTGGCAGCTGCGGATATGATTCTGTGCCGTGCCGGCGCAATGACTGTTGCTGAGGTGTCCGCCGTGGGGCTGCCGGCAGTCTATGTTCCCCTGCCACACGGTAACGGTGAACAAGAGCTGAACGCTCGTCCAATTGTGGAGGCCGGTGGTGGCGTGATTGTGGCTGACTCCGAGCTGACTCCCGAGGCAGTGGCGCGTGAGGTCGTTCCGTTGCTGCGGGATAAGGAGAGGCTCGAGATTGCAAGTAAGGCTGCGGCGAGGGCTGGTCACCGCGACGCGGCCAGGAAAATTGCCGAAAAGCTCGTCGCAGCGGCACGATCACACCACAAATATTCTGCGGCGTAGTACGTCGACTCCATCATTGGTCGAGATTTTTCCGCGTTGCGCCCAAACTTCTTCGTTTCCTCGCGAAAGGCTTATCTTGAGATGACGATCCCCTCTGTTGACCTCGCTCGCGTACACATGGTGGGTATTGGGGGTGCTGGCATGTCCGGCATCGCCCGTATTCTCTTAGCTCGTGGCTATCGGGTCACTGGCTCCGATATGAAGGATTCCCGCAGCATTTTGGCTCTTCGCAGTGCGGGGGCTGAGATAGCCATTGGCCACGGTGCGGAGAACCTGGATCTCTTGGGCGAAAAGCCAACGGTTGTGGTGACCTCTTTTGCTGCCATACCGCAGGATAACCCTGAGCTATCGGCTGCACGCGACGCTGGTATCCCTGTTATTCGCCGTTCTGATGTATTGGCATTGTTGATGCAGGATCGGCGTGCGCTGCTGCTAGCTGGTACCCATGGAAAAACCTCTACAACCTCTATGGCTGTGGCGGCTTTGCAGGCTGCTGGCTTTGATCCCTCTTTTGCCATCGGTGGACAGCTTAACCGGGCGGGCACGAATGCCCATCACGGTACCGGGGACGTGTTCATTGCTGAGGCCGATGAGTCCGATGGGTCATTTTTGTCCTACAGCCCTCAGGTTGCTGTGGTTACTAATGTGGAACCGGATCATCTGGATTACTTCGGTACGGAGGATGCGTACCGTGAGGTATTCGAGAAGTTTGCGCAACGCGTACTGCCCGGTGGCTCGTTGGTTGTCTGTCTCGACGACGCCGGGGCTGCCGAACTAGCCCATCGTGCTCTTGCCCAGGGTATAGAGGACGTGCCTGTGGACGTTGTGGGCTACGGCACTCGTGCAGCAATAGACGCTCATCCCGAGGTGAAGGCCGGTGCCATCGTAGAACAAATGACGGTCTCCCCGCAGGGGACGGTGGTGAGCATCACGCTCCCACATTATGACGTAACTCTCGACTTCACTGTGCATATTCCGGGTTCCCACATGGTGCTCAATGCCACTGCGGCAATCCTGGGTGGTATGTTGTTGGGCGGAGATGCACACAAGTTGGCGGAGGGGATCGGTAGTTTCGACGGGGTGCGTCGTCGCTTCGAATACCATGGCGAGGAAGCCGGAGTGCAGGTCTATGACGATTATGCACATCATCCGACAGAAATCACCGCGGTACTCACTGCGGCGCGAGAGCGAGTGAAGGCCACTGGTCGTGGCCGGGTGATCGCAGTATTTCAGCCGCATTTGTATTCCCGCACGATGAATTTTGCGCAGGAGTTTGGAGAAGCACTTTCTTTGGCGGACGACGTGATCCTCATGGAGATTTTCGGTGCACGTGAACAGCCCGTTGAGGGTGTGGATTCCCGTATCATCGGTGAGCACATTGCCGGATCATGGAGTTATCAGCCGGTTTTCAACGCTGTTCCTGCCGATGTGGTCATGCGAGCTAAGCCGGGTGATGTGGTGATGACAATTGGCGCCGGTACGGTCACTATGCTTGCGGATGAGATTCTTCGCGCTCTGGCGGAATCTCACCCCGGGGAGCAGTAAGGAAGAGGAGACGTAGTGAACACGCGCGCAAAGCGGCGCCTGCCCGCCATCATCGCAGGGCTTGTGGTTGTGTTGGCAGCCGTGGGCGTCCTTGCGTATTTCTTTCCGCTTCTGAAGGTAGGCCAGATCAACGTTGAAGGCACGGTGAATGCCGACGTGGCTCAGATACAGGATGCTTCTGGTATCGCCACCGGTGACAACATGTTGCGTTTGGACACTTCAGGTGCTGCGCAGACAATCGCACATGTTCCATGGGTGGAGAAGGTTACTGTTTCTCGTCACTGGCCGACGTCCGTAAACATTTCGATTACAGAGCATCGTGGCGTCGGGGTAATAAACCGCGGTGGCACATTGTATGACGTGAACGAACACGGCCAGATTTTTCTCCAGGGGGCTGCTCCGGAAGGTGCCGTGGAGTTTAAGAATGTCGACCCTCAGGATTCGGCTGCTGTGAAAGCTGCTGCGGACGCGGTGGTTGCACTGTCTCCAGAATTAGTGGGGCAGTTGGACCGCGTTGAAGCGAAGAGTGCCGAAAGCGTTGAACTTTTCTTCCATGATGGGCGGCGTGTTTTTTGGGGATCATCCGAGCGCGCTTCCGAAAAAGCAGAGGCTACCAGGGTTGTTTTAACCCGAGAGGGTCAGGAATGGAATGTGTCTAACCCGGCCATGCCCACAGTGCGAACCTAAAGTAGAACTTTAAACATACGACGCGCCACGAAAAATGAGCGCCGTAAATCCTTGTCTGGCGACGAAAATGGTGAGGAACAGATCGGACTCCAAACCGCATCAAAAAGGCAACCAACAAAAGCATCAGGTACAAGGAAGGCGAAGCACTTATATGACCACTCCAGGAAACCACCTCGCTGAAATCAAGGTGGTCGGCGTTGGTGGTGGCGGCGTCAACGCTGTTAACCGCATGATCGATGAGAAGCTACAGGGTGTTGAGTTCATCGCCATCAACACCGACGCGCAGGCTCTCATGCTGACCGACGCCGATGTCAAGCTAGACATTGGACGCGAAGAGACACGTGGCCTCGGCGCTGGGGCTAACCCTGAGGTCGGTCGCAAATCAGCAGAAGATCATAAGGATCAGATTGAAGAGATCCTCTCTGGCGCTGATATGGTCTTCGTGACTGCGGGCGAAGGCGGTGGTACCGGTACCGGCGCTGCTCCAGTTGTAGCGAACATCGCTAAGAAGCAGAACGCTCTGACCGTGGGCGTTGTAACTCGCCCGTTCACCTTCGAAGGACGCCGTCGTGGAAAGCAGGCTCTAGAGGGCATCGAAGCTTTGCGTGAGGTGTGCGACACTCTCATCGTCATCCCTAACGATTCTTTGTTGCAGATGAGCGATGAGGAGCTCTCCATGATGGAGGCCTTCCGCAAAGCTGATGAAGTGCTGTTGTCCGGTGTTGAAGGTATCACCAAGTTGATTACCACCCCCGGCGTGATCAACGTTGACTTCGCCGACGTGCGATCCGTGATGACCGACGCAGGTTCGGCCTTGATGGGCATTGGTACCGCCCGCGGCGAGAATCGAGCTGTGAAGGCCACCGAAACGGCCATTAACTCTCCATTGCTGGAGTCCACCATGAAGGGCGCTAAGGGTGTGTTGCTTTCCTTCGCTGGTGGTTCCGACTTGGGGCTGATGGAGGTTTCGCAGGCTGCGACCTTGGTTGAGGAATTAGCGGATGAGGAAGCGAATATCATCTTCGGTACGATCATCGACGATCAGCTCGGCGATGAAGTTCGCGTGACCGTGATCGCCACGGGTTTCGATGATTCCCCTTCGGCGGAGTCCAATGCTCAGCGCGGTGGAAAGCATCATGCAGCCACCAACCAACAGCAGGGTTCCTCCATTTTCGGCTCAGATCAGGCCCCGTCCGCACAACAACAGACAGCACAGGTACCACAGACTTCTGTGCAGCAGCCGACTGCTCAGCCACAGCAGAACTCGAGCTTTGCTCAGCGTTCGCGCTCCGATGTACCGCGGGGCAACGGCGGCGGTTTGTTCACCTCACGTCAGGATGATGTCGCCCCAGCCGATGACGGTGACGACCTGGACTTGCCAGATTTCAACTAAAACTGCCACAACCTTCGCGGTGGTGGGCTGAGCAGAGAAACCACCGCGATGAAATCTCAGCCGAGAGCGATAAGCGGTAAATCGAGAGCGATACGCACGAAATAATGGGTAATACGGCACAAGAAACACGCATTGTTCGACAGGTCTTCACCGATCGCAGCGGCGGAGTGTCGGCTGCTCCCTATCACGGTTTCAACTTAGGCGATCACGTTGGCGACGATCCGGTGGCGGTTCAGAACAATCGTCAACGTCTTGCGAATGCATTGGGTTTGCCATTGGAACGCTTAGTGTTCATGGAGCAGATTCATTCGCCGACAGTTACAGAGGTGACCGAGGATCTGCTGGGTAAAGGCCCGGTTGAAACCACAGACGCCCTGATAACCACGCTGAAAGATGTTGCGCTTGTTGTGCTCACTGCCGATTGTGTGCCGCTGTTGCTAGCTGACGAGTCTGCGGGTGTGATCGCAGCAGTACATGCTGGGCGTATCGGGGCGCGAAATGGGATCGTCACGCGGACTGTTCGTCGTATGGAAGAGTTGGGTGCTGTGCCTGCACATATGCATGCCCTCATGGGTGCGGCAGCGTCGGGAGCGAATTACGAAGTTCCAATTGACATGGCAGCTGATGTGGAGTCCAAGCTGCCTGGCTCTCGCACCACAACAGCAAGGGGAACCTGCGGCCTTGATATCCGTGCGGGTCTCACCCGTCAATTGCTGGGGTTGGGTATAGGGAGTATCGACGCCGATCCTCGTTGTACCGTAGAATCTGAAAATTTCTTCTCGTATCGCCGAGAAGGGAAAACAGGGCGTCAGGCAGGAGTGATCTGGATGCCGCGGCCCCAGAACTAATCTGAATTCTGCGGACTGAAAACCCGATCAGGATTATCTGTTGGGGATACACAACAAGTGGCATAGGCGCGTGGAGTGAGGAGAACAGCAATCGCGATGGAGCAGAATATGGATGAGAGGAGCCAGCGCCGATCTGAAGAATTGGCTGAGGCGTTGCGTAAAGTGCGGCATCGCATCGCTGTAGCCGGTGGAGCTGACTTATTACCAGTAACGAAGTTTCACCCGGTGGAGGACATCGCGCTTCTTGCCGGTATGGGTATCGGAGCCGTGGGCGAAAACCGCGAACAAGAGGCACGCAACAAAGCTCAGGTTTTGGCGGGGCGTCCAGAAATTCACATGATTGGTCAGATTCAGACCAAGAAGGCTAATAGCGTGGCTCGATGGGCCGCGGCGGTTCATACGGTGGACTCCCTGAAATTGGTTCATGCCTTGGATCGAGGGGTGGCGTTGGCACAAGAACGAGGCGACCGCCATGAGAACCTTCCGGTGCTGATTCAGTTCAGTGCTGACGGTGACCCATCACGTGGAGGTGCTGTTGAAGAAGAAATTGATGCTTTGGCTGATGCCATAGCTTCGACGGAACATTTGGAGTTGCGTGGTCTTATGACAGTCCCGCCTATTGCTTCGGATGCTGGTGTAGTTTTCGCACGGGGACGCATACTCTTGGAGAGGATTGCTGATCGTGTACTCGGTGCGCCGGTATATTCGGCCGGTATGTCCCATGATCTCGAAATCGCTCTTGCTGAGGGCTCGACTTTGGTGCGTGTCGGAACGGACATCATGGGTCCGCGACCAGTAATTTAGAGCACGGAAACTGCCTCTCACGTGGACAAATGATGTCTCAGATGGCACTTGAGTATCACGAGTCACGGCAGAAACAAACACGGAAAGGTTCTACACCTCATGAGTGACTCTTTTAGCGGCAAAGTCAAAGATTTCTTTGGTTTTGGCGAAGTGGATAACTACCGGGATCCTTATTACGGCGATAGCTTCCGTGAGGAACGCGACGGCCGTGATGAGCGCGGTAGCGACGATCGCAGTAGGGATCGCGACCCTGGCGATGACCGTTACTACTCGCGCGGGGCGAGCTCTTCTAGCTACCGGGATTACGGGGCCTCCCATCGTGGTTCCAGCTCTCGTTACGGGGAGTCTGCGGCTCGCCCATCTACACTGGAGCGCCGTACCGTCGCTCCAGAACCTCAGGTTGTTCGACTTTCTTTGAGTGAATACAACCAAGCTAGCGAGCTCGTTGAAATCATAAAGTCCGGAGATGTTGCCGTATTTAACCTTGGAGGAATGGAAAAGAATCAGGCCGCGCGAGTCTTAGATTTCGCCTCTGGTTTGGCCAAGGGTGTGGATGCAACCATCAAGAAGCTGCGTGGCGTGCGTAACTTCGTGCTGATTCCACAAGGTTTGACCCTGGAGCAGAGCCAACTGGATCAGTTGGTAGAGGATCTGTAAAGGATACTGTTGACTTTCGTATATGCAGTCTCGTGGTTGTGCCAGATCTATGCGCTCATTCTGCTGCTGCGCATTGTTATTGAGATGACGCAATCGTTTTCGCGTAATTGGCGGCCGCAGCGGTGGTTTTCTATTGCTGCAGAGCCGATTTTCGTTGTGACTGATCCGCCGGTGAAATTGTTGCGCAGAATTATTCCCCCACTGCGCCTGGGTGGAGTAGCGCTTGACCTATCCGTGTTGGTCTTGTTCTTCATCCTGCAGTTCCTGCCTCAGTTACTGTATCTGTTTGTTCGATGATTGTTTCGTCGTAGCCTCTGTGGGTGGCTCGTGCTGATTCCGGCTGAGCGCATAAGGGGTGCGCGATGGCTGGTGAAGTGTTGGCGGTTGCTGAGAGCCGCCGATTCCTAGGTGGAGTCGGCGGCTCTTGCTTTTGGGTGAGAAAACGTTCGCTCCTCACACGTTCTCACCTGCAGCTTTTTCTAAAGAGTGCAAGATTAAAGAATTTTGGTGAATATTTGAAAAAATTTGCTGTGAAAGGTTGTGAAAGCACTAGGTAGAAGGTTAGACTAAGCCCATCTTCGCGGTAAGTGAGTGAGGCCGCGGAGATGTCGTGTGTAGTGAAGGAAGCCACTGCGATTCGAGAATGTGGGTCGAGAATCGCAGTGGCTTTCTACTATTTTTATAATGTGTGCACGAGTTGAGCTGCTTGCTCCAATTATCCAGCGATGTCCTCCATGGGGCTGGGGAAAATGTTTGTGAATGGGGAAATGCTTTGATTCTCGGAATGAAGCGGCGGAACAGAGCAGAGAACTGAAGAGGCAAAACAGAACACTGAAGCGGTAAAACAGAGCAGGAGAGCAGGGTAAGCTCGCGGCCGGGGATGAAGCCGGTGTAGGGAGGAGAGCGGTTTCCGACTCACTTGTCCGGGCAGTATTTGGTGGGGTTTGTTGGCTGAATGGGGTGTTGTATGGGGTAGCGATACTGCGGTGACTTTCCATTAGTTATGCAGAAGTAAACGATTGTAGGTAGTTGTATCGCTGAAATTCTCTCGGTGCCCGGTAGCGACAATAAATTGAACGTCATACCAGTTGACGGCCGTGTTATGCCCATCGAAGGCTTTGAATTATTTATTGATCAGTGGGATTGTGCTGGGACTAGTGCCCCCGTTATGAGCCAGATAATTGTAGTGCATCGACGTGAGCTATTGAGAAGCGGTAAGCTCTTAATGTGTAGTTGAGCCTTAATCGCAAGGCGCTGCTATGCTCGTAGCAGTTTGTTAAGTTTGAACAACCCTCTGGCACATTGAGGCATTCCGATTTGGAAGGGACATACCTATGCCGCTGACTCCCGCTGACGTGCACAACGTAGCTTTCAGCAAGCCGCCGATCGGCAAGCGAGGCTACAACGAGGATGAGGTCGATCAGTTCCTCGACCTTGTTGAAGACACCCTAGCTGAGCTCCAGGACGAGAATGCTGACCTGAAGCTCAAGGTTGAGGAGCTCAACGACGGTGGAAAGGCAACTGCAGCTGTTGGCTCTTCCAAGGTTGATGAGGCCGAACTCCGCAGGAAGATCGAGGCTGACGTACGCAAAGATGTAGAGGCCAAGGTTCGCCGCGATGTTGAGGCGAAGGCTGAGGCACGCATTAGGGATGCCGAGTCGCGTGCGAAGGCAGCGGAGGAGCGCGCTAAGAAGGCAGAAGCTGCAGCTGCTGAAGCACGCAAGTCCACCGATTCCTCCGCTTCTTCTGCCGCTACCTCCGGTATTGTCGGCTCCGCAGCCACCAAGGGGGACGTAACCTCTGGTGCTGCTACGCCAGACACTCATATGCAGGCTGCTCGAGTGCTGTCTCTGGCTCAAGAGATGGCCGATCGTCTCACCAGCGATGCCAAGGCAGAGTCCAGCGCAATGCTCTCGGATGCGCGCGCTGAAGCCAAGCGGACTGTTGACGATGCAGACAGCTCCTCCCGCAGGATTTTGGATGAGGCAAAGAAGAATGCTGATTCCCAACTGTCTGACGCTAAGGTTCGTTCTGAAAAGATGCTGGCTGATGCTAAGCAGAAGTCCGAAGCTCAACTTGCGGATGCAGATCAGCGTTCTAAGACGATGATTGCGGACGCTAACGCACAGTCTCAGGCACAGATCCGTCAGGCTCAGGACAAGGCAACCGCGCTGCAGCAGGATGCAGAGCGGAAGCATACCGAGATCATGGAGACTGTCAAGAAGCAGCAGACCATCCTGGAAGGGCGCATCGAAGAATTGCGTACTTACGAGCGCGAATACCGTACTCGCTTGAAGACCTTCCTCGAGTCTCAGCTTGAAGAGCTCAACTCTCGAGGCACTGCTGCTCCAGCAGGTACCCCGGAAGTCGAGATGCATAACCAGTAGACTCGTTGATCCTCTCTGGATGATTACTCCCCACTGTGGGTTGGCGTTCATTCGCTGTCCACCGGTGGGGAGTTTTTCGCTGTCTTTTGCTTGACGGTGTACAGTACGAGTTATTCGCGTTGATCCGGCTATCACCGGGGAGCGTCACCGGAAGAACGGTCATTCCATGAGTTCGCTGACAAGCGGAACCAAAGCTTGAGGACAAGCTGGTGGCAAGCGGCTGACATGCTGGTTGGTCACAGCGCCAGCGTTCTGCGTCTGAGTACACGGGAAGGGCTTATTAGAACCGGGCGGAGTCGCGGCACGATATCGCCGCATGATGAGTGGACTTGAGCCTCACATCTCGTCTCACCTGGTGGGTGATTACTCGCCTAGATGGTGATCATGCGGGTTGTAGGCTAGGTCAACCAGGGTGGTACCGCGTGCCCGTCACGTCCCTGATTTTCTTTGTGCCCGACATACAACTGCCGTCCACACGGGGTGGCGTCGGGAAAAGAAAGAGGAATGACCAGAAGACGACAGGAACGGATACGCGAGTAAATGAGCACCCCAGCCGGTGGCGCATACCCACGCCAGGACATGACGAACGGATCTTCATCCTTCCCTGTGATGGAACAGGAAGTGCTGAAGTACTGGGCAGAGGACGCAACGTTTAATGAGTCCATTGCTCAGCGCGAGGGCGCTGAGGAATACGTGTTTTACGATGGCCCTCCATTCGCGAACGGGCTGCCACACTACGGTCATCTGCTGACCGGTTACGTCAAGGATATTGTGCCGCGTTACCAGACGATGCGTGGTAAGAAGGTGGCCCGCGTATTCGGCTGGGATTGCCACGGTCTGCCGGCGGAACTCGAAGCTGAAAAGCAGCTGGGGATCAAGGGACGCCAAGGTATCGAAGAGATGGGCATGGCGAAGTTTAATGACTACTGCGCGTCGTCCGTGTTGCGTTATGCCGATGAGTGGAAAGAGTACGTAACACGCCAGGCCCGCTGGGTTGATTTCGATAATGGCTACAAGACCATGGATCTGGACTTCATGGAGTCCGTAATGTGGGCGTTTAAGGAGTTGTGGAATAAAGGACTGATTTATCAGGGATTCCGCGTACTGCCTTACTCCTGGGCAGAGCACACACCGCTGTCGAACCAGGAGACACGGCTGGATGACTCCTACAAGATGCGTCAGGATCCAACTCTCACGGTCACCTTCCCGGTTACCGGTGCGCGCGAAGGTTCTGCTGCAGCAGAAATTTTCACCAACCATGAAGAATGGGGGAACGTCTCCCTCATCGCTTGGACGACCACGCCGTGGACCTTGCCTTCAAATTTGGCATTGGCAGTGAATCCCACCGTCGAATATTCTGCTGTGAAGGTGGGCGCAGGATCCGCATTTGAAGGTCAGGTTTTTGTTCTAGCCACCGCTCTCATCAGTAGTTTTGCAAAGGAGCTGGGCGAGGATCACCAAGTGCTGTGCTCGTTCCCGGGCTCCAAGCTGGTGGGAACGACTTACGAACCAGTGTTCCCGTACTTCAAAGATCACCCGAATGCCTTCCAGGTGATCGCTGCCGACTACGTCACTACTGAGGACGGTACAGGTATCGTTCATCAAGCCCCAGCCTTCGGTGAAGACGATATGTTTGCATGTGAAGCGGTGGGCATTGAGGTGGTCATTCCCGTCGATATGGATGGCAAGTTCACCTCCCAGGTACCTGACTACCAGGGGAAATTGGTGTTCGACGCTAATAAAGACATCATCAGGGACCTCAAGGCAGAGGGCAAGGTGGTTCGTCATCAAACCATCGAACACTCTTACCCTCACTCGTGGCGGTCGGGTGAACCGCTGATTTACATGGCGCTGCCGTCGTGGTTCGTAGCTGTCACAAAGTTCCGTGATCGCATGGTTGAGCTCAACCATGAGCAGATCGACTGGATGCCTTCCCATATTCGTGATGGTCAATTCGGAAAATGGCTGGAAGGCGCACGCGACTGGAATATTTCCCGCAATCGTTACTGGGGAGCTCCCATTCCAGTGTGGGTGTCTGATTCTGAAGAGTATCCGCGTATGGATGTCTACGGTTCTCTTGATGAGCTAGAGCGTGATTTTGGTGTCCGTCCGCAGTCTCTGCACCGACCGGACATCGATCAGCTGACCCGCCCGAATCCAGACGATCCAACCGGTAAGTCCACCATGCGTAGGGTTCCGGAGGTATTGGATTGCTGGTTTGAATCGGGTTCCATGCCGTTTGCTCAGAAGCACTACCCTTTTGAAAACAAAGAGTGGTTTGATACTCACTCACCGGCTGACTTCATTGTGGAGTATTCGGGTCAGTCGCGTGGTTGGTTCTACACACTCCATGTCTTATCCACAGCATTGTTCGATCGCCCGGCTTTCAAGAAGGTCGTGGCTCATGGCATTGTTCTGGGTGACGATGGACTGAAAATGTCCAAGTCCAAAGGCAACTATCCGAACGTGAACGAGGTTTTTGAACGGGATGGTTCCGACGCCATGCGTTGGTTCCTCATGTCAAGTCCTATTCTGCGTGGGGGTAATCTGATCGTCACGGAACAGGGCATTCGTGAAGGAGTACGGCACGCTATGCTGCCGATGTGGAATGCGTATTCCTTCCTGCGTCTCTATGCCTCCCAGCCGGCGCGTTATAGCACCGACTCCACCAATGTGTTGGATCGCTACATTTTGGCTAAGTTGCACGACACCGTTACGCGCGTCACCGAAGCGCTCGATAACACCGACGTCGCTATTGCCACTGACGAGATCCGGACATTCTGTGACGCTCTGACCAATTGGTATGTTCGCCGCTCCCGTGAGCGTTTCTGGGCTGGGGATACCGAATACCCAGAAGCTTTTCATACCTTGTATACGGTTCTGGAGACCCTATGCCGAGTGGCGGCGCCACTCCTGCCAATGACTACCGAAGTTATTTGGCGAGGTCTTACTGGGGAACGTTCAGTGCATCTGACCGATTATCCGAAGGCGGAGGATCTACCTCAGGATTCTGCCCTGGTGGAAGCGATGGACGCTGTACGCTCCATTAGTTCCGCGGCATCATCATTGCGCAAGTCCCATAAGTTGCGTAATCGTTTGCCTCTACCACGTCTGGCGGTTGCTATGCCGAATGCTGATGAGCTGGAGAATTTCACGTCAATCATTGCCGATGAAGTGAATGTCAAGGAAGTTGTCTTGACTGATGATGTGGCCTCTGTTGGACGTTTTGACGTTGTGGTTAATGCTCGCGCGGCAGGTCCTCGTCTCGGCAAAGACGTTCAGCGTGTGATCAAGGCAGTGAAGTCAGGTGATTATGAAGTAACTGATTCCGGAACAGTTGTGGCCGACGGCATTGAATTGCAGGACGGTGAGTATTCCCGCAGGCTGGTTGCTACCGACCCGGACAACACTGCTGAGGTCGCCGGCGTAGGTGGTCTGGTTGTGTTGGATACCTGCGTCACTCCTGAGCTGGAGGCGGAAGGCTGGGCCGCCGACCGTGTGCGTGGGCTGCAAGATGCCCGCAAGAACGCCGGTTTTGATGTGAGTGATCGCATCACCGTGACGCTGTCTGTACCTGCAGACAAGGAGGCCTGGGCTAAGGAGCATGCACAGAGCATCGCCAAGGAAGTCTTAGCTACAGAATTCCACGTGGTGGTCGGAGAAGAACTTCCGGTGGATGTGGCAGATGGTTGCACCGCTCAGGTCACCCGAAATTAGTGCACACCATTCAGTGAACTAGTGAATGGATTGCCCCTGCGGGCTCACGCCCCGCGTAGCCGCTCCAGTTGTCATGATCGCCTCTGGCGTGTCGTTGTACGCTGGTGCGGCCTTGGCAGTTGGACTCTTCCATACATTTCCCCCAGCGATTGTCGCCTGGATGCGCATCGCGGCTGCGGGGCTCATCCTCGTGATTATTCAGCGACCAAAGATCCAGAGTTTCTTTGGCACCTCGGGGCGCCTTGCCATGGCGTTCGGTGTGGTCACGCTGGGAATGAACATGGTGTTCTACGAGGCTATTGCTCGTCTTCCGCTAGGAACTGCCGTGGCGATTGAGTTTTTAGGTCCTATAGCGGTCGCTGCGTGGGGTAGTCATTCACGCCGTGACTGGTCAGCACTTCTTTTAGCTGGCGTCGGTGTGCTGGTGTTATCAGGGGCACAGTGGGCTGCTTCCCCGAGTGGGGTGATGTATGCGCTCACTGCGGCTATGTTGTGGGCTGGATATATCATGCTCGGCTCTCGTGTGGCGAAGAATTCTGCTTATGCTGGTGCGCGTGACGCTCTGGCGATTGGTTTTGCCTGGTCAGCAGTGGTTTCGACTCCTCTTGTCGGGGCGGGCTATTTCCTGGTGTGGGGTAGTGGCATAGCCCCTGGTTGGCATGTTGACGCGTTAGAGCTCGTTGGCCTTGCATTGGGTCTGGGAATGCTGAGTGCTGTGATTCCCTATAGTCTTGACCAATTAGTGATGAAAATAGCGGGGCCTGGATACTTTGCCTTGTTGCTTGCCTTGCTTCCGTTGACCGCGTCACTACTCGGCGCGGTGGCGCTAGGGCAGATGCTTAGTATTGTCGAGCTACTGGGGATTGCAGCAGTGGTAGCCGCGGTTGCCTTGAGAGAGCCGGGTTAGTGAGGCGTATTTCTTGAAAAGGCTTTTCCAGAACTCGCAATTTTCACTACATCCTAATGACCTTGGATGAGCGTGGATGCATTCACACAGCGTAGTGACTGAGTGCCTTAGTCTGGGGCAAGCCTCGCATGTCGGAGTTTCGGTATTGACGGAGACTTCCACTGGCGGTCGTATGGAAAGGAGGTGTCAGGGACATGGGTGATCGTCCAGAATACAACGGCGAGATACTGTACGACCCTTTCAGGGATGGCCGAAAAATAACCGACGATACACACGCCGATAGGACACGCGCTGACAACTCTTCTCGCAGCCGCCCACAAGAACGCTGGGTGGCGCATATCGATATGGACGCTTTTTTTGCGTCTGTGGAACAATTGACCAGACCCACTCTGCGAGGTCGCCCGGTTCTCGTTGGTGGAATGAGCGGGCGGGGAGTCGTTGCCGGTGCGTCCTATGAGGCGAGAGTGTTTGGTGCGCATTCGGCAATGCCTATGAGCCAGGCGGTGCGTTTGTGCCGCAACAGGGCTGTGGTTGTTCGGCCTCGTTTGGAGGTGTACAAGGTGGCGTCGAGAAGAATCTTCGAAGTCATCCGAGCACATGCAGGCGCCGTGGTGGAGCAACTGTCCGTGGACGAAGGTTTTGCCGAGCCGCCTCAGCTCATAGGCGCTACCGACGAAGAAGCCAGAGCGTGGGCTATGCGCTTACAGCGTGCTGTGGAAGAGGAGACAGGTTTACCTTCCTCAGTGGGGATGGCTTCGACAAAACTCGACGCAAAAATGGCTAGTGACCTAGGGAAACCACATGGCATAGCGGTGGTTTCTGTGTGGCGAAGAATGCAGGTATTCGGGCCGCGACCGGCCAAGGAACTCTGGGGGATCGGCAAGGTGGCGCAAGCTCGGCTGGCAGAAGTGGGTGTGCACACTATCGCAGAATTCGTCAAGATGGATCGTGCCGATGTGAAGAGTTTGCTAGGTGCCGCCGGCGTAGATATTCAGCGCATGGCCGCAGGAAACGACACACGTCCCGTAGCTCCTCGTGCGCGCTCCAAACAAATGAGTGCTGAACGTACCCTCACCACGAATATTCATACATCAACAGAATTATGGCCGATCGTCAATGAGGTGGCCAAAGAAGCACACCGTAGGCTTCTCAAAGATGGTCGTGCAGCGCGTACTATTACCGCGAAAGTTCGCACGGAAGATTTTCATATCCATACCCGTTCGGCCACCTTACCCGCAGGCACAGATGATCTAGAGACAATCACCGTGGCCGCTCGGCGTGTTATGCCACGTCCAGAGCAACTCGGTTCGATTCGCCTCGTGGGTGTTGGGTTATCTGGGTTGGTGGATATACGGCAGGAGTTGCTCTTCCCAGAATTGATAACCCCAGCAGAGGAAGTGGGCATGGTGATCACCATGTCAGACAGCAATGATCACACTGCCAATGGTATGGGAGGCCTCGCGCCATTGAACGCTCGGGCGAGTAACTCCGGGCCGTGGCAGACCACCCAAGACGTGGAGCATGAGATTTATGGCCACGGTTGGGTGCAAGGCACCGGGTCAGGCGTGGTCAGTGTACGTTTCGAAACACGCGCGACTGGCCCAGGGAAAACGAAAACCTTTTCCGTTAATGACCCGGCTCTTCACCCCGCAGACCCCCTGGCCTCTTTGGCGTGGGATCTTCGCCCGGAGGAACGCTCGATGGACTAGATGCGCCCTGACGCAAGTTCGCACAACAACTTCATCCGCGCCTGGGACGGGCGAAGGCCACTTTCTATTGTCAGTCCTCGGCGCTGGAGCTCGGCACCGCCGCCGACGCCACCGTAGGCAGCATTCATAGGTCCGAAGGGAACCCGCGTGCACAACCTCACGGGCACGTCTAGTGCACATAGTGATTCAACCATGGCCCGGGGAATATTTCCGCTGCCGAGCGCAGAAACGACTATGCCATGCAGAGGTTTGGAGTCGGAAGTGATGGCGTCGATCACACGGCTAGAGCAACCACCGTAGGCCGAGACGATCTCCACACGTAGATCGGCTAATGACGGCGGCAGAGATGCGGGGCGCTGCTGCGGGGTGGGAGAAAAAGCACGGGTGACGCCGTGATCAGCAGAAGAAGATACGAAGGCGCGGTCGTTGTGCGTATGAGCCTTGCTCACCCCTGATGCAGGCAGAGCCACCCCTCCAAAGACCACATGAGCCGGCATCGTTGCATCTGGAGGTACGGATAGGGCAAAAGTGAAAGCATCCCGGAGATTGGCCGGTCCATCGGGACATGGGTCATCGAATGGACGCTGTGCTCCAGTGAGAATGACGGGCACATGAGAGTCGATGAGACAGTGTACAGCCATCGCGGTTTCCTCTAAGGTATCCGTGCCATGGATGATAATGACCCCACCTAAGGGATGAACATAAGAGGTATCGTTCAAACCCTCATGAAGGCAGGTGAGGATATGATCCACATCACTGAGCTGGAGGTCGGAGGAATCTAATGCCATGATGTCCCGGGACTCGACATGGATATGACTGATGTGTGGGATACCCGCCTGGGCGATGATGTCGTCGATGGGGTGCGACGGCACGAGATCCCCGCTGCGTGGATCCCGAGCGCAGGAAATAGTGCCGCCCGTCCCGATTACGACGATAGTTTGGGGCACAATGTCAGTGTTCAGAGAAGGGATGCGCCTGGCTGCAGGCTCTTCGACCTGAAAACGTGACGGGGAGTCCTTGTAATCCATGCCTCACAGGTTAGTGGTCACTTCATACACATGTGTAACATCGTGGCGTACCCCTAAACGTGCGTTGGATAAGGAATGCGTGAGAGCGCGCATCTCCGATGTACGTCACAGATCGAAGGAGCCGCACCCCATCATGAGCACGTCCTCCATAAAGTCTTTGGCGCTCGTAGCCGCCGTTAGCGCTGGTCTGACCCTGACTGCGTGTGGAAACGACAACGACGAGGAAAATACTGCGCCTAGCTCATCGCAACAGACGGCGCAGGAAGAGGCAATCCCCGCCGCTGCCGATTTGCAAGGAGTGCTGGCACGTGCGGTTGATCCCAACGTTCCTACCGATCAGAAACTAGACACCGTGGTTGGGGGACAAGAAGCACCGGAGCTTTTCGATTCCCTCACGAAGGCTGCTGTTGACTCTAAGGCACAGTTCAACGTCCTTGATCCGGTTTTGCCCGGCATGCTGCCCAATGTCTACACCGCAAACGTGAACCTGATGCTGCCGAATGCAGAACCGCAGCAGATTCAAGGTGTGGAATTTGTGCGTGATACGGCAGACCAGAACAAGATGAAGCTGGATAAGCGATGGGCTTGTTCCTTGGTTGAAGCTGTGCTACCTGATCAGGTTCCTGCGATGTGTAACCCTGACACAGCTGCTCCGGAGGGCTCTCCGGCTCCGGCGCCTGAGGGTCAGCCAGCCCCTGCACCGGCGCCTGAGGGTCAGCCAGCCCCTGCACCGGCGCCTGAGGGTCAGCCAGCTCCCGCGCCTGCACCGGAAGGCCAGCCAGCTCCCGCGCCTGCACCGGAAGGCCAACCGGCTCCCGCGCCTGCTGGTTAAAATTACGGCGACTCAACCCTGCTGAGTGCGGCGTAGGCCTCACTCAGCTTTAGTCCTGTTTTTCCTCAGATTGTGCCCAGGATGTTTTTGCCATCGTGGTTTGAATAACTTTTACTGCGGAATCTTTCTGACCATAAGTGGTTGTGGTCGTAACTTTCACCGAACCTCGTTCAGGCAGAGCATGGGTCAGATTGAGCACTATGTGCCCTGTCGATTCGCTGCTGACATCGAGAACTTCCAGATCAGTGTCCGCTAGCTGTTTGGTCGCTGGCCGACGTTTGACTTCCACTCCCAGCTTGACCGTCTTGTTTTGGCGCTCTGACAGTGTGTAGATGATGTCCTGCAACATGGATGTGCCGTTTTCATCGATGCGGTTGGATACTTTCCACTTGCCTCCCACACCGATTGGCTCGTCGGGGAAAATGATCGGCACGTCATTCATTCTGGTGAGTGCTTGTTCAACACTGGCACGAGCGGAGTCAGTTGCAGATTCAGGGGCAGAAAAATTCCGGTTCTGAACTCGGCCGTTCAGGTTCTGTTCCGTGACCATCGTGAATCCCTCGGCGGTAGCCACATCCTCGTTACGCTCGGTATTACTGCCTGAGGGTCGCCCCACGGTGACGGTGCTGGTGCGTACGTGACCATCGGTGTGGATGTTGGTGGTCAGCGGGAGATCCATGGTGACTTCGTCATAGGGAACGTCGAGATCGTCGGTATTGCTCTCGGTGGTAAAGCTTGGAGCAGTGGTCGACGCGGAAGAATCAGACGATTGCGTAGCGCTCTGCTTAGCACGGTCTTCGGCCTGCTGTTTCTTTAGCTTTTCTTCATCAACTAGGGTTTTTTGTTCAAGTCCCTGAGTGAAGGAAAACTTCACCTTTTGCTCGTCGGGACCCGTGAACCACACGAGTGGCTGTGCAGAGCCCTCACCTGCATTCAACAACTGCACGGTGACACCCTCGACAGGAGCATTGACTGGTTGGGCATGGGTGTTTGAGTCTTCGCCACAAGCGGTCAACGTAGACAGACAGAAAAGGGCGGTGAGCGCCAATGTTCGACGGGTCTTTCGATTAGCCACGGTTCCATAGCCTAACAGGTGCCCCTCCGAATACCGCTGTGGTTCCAGGCATTAGTGGTTAGGGGACTAGACTGTCTGCGTGACTTCCAAACGTGTGACGGGGCCGGCCCTATTACTAATGCTTCTCATTGTGGCCATTGATCAGCTGACAAAGTGGCTTGTCGTAGAGAATCTGGAGCCCCGCACGGCGTATCCGGTGTTTGGTAATTTCTTTCGCCTGTTCCTGATACGTAATCCCGGCGCAGCCTTTTCCATGGGGGTGGATGCCACACTTATCTTTTCCGTGATCCAAATTGCTGCCACCGTCGTGTGTCTAATTGCTCTTTTTCGCGCACGCTCGTGGTGGACCGCGGTACCGGCGATCCTCATCGGTTCAGGTGCAGCAGGCAATCTCATTGACCGTATTTTCCGCGCTCCCGGTGCTTTGCACGGACATGTGGTGGATTTCTTATCTTTCGGAAGCTTCGCCATTTTTAATATTGCTGATTCAGCGATCACCGTGGGTGTTGTGGTCTATCTCCTGTTCGCCCTATTCGTCGAACCACGACGTCACAAGTCAGTTTCTGAGCGTGCAAACCCACCCGCTGCTGATGGCGACAACGCGGCCAATGACGAGTGCAGACTTTCGGATGCGAGTGGCAGCGGAAAAGGAATAGAGGCAGCAGAAAGAAGGGAGGACATGCCTCGATGAGCCGTGAGAACCGTGTGATGCCGGTGCCCGATGGTCTGGCGGGAATGCGCGTTGATGCGGGTTTGTCTAAGCTTTTGGGGCTTTCTCGTACAGCCGTTGCAGAGTTGGCAGTCGGCGGTGACGTACTGCAAGACGGTGCAGCCGTAAGCAAGTCTGATCGACTCGTTGCAGGTGCGTGGCTCGACGTCACCTTGCCAGAACCGCCACGCGATTTGGCGGCCGAGCCTCCACAGCACGTGGAGGGCATGGACATTTTGTATTCGGATGACGATGTCATCGTCGTGGATAAACCCGTGGGGGTTGCAGCGCATCCCACTCTGGGATGGGAAGGTCCGACAGTCACCGCAGGACTGGCGGCTGCCGGTTTCCGCATTTCCACGTCTGGGCCCCCGGAGCGCAAAGGCATCGTTCAACGCCTCGACGTCGGCACATCTGGCGTGATGATCGTGGCAGCATCCGAGCGGGCGTATACGGTGTTGAAGCGTGCTTTCCGTAACCGTGAAGTAACCAAGACCTACCACGCACTCGTCCAGGGGCATCCTGACCCAACGAGCGGAACCATCGATGCTCCGATTGGCCGTCATCCCAGCGCAGGGTGGCGTTTTGCTGTGCGCGAGGATGGCAAGCATGCCGTAACACACTACGACACCCTCGAAGCTCACCGGCAAGCTAGCTTGCTCAAAGTGAAACTGGAGACCGGTCGTACACATCAAATTCGCGTACATTTCTCCTCGTTGCACCATCCTTTGGTGGGAGATCCGATGTACGGGTGCGACCCGCACCTGGCAGAACGCCTCGGGCTGATTCGCCAATGGCTTCATGCTGTGTCTTTGGGCTTTCCGCACCCTAATGGAGAGTTCATGACTGTGGAATCTCCGTATCCAGCAGACTTGGCTGAAGCATTGAAGAGACTGAGGGAGGCCAACGGTGCCTAAACATAGTGCCGCAGCCATTAAGTCTCGCATGTCGCAGTCAGTTCCAGAGAACAAAAAACGACGGCGGCGCCATGAGTGGGACGATACTCGCAAACCAGCGTGGGTGGCCTATCTGTCGCTCTTTTGCGTTGTGGGGCTGTTCATTGCGGTATTGGCTTTGTCGCAGTCGGATCGTATCTCTCAGCCACAAAACATTAATGGGGATCTTCTGGGTGCTTATGGTGTATCCCGGGAGGATTATCAGCGCCACGCTCACAACACCTTGGAACAAATGGAGGGGGATAGTCCCCGCTGGGCGCTTCTGAGCCTGCAACACAGTATGAATGCGCAGGAGTTGGCGGATATTTTCAAGGATCTCGATATGCGGGTGAGTACGTTGCTGCTCGGGCCGATTCAGGTGCCGCTGCCAGAGCCTGCCTCTGGATTGCGTCGGATCGATGTGTTTAACCGTGCGGTGAACACCTTGGCAAAGGGCTCTGGCCTACGAGCTGAGGACCTGCGCTTTGACAGCGTGCTCGTTTATGGAGCACCAGAACAGTTGCGTGAATTAGCCAAAAGGCCGGGAGTGTACTGCGTGGAGGCTGCCCATCCTGATGCAGTGTGGGGGCGCATTGGTGTGCAACCACTTGTCCAAGAGGATTCGCCGTACGCACCGCCTGTGGGTCACAGTGGAAATGGACAGGGGGAGACATCGGCGCAGACGTCTCCAGCCACACCATCTGATACGCCCACACCATCTGACATGTCGGAACCATCCGGGGCGCCCGTTCCTGCTCAGACACCGGCAACGGCACCTGAACTCGCCCCGAATCTGAGCGCCCGCAATGAAGGAGAAGCTAGGCAGCAATGATCTGGGGTCTACTCTGTTATGGAATGTGGGGCTTGTTCCCAGCTTTCTTTCCACTGCTGAAACCAGCTGCACCTGTGGAGATTCTCTCGCATCGAGTGGTGTGGACTTTTGTTTTTATGGCTGTGGTTTTGTTCGTCATCCGTGCCACGAAGAAACTTCGGGCAATTACGCAGAAAGAGTGGTTGCTTGTGGCTGCGGCTGCGGCAGTGATTTCTGTGAACTGGGGGCTTTATGTCTATGCGGTCAACAACGATCATGTTGCTGACGCCGCTCTAGGGTATTTCATCAACCCGTTGGTGAGCGTGATGCTTGCCGTTCTCGTCCTTCGGGAAGGCCTGAGCGGGCTACAGAGGATCGCTATTGGATTGGCCTTCATTGCTGTGGTGATCATGACCATCATGCTGGGGAATCCACCGTGGATCAGCCTGGGACTGGCTTTCAGCTTCGGCGTTTACGGCCTCATTAAAAAGAAAATCCGGTTGTCGCCACAGATTTCTTTGATGGCGGAGACTACTGTTTTAGCTCCGTTCGGTGTGATGTACATACTGTATCTACAGGTTCAGGGAAGAAGCACTTTTGTTCAGGAGGGGACTTCGCATACTGTCTTGTTGATGCTGGCCGGTGTGGTGACTGCACTACCATTGTTATGCTTTGCACGGGCTGCACACGAAATGACTCTGACCAGCCTGGGGATGATTCAATACTTCACTCCCATGCTGCAGATGTTGTGGGCTGTGTTCGTCACCAAGGAATACATCGAGCCAGGGCGTTGGGTGGGGTTTGTCATCATCTGGATCGCACTCGTCATTTTCGTCTATGACCTGCTACGCCAGACGCAGAACTCACGGCGTGCTAGGCGCAAGCTGACTAGCTTGCAAGATAGCGAAGCGGCATCGGCATGAGGAAGGGTGCAGGGCTGTGGTCCAGGTAGTGAGACTGCAGCGCTGAGCCGGACAGTACGTCAGTCACCGGATAGTGCCCCAGGCGTTGAGCCTCACACCACGCCAGGGAATCACGCCTGACACCGGACGACAGACAACACGCGAGGCGCTGGACCTCACACTAAGCCGAAAATGCGGTCGACCATCGCGTTTCGAAATACACCTAGGGGATCGATCTTCCCGCGTAGCTCCGCGGCACGGGCGAGATCCTCGTGCCGCTCCAACAAATCCTCGTGGTTCAGGCTGTGCATTTTGCCCCAGTGAGGCCGCCCGCCCGCTGCTTTAAAGATCGGTTCAATGCGGCGGAAATATGCCCACTGATCCTGCTTGTGATACCGGTGAAGCGCGATATAACACGATTCGCGGCCCTTAGCCGTGGATAGGGGCACGTCATCGGCACCTGTGGCACGCACCTCGATAGGAAAGAGAACCTGCTCATCCATACGGTTAATGGTTCGGTGAACGTCTTTGAGAACCTCGGTGGCGTCAGCTAGCGGAACGGAGTACTCCATCTCGTTGAATTTCACGCGACGCGGTGTGACGAACACATCATGAGCGAGATCTGAATACTCGCGTTGAGCCAAGCCTTGTGCTGAGAGCTGGAGCATGGGGCCAGTCAGTCGGGGAAGCACGCCGGACAATTTGTTCATGAATCCGAAAGCTATGCCGCCGAGAAGATCATCATCGATAGCAACTTTCCACCGAGGAATAGGTCTCGTTGGGGTGTCACCTGGTCGGCGGGTATTAGTCTTCACATGGGCTACGTCAGTTCTCGGGAACCAGAAATATTCGAGGTGATCTACAGCGTGTGCACGCTCCGGGAAGTGTTCGATCACCGGGGTGAGGAGCTCGGCGGCTTCTTTGGCTTCGAGCACGAAGGTCGGAACGACGTCCATCTCCACTTCGGTGATAATGCCGTAAGCCCCCAGAGAGATGCGACAGAGATCAAACAGCTCGCGGTCTAGTGGGTTTGGAGCATCGGGATGGCAGGCATGTACCTCACCATCTGGGGTGACTATGCGGAAGCTGCGCACCATGCCAGCAAATCCGGTGAACCCCACACCGGTACCATGGGTGCCTGTGCTGATAGCGCCAATAATGGATTGAGGATCCACATCGCCTTGATTAGCAAACGCCACGCCAAGGGGGCGCAAAATCGCTGGGCAGTCGCGCAGTCGAGTGCCCGCACGGAGGGTGACTGTCATTTTTTCTTTATCGAAAGCCACTAGTCCGCTCATCTTATCCAGGTTGACGAGCGTACCGTCGGTTTGGGCTACCGGGGTGAAGGAATGCGCTGCTCCCACGGCCTTGAGGCGGCCGGCAGAATCGGCGGTTTCTTTCACTAGCTGTATGACTTCAGCTTCAGTGGCGGGCTGTACGAAGCGAGACGGATGTGATGTGACTGCACCGGACCAGTTGCTCCACGTAGTGCTCATTAGACAAAGCTCCTTCCTTCGCCGCGGTAAGTTGGCCATTCGTCGACCACCTCTCCGTTGGCTACAACCATAATGTTGTCTATATATTCGGTATGCTCTCCTGCCTTGGAGGGGCGCATCCATACATGGTCGCCGATGTGCAACGTACGGGCTGCTTCTCCTGTGAGAGGCGTTTGTACTTCTCCGAAGCCTTCAAGCGGATTGGTTTTGAGTTGTTCGGGCCAGTCGACGACCGGTTGCCTGTCTTTCCCGACGGGGCCCGACGCCACTCGGCCTCCACCTGCGACAGTGACCGTGGTCGGCGTCGGTCGGCGGACGACAGGAACAACAAACCACTCAGCGGGCTGCGGGGAGAAATTCTTGTAGTGGTCGAATAGTGCTGAGCCGATTATTCCCGACCCCGCTCCAATTTCCGTGACGGACGTTTCCGCGGAAGTGGTTTCGATGGAGCCGGTACCTCCGCCATTGACGAATTCCAGCGGTGGCAAACCAGCTTTACGTAGTTCTTCAGAGACTGCATCGACGATCTCACCACGGCGCTGTGCGAGCTCTTTAACAGACAATTTCTTCATGAGTGCGATGGCCGGGGAAGTATCCGTAGTCCCGGCGATTTGGCCCTCATATGCCATGAGTCCGACGATGGTGAACCCGGCACGACTGCGGACGCACCGCACGAAGTCGCGTACTTCCTCCGCCGAACGGAGCGGAGAGCGAAGAGCTCCGATGTGGAACTTGCCGATCTCCAGGCTGGCGTCGACGTCTATACAGATTCGCAAACGGCCCCGTTCCGTGGGAGGAACAACTGAGTCGATGAAGTTAAGATGCTCGACACTGTCGACCATGAGGGTGATGGATCGACAGAGGTGTTCGTCCGTGATGAGACGGTGGATAGCTTCTTTATGTGCGCTAGGGTAGGCCACCAAGACGTTGTCACTGGTTCCCGTTTCCACTAGCCAGATTGCTTCGTTCAGGTTGTAGGCGAGGACGCCTTCATAACCGGGTTGCTCGAGAATGGTGGAGATGAGCTGTCTGATACGGATGGATTTGCTGGCCAGGCGAATGGGAGTGCCGGCGGCGCGGCGAACCATATCAGCAGCGTTGGCTAGAGCGGCGTCGAGATCCAGGACGGCAAAGGGGGCGTCGAGGTGCTCTACAGCAGTGCGG
Source organism: Corynebacterium anserum (assembly GCF_014262665.1). Lineage (NCBI taxonomy): Bacteria > Bacillati > Actinomycetota > Actinomycetes > Mycobacteriales > Corynebacteriaceae > Corynebacterium > Corynebacterium anserum. The sequence continues at coordinate 863,098 of NZ_CP046883.1, forward strand.
ATTTCAGCTTTCACCCCTATAACCCTACGGGTGAGTGACGACTCTGTCTCTGGAAATGGAAATACGCGAAAACAGAATTTTTCGAGTGTCTCGTAGTGAGTATTGTTGTCGATTATGGGTAAGTCGTCATTCGTGCATCTCCACAACCACACTGAATACTCAATGCTGGACGGCATGGCTAAAGTGGACATGCTGGCGGAAGAAGTACTCCGCCAGGGTATGCCAGCGGTAGGCATGACGGATCACGGGAATATGTACGGTGCGGATGCTTTCTACCGTGCCATGAAGGCGGCAGGCGTCAAACCGATTATCGGCATCGAGGCCTACATGGCGCCGGACTCTCGTTTTAACATGAACCGTGTGCGGTGGGGCACACCGGAACAAAAACGCGATGATGTGTCTGCCTCTGGAGCCTATTTGCACCAGACGATGATGGCAGAAAACGTCACCGGTCTGCGTAACCTTTTCTACTTGAGTTCTATGGCTTCTTATGAAGGGCAGTTAGGCAAGTGGCCGCGTATGGATGCGGAACTTGTCGCAGAGCGTTCTGAGGGCATTATTGCGACGACCAGCTGCCCCTCCGGGGACGTGCAGACCAGATTGCGTCTAGGGCAGTTTGATAAAGCACTTGAAGCCGCGGGAATGTGGCAAGACATCTATGGCAAGGACAACTACTTCCTTGAACTGATGGATCACGGCCTGGACATAGAAAAGCGAGTGCGAGATGAACTTCTGGAAATAGGTAGAAAGCTCAAAATTCCTCCACTGGTAACCAATGACTGCCACTATGTGTTGGAAAGCCAGGCGCCCGCTCATGAAGTGATGCTCTGTGTGCAGTCTGGTTCCACCATGGACGAACCAACGATCGACAACGGTGGCAAGCGTTTTGCATTCTCTGGCTCGGGTTATTACTTGCGTACCGCGGAAGATATTCGGGCCCAGTGGGATCACGTTGTTCCCGATGGATGTGATAACACTCTATGGATCGCTGAGCGAGTGGAAGACTATGGCGAAGTCTGGGAAGAACATCCACACGATCGCATGCCGATCGCCGAAGTGCCCGAGGGGCACACTCCGACCAGTTGGCTCACTCATGAGGTGATGAAGGGACTCGAAGAACGTTTCGAGGGGCGAGAAGTACCGGCGGAGTACATCGACCGGGCGAAATATGAAATCGGCGTGATTGATATGAAGGGATACCCTTCCTATTTCCTCATCGTCGCAGAGTTGGTAAAGCACGCCCGTTCGGTAGGCATTCGTGTAGGTCCGGGTCGTGGATCTGCGGCAGGTGCACTCGTGGCTTATGCACTGACCATTACGAACATTGACCCCATAGAGCACGGCCTGTTGTTTGAACGTTTCCTCAACCCGGAACGACCATCGGCACCGGATATCGATATCGACTTCGATGACCGTCGGCGTTCAGAGATGATCCGTTATGCGTCTGATCGGTGGGGTGAAGACAAGATTGCCCAGGTCATCACCTTCGGCACGGTGAAGACCAAGCAAGCCATCAAGGATTCCGCCCGTGCGCACTTTGGACAAGCTGGTTTCCAGATAGCAGACCGTATCACTAAGACTCTGCCGCCGGCCATCATGGCTAAAGACATCCCGTTGCACGGCATCATGGATCCGGAGCATGAGCGATATAACGAAGCGGCGGAGACTCGTCAGCTCATAGAGACGGATCCTGATGTCAAAAAGATCTATGACGATGCATTAGGTCTGGAGGGCGTGGTACGGCAAGCCGGCGTGCACGCATGTGCCGTGATTATGGCCTCGGTGCCGCTGATCGACTGCATTCCCATGTGGAAACGCAAACAGGATGGTGCGCTGATTACAGGCTGGCCTTATCCTGCTTGCGAAGCGATCGGCCTGCTGAAGATGGATTTTCTGGGTCTACGCAACCTGACGGTGATCGGTGATGCTCTGGAAAATATCAAGCTCAACCGTGATTTCGATCTCGATTTGGAAGGCCTGTCTACCGAAGATGTGCCCACCTATGAACTCCTAGCACGCGGTGAAACCCTCGGCGTGTTCCAGCTGGATTCCGGAGGCATGCAGGAATTGCTTAAACGCATGCAGCCGACCGGGTTTAACGACATCGTGGCCGCTTTGGCTCTCTACCGTCCGGGTCCTATGGGTGTCGGCGCCCACTGGGAGTACGCAGACCGTAAGAATGGACGTAAACCCATCGTCCCGATTCACCCGGAACTGGAGGAGCCGCTCAAAGAGATCCTCGAAGAAACATATGGCCTCATCGTGTATCAAGAGCAGATCATGAAGATCTCTCAAAAAGTTGCCAATTACACCGCTGGCCAAGCGGATGGCTTCCGCAAAGCAATGGGTAAGAAGAAGCCAGAAGTTCTTGAGAAAGAATTCGTGACCTTTGAAAGCGGCATGAAGGCCAACGGTTATTCTGACGCCGCCATTAAACAACTATGGGACACGATTCTTCCGTTCGCTGGTTATGCATTTAACAAGTCGCATGCAGCGGGATATGGTCTTGTGTCCTTCTGGACGGCATACTTGAAAGCCAATTATGCGCCGGAATACATGGCGGCATTGCTGACCAGCGTGTCGGATAAAAAAGATAAGTCTGCGATTTACCTTGCTGACTGCCGTCACCTTGGTATTAAAGTGTTGTCGCCCGATGTTAACGAGTCGCGTTACACTTTCCAGCCAGTGGGTCAAGATATTCGCTTCGGACTTGGAGCCGTGCGCAATGTGGGCGAAGAAGTAGTGGAGTCCATCATCGTTTCCCGCGAGGAAAAGGGGTTGTTTAAGGATTTCTCTGATTATCTTGACAAGATTGATGCCGTTGCGTGTTCGAAACGCGTGACCGAGTCGTTGATTAAAGCAGGGGCCTTTGACTCTCTTGGACACCCGCGTAAGGGTCTGGTACTCGTCCATGAAGATGCCGTCGATTCCGTCATAGCCACCAAGAAAGCAGCTGCTAAGGGGCAATTTGATCTGTTTGCGGGGCTCGACGCTGAAGATACTGGTGATGCTTTCCACATCGCTGTGCCAGACCAGTCATGGGAGAGGAAACATGAATTGGCGCTGGAACGCGACATGCTTGGCCTCTACGTCTCTGGCCATCCGTTAGATGGTTTTGAGGACGCCTTGAATTCTCAAGTAGACACTCCATTGCCTCAGGTGCTTGCCGGGGAATTGCCGGATAATAAAGAAATTAAAATCGGAGGAATTATCTCTTCTGTAGAGCGCCGCGTGGACCGCAACGGCAGTCCTTGGGTGATTGCCACCATGGAAGACCACAACGGAGCTCAGGTGGAATTACTGGTCTTCGCTAAGACCTATCAGATGGTGGCTCCACAGATCGTGGAAGACAACATTGTGTTGGCTAAGGCTCGCATTCGCTATAAAGACGATCGCATGAGTCTCTTTTGCGAAGACCTCAAATCTGCAGAACTGTCCGTGGGGACAGGCACTGGCGTCCCCTTGCGCTTGCATATGCGTGTTGATCAGGCTACACCGGAAAACATGGAGAGGTTGCGTCGAGTATTGACACAGAATAAGGGTGATTCCGACGTATACCTGACGGTCGTCGACGGGGAAGAAGAAGTCCAGTACATGCTGGCGCCGGAAATGCGGGTGAACAAATCGCCGTCGTTGATGGGAGATTTGAAGGCCGCGACATGGGAAGGGATTTTTTCTTAACACATGGATAAAGAGGATGTCACCAAGCAATCGGCCGACGTGGTGGGAACCCGTTCGGGCGGTGCAACAGAAATTACGTTAGGCAATACGATGGGAATGAACTCGGCTGCGGGAACCCCTAATGCGATCGTCGTGAGCGCTGTTGCAATGCGAGATGACCAGGGGCGCCTACTCACCGTACGTAAACGGGGCACAGACAATTTCATTCAGCCAGGAGGAAAGCCGGAGGCTGGAGAAACCGACCATCAGGCCGCCGTGCGTGAAGTCAAAGAGGAGATCGGTCTAGACCTCAATCCAGATAAACTACGGCTGGTGGGGATTTACACACAAGATGCTGCCAACGAGGCCGGTTGCGTCATCGAGGCTCACCTCTTCGAATACACCCAGCCAGTGAACTCTTACGTACAGATCGCGGCTGAAATTGAGGAGATGAGGTGGCTGGACTTCTCTGAAGGACGCACACTCCCGGACGATCTCGCTCCCCTCATCCGCAATGTTGTGTTGCCTATGTACGGTCGTCGCGTGGTGAAAACTATCGCGGTCTACACGGGAGCTCGACTCGGCACCCGACCTGAGTTCATCTCACTGGCGGTATCTCTCGGCAAAGCATTGGCAGACGCAGGCGTCACACTCGTGTATGGCGGTGGCAAAGCAGGCCTCATGGGTGCCGTTGCCGATGCTTGCCTTGACGCCGGTGGCTCAGCCATTGGGGTGATTCCTAGGGACTTAGTCGACCGAGAATTGGCGCACGAGAGCCTGACTCACCTCGAGGTGGTGCACACCATGCACGAGCGAAAGGCGCGCATGGTGGAACTGGCTGATGGTTTCATCGCATTACCTGGCGGTGCGGGAACACTGGACGAGTTGATGGAAGCGTGGACGTGGCAGCAGTTGGGTATCCACTCTAAGCCGATCGCGCTCGTCGACGGCGAATACTGGGCACCGCTGATGGACATGCTCCACCACATGGTCGAGGCTGGTCTGGTGCGTGAGGCAGATCGCGATGCTCTTCTTGTTATCGACGATCCCGTCGAGGTCGTGTCGCGATTTAACTATTGGACTCCGCCGAGACCCAAGTGGCGCTAGAGTTGCCAGACGCTTCTTGCGAGTGTAGAGCGACAGTGGCTGATTGTGCATTATGGCGTGGCCTGGTTGCAATTTTCGACGTGCTCACGGCATCTTGGCGTGAGTGTCGACGGGGCTCATGCAACTCCTAGAGGTAGAGCTGGCTGTTTATCTGTGCCTTCGGATTTAAGGCCGACTTGTCGACTTTTAAGCCATTTCCTATCCAGCTGGCGGTGACGCTCCCCCCATCTTCCCAAGGTGACATGAGAGCTGGGCCAGGAGCTTTCAGTTTGATGGTAAAGGAATCGTTTCCACGGGGTGTGATCTCTGTAACTCGGGCATAGACGTCTGGTGAAGGGTCGTAGATAACCTTCCCTTGGTGGAAAAAGACCACCGTCGACATTGGGCTTTCCCATGCCGCGGTGTCAGATGGGGCGGCGAATACCCCTTCGAGAAGAACAAAGCTCAAATCCGCGCAGGGATCGAATTTATTTTCCTTGATTTTGTAGGTGTATGGAGTTTCGTGTTCCGAAGGGATGGAGCCCGATGGCAAGCCAGAGGTCGCAAGCGTTTCCGTTGTGCACTCAGGCTTCGTGGATGGAGATTGTGTGGTTTTCTCTGTGAGGCTTTCGGCAGGCTCTGCGGAGTGCTTAGAAGTTTGTGAGGCAAGGGAATCCGCTGTCGGTGAGACGCTATGTGCGGAGTCTTCGTGGTTTTCTCCCGTGCAGCCAGTGGTGGAAAACGCAGCCAGGACGAGGGATAGGGAGGAGGCAATAATTCTTCTCTGTAACTTGTGACTCATGCGAGGTTCCTTTTCACGAAACTAAGTGGATTGCTTGTTGCATAAAAATACTTCATAGCATGGCAAGTGACTAGCGGAAGTACTGCGGTGTGTGAGGGGAGATCAGCCCCCCTCACGCCGGCATATGGTTCGCAGCCCCGATCTCTGTATCCGGTTCAGCGTCCTGAGTGGTTTCTTGTTTCGTCGTCACACTCAAAGTCTCGCTCGATATCCACTCGGTAGCCCCATCCTGCTAGACCGCGTGCTGGCTGATCGCTGAGGTTCACTACCACACTCACTACGGATTCTGGTGCTTGATAGGTGAGTTCGATCCACCTGCCGGACACCTCGTAATCGACGTCACCGGCCTCGGTGCGCGGGACTGTAAAAGGTTGCCCGGATAGCTCTTCATCGGAGTGCCAGGCTACGTCGATCAGTTCAGCATCATAGAGCTTATGCTTTTTCCGCAACGCCAGTAATTCTTTATATGCAGTGAGTACGCGCGCATGGCTTCCAGATGTGCGTTCACTCCAATCGAGCTTGGAATCGAGGAAGGTTTTCTCATCTGCCGGGTTCGGTACAATCTGCGGATCCCATCCGGCACGTGCGAACTCACGCATGCGCCCTTCAGCAGTCAGGCGGTTGAGCTCTGAATCCTCGTGATCAACGAAAAACGCGAAGGGGGTAGAGGCGCCCCATTCTTCTCCCTGGAACAACATGACAGTAAAAGGGCTAGTGAGCACCAGCGCGGCCTTCGCAAGTTGTTGTTCTACGGTGAGATTCATGTTCGGACGGTCTCCAGCTGCCCGGTTACCTGTTTGGTCGTGAGTGGTGGTGTATACGACGAACTGGGAATAGTCGGGATCTTCTAATGCTCGACCGTGGGTTCGTCCCCGGAAGGTGGAGAAACGACCATCATGCCAGAACACACGTTGGAATGTGGTGGCGAGAACTTCCACGGTGCCGAAGTCGGAGTAGTAGGCGTGTTTTTCTCCGGAAACCACAGCGTGTATCGCGTGGTGCACGTCATCATTCCACTGAGCCACGCCAAAGCGCTCCGTGAACTTGGGATCGTTCTGGTCGGTCTCTGCGATGAGGTAGCTGGGGGCAGCGACGTCACGCATCTGCTCGATGATGCTCACCGCGCCCACGTCGTCGAGGGCATGGACTGCGTCGAGCCTAAGCCCATCGATGCCGAACTCTTTCGTCCAGATTTTCACCGCGTCTAAGATGTAGGATCGTACTTCGTCGGAAAGCTGACCCTGAATATTGACTACCTCACCCCAGCCCGTGGAGCCGCCGGAGGTATAAGGACCAAAAACTCCTGTGTAGTTTCCATCGGGTCCGAAATGGTTGTAAACCACATCAAGGATTACCGCTAGCCCCGTGTTGTGGGCTGCCTCGACGAAACGCAGGAGGGCATCGGGGCCGCCATATAGTTCAGAGACCGCGTGCCAGCTCACTCCGTCATAGCCCCAATTTCGCTGTCCGCCGAAGGGTTGGATAGGCATCAGCTCAATAGCGGTGACCCCCACGTCCTTGAGATCATTGAAGCGTTCAATGGCGGAATCCAACGTTCCTTCTGGGGTGAAAGTTCCCACATGCATTTCGTAGATGACTTCGCCTTTGAGCGGCCTGCCGAGCGGTTCCGGGGTGCGTTTTGGCTCCCATACCTGGGATAAGCCATGAATACCATCGGGTTGGCGCCGAGAACGGGGGTCGGGGAACACCGGCGAACCGTCCACGCTAAAACCATAGCGAGCCCCTACCGAGCGTTCGCAATCGGCGACAAACCAATCTCCTTCCCGAGTCATTGCACGACGGGTGCCATTGAGGTCCAGCTCTACAGATTCGGCTTTGGGAGCCCACACACTAAACATGCCTCCCACCCTAACTGCGATAATGGGACAATGCCCGCACAGTCAGCAACCAATGTGAGTTATCTGCGTCCCCGCGACAGCGAATGGGTTGATGAATTGGAGGTCAAACGTTCTCAATTCATCGCCATCGCTCGCCGTACAGCCACCGAACTGGAGGCTCGTACTTTTATCGACGATGTGCGCTCACGTTACCCGGATGCGAGGCATCATTGCACAGCGTTCATAGTTCATATGGACAAGGCTCAGCCCATTGAGCGTTCCAGCGACGATGGAGAACCAGCGGGAACTGCCGGACAACCGATGCTCGAGGCGCTGCGCGGATCAGGTCTCCTGGACATTACCGTGGTCGTGGTGCGCTACTTCGGTGGTGTGAAATTAGGCACTGGTGGTCTGGTTCGCGCGTATCACGATGCGACGAAAGGAGTGTTGTCCAAGATCGACGTGGTTTCTCGCCAGCAGTTGGAACTGTTCTCCGTGTCCGTTCCACACGCCGACGCTGGTCGTGTCGAAGCCGAGATTCGAGACGCTGGTGTGGATGTCGTGGATGTGGAATACACGGTGGAAGCAGTGATGACTCTGGCTGTAAAGCCTGGTGTGGATATGGGCGGTGTAATAGCCAAAATCACTTCCGGGCAAGTGACACCCAAAAATGCGGGAACCACGTGGGTTGATATCCCCGTTTGCACGTAGTTCCACAGATAACGCGTATCGCGGATGCTCACCGGCCAGCGTACTAGCACCGCAGTACAGTGGGTCTATGACATTGAGCAATCACATTGGTCATCACATAGCGTATAAACCAGTGTTCCAGTGCACGCGTGAGGCGGAGTGCCATATACAAACCGTAGGCGTGGGCGCATACGCAGGGCGGTGATTGGTCGTGACGAGGGATAGCGGTAGCCGGGCAGTGCGCATTGATGCGTGGGTGTGGGCTGTCCGCCTCTATAAAACCCGTACTGCCGCAGCGGAGGCTGTGCGCGCTGGTCATGTCAAAGTCAACGGAATTGCCGTGAAACCTGCTCAACACGTTGTTGTGGGGGACACGGTGCGAGCCTGGGTGAATCACCGCGAGCACATTGTTGAGGTGGCTAGGCTTCATTCCAAACGCGTGGGGCCGGCTGTTGCCCGCGAGGCTTACATTGACAAATCCCCACCGCCCCCGCCACGGGAGATTGTGGCGTCGATGCCGCGCCGTGAACGCGGGGCAGGCCGGCCGACCAAGAGAGAAAGGCGCCAGATGGATCGACTTATGGGGCGTTCGCCCTAGAACATCTCCAGGGTTTTCTGGCCGATTTTTTGCCAGCGGTTGCCCAGACGACCCGGGCGTGACGAGGCATCGTCTCCTATGTGTACGGTCTTTTTGATGTGCTCGCGGCCGAACGTGAGCAGCAGCATGTCATCCACTACGCGCACTTGTCCCGGTGGATATGGGTAGGCAAAGGCAGCGTGCAGCTTAGCTAAATTTTCCTTGGAGAGCAGCGCGAGGAGTTGATTGTTGGTAGTGATGCCATGAGCCGCCAGCATGTCGACAGCGTAACCGTAGTATGCGACCTTCGACGCCGGGTAGTTCTCACCTAAAATATCCGCGAGAAGCCGGGGGAGAGTTACTTCATCGATAGGGCCAGGGCCGAGTAGGGAGGCATCTGTGGGCTGATCGATGCGGTTGGCTATTAAGTCGAACTGTTGGTCGGCCAGCTCGATAAGTCCGGCTGCGAGAGTGAAGGCACGTTGCACCTCCGGGTTCGTGGACCCTGAGAGATTCTTATAGCGGATATCATGCTCGAACTCTGCCCATGCGTGTTGTAGCACGGTGCGTAGCTGGATTTCCATGAGCATATTATCTAGTTGGGGCACACGGACAATGACATGCTGTGAGGCATAACCGAAGCCACCGCGCCGAGCTGTTTCTGCTGCTTTATCGACTACCGTTTCGACGCTGAAGATGTTTTCTATCACTGTGAGTAGCTGTGGAATATTACTGGAGTGATAGGTAATGACGCGTGCGCCAAGCATATCGTAGGCGGATGCGATGTCAGTGTAGTTCGGATAATCCGGGTTTGTGAGTTTGGCGAGGAAACTCACACGTTCTTTGGTACGGACGACGACCTGGTCGTAGGTGATGCCAGCATCATCGAGAGCATCCTCAATAAGCGCACGGACATCGGCGCATGCGGTCGGGTACCTATCGCGCCATTGATCGTATTGAGCAAGCGCATCCGTGGTGTTAAGCACCTAAGCATCCTTTTCATCGGTGATGAGGTTGTAGTCACGACCATTCGACGTCGGTTGTCGCCTGTGCGGCGTGGGAAAAGGGCATGGCCACGCAGGGTCAGGTTTATGCAGCGTGGGTTGCCCGTGGGTGCCCACGTCAGGGATTAGCTTGTGCTAAGCCAATTTCGTCAGCAGCACCTGCCCTCGTTCGGAAAACAAGTCCGTAGCTTTTACTTCACCCTGCCACATGGAACCACTGGTGAGCTGGTCTTCCCACAGTCCGTCAGGGAGGGTGATGGTCGTATCGCCCCAACCCCCTGCTCGTTCGACGGTGAGCGGGCGACGGGTAACGAGGGTGATCACGCTGTTGCCGCGCATCATACCCAATACTGCTCGGCATAACTCGCCTTGGGCCATGACAGGAAGGTAGGAGGCCTCATCTAGATTGTGGTTGGTGCGCACGCGCAAGGCCTTGGCGATCAGATTGATTCGTTCGTCGTCCTTGTTACGGATGTCACCGCGAGAAACGCGTTCAATGGCATCCATGCGCTGCTCGTAGTCAACTGGGCGACGGTTATCCGGATCCACTAGGGAGTCGGTAAAAAACTCGGTGCCTTGGTAAATGTCCGGGATACCAGGGGACATAAGCTGGATGAGTTTCTTAGAGTTGGCGATGACGGTGCCTCCGGCATCGATAATCTTTACGAGGTCAGTGACGTCGTCGCCGTAGTCATCGATGACGGAGTCCACCCAGCGATGAATAGAGCGTTCGAACTCCTCGTTGTTATCGAACCAGGTTGTGTGCACACCAGCTTCCCTCATGGCTTTTTCAGCGTAATCATGAAGCCGTTCGCGGAGGTTAGCGCTGACCACTCCATCGGTTGGCCACACGCCGATGATGTTTTGCAGGAGGAAGTGGCACGTCATGCCGTCTTCATAAGGGATTTTTTCGCAGAGTTCGGCGAATTCATCAAAAGCCTCGGTCAATTCGCTAATACGGGATCGAACGTCTTCTCCGCGTTTAGTGTCGTGGGTGGTGAGGGTGGTCATAGTGCGTGGCCATAGACGGGCTCGTTCCGCCTGGAGCATGTGGTATTCAGCGGGAGAGACTCCAAAGCGTCCAGGAGCCCCTCCTACTTCCTGCAGGCTCACGAGCCGAGAGCCTCGATAAAATGCTGTATCTTCCACGCCTTTGGCCATAACTGCACCGCAGACCTGGGCGAAACGAGTATTTGCTTCACCGAAGGACAGTAAAGCTGTGGAGATGAGGTCGAGGGCATCGGCGCGTTCTGGGTATTCGATCACCATTGATGCGATGACTGTGCTCGTTACGCGGGACAGCGATTGGTAATCGGCGCGATAAACTGGCATTGCGGCAATGAGACCCACGAGAGTTTCTTCCAACATGTCATCGGAGACATTCTCTCCGGAGGTAGACCAGTTGTCGTTGCGCACGGCGCGAGCCAATCGGTGAACCTCGGCAGCCAGTTCGCTACGGGCTACATCTGCCTTGAGTTCAATCTCGGCGGCTTCGAATGCGGCATTGTCCCATTGTGACCCCGTCCATTTTTCTGCCAGCGCATCGAATTTCTTGACCACAGGACGGTTGACGAAAACACCGTCGAACTCGCGGAGGGCGTCATAGCCTGTGGTACCGTCGACGCGAAGACGCGGGTCGAGGGGCTCGGTTACTCCAAGGATTTTTTCTACAAGCAGCCAACGTTCTTCGCCAATCAGGTTGCGCAGATGCTCTAAGTAACCGAACGGATCGGCTAGACCGTCGGGGTGATCCACGCGCACACCGTCGATAACGTTTGCGGCGATGAGCTGGTTGAGAATACGGTGAGTGTGCTCGAAGACGATGGGGTCTTCCTGCCGAAGTCCGGCCAAGCCATTGATCGAAAAGAAACGGCGGTAGTTAATAGTGCCGTCACGCCAGTACATCAAGCGATAGTGCTGTCTATCGTGAACGTGCTGAGGGGTTCCCTCCTCAGTGCCCGGTGCCAACGGGAACTCGTGTTCATAGTAGCGCAGCACGCCGGCGTCCCTATCGACCTCTAGCGCAGCGGTATCTTCTTCACTTCCCAAGATGGGCAGTCCGAGGCGGCCTCCTGCACCGTTTTCTTCGGACCAGTCGATATCGAAATATTCCGCGAATTCGGAGTCTTGACCGTTCTTCAAGACATCCCACCACCAGCTGTTGAGCCGTGGGGTGTCCACTCCTACGTGGTTCGGAACGATATCCAGGAGCAGCTTAATGCCGACTCTGTGAGCCGCGTCTGCTAGCGAACGCAGCCCTTCGATACCACCAAGTTCTGGGTTGACAGTGGTGGGGTCGATGACGTCGTAGTTGTGAGTGGAATCCGCGGGTGCGGTGAGTACAGGAGACAGGTAGAGATGACTGATTCCCAGCTTTGCAAAGTACTCAATGTGCTTTTCCGCATCAGCAAAAGTGAAAGCTTGGGCGGGGTCAGAACCGGGTCCTCGCAACTGAAGTCGATAAGTGGCAGACATGCCTTCTACTTTAGGGGAAGTGCCATGCAGTAGCCCGCAGACAAGTCCAAAGGCCCGATCCATCCCTCAACGTGTGGTGCGTCCTCAGCGACCCTGGCTCTAATTTTTCCCTCCCTGTAGTACACCGCCGGAAAAGCACCAAAGTGGATCTCCAAGGCTTCGACAAGTAGTTCGCTGAGCCGCGGATGCGTGAGCAGACTGCACGCAGGCAGTTCCTCGTCGACGACCCGTACTTCCAGCCAGGAGCCGTCGCGCCTGCATTCCAGAGCTGCTCCCGTGCGGTCATAAAGCTCTTTGAGCCGATGCCGCATGATTTCTGCGCGTTCATGCCACCGAACGCTGGGGCGACCGGGGCCATCGGGGATAGTGACAGAGAGCCCACTACCCACGGAAACCCGAACGGGATTGCTTAGGATGTTTGCTGGTGCCGTCGTGAGAGTCAACATATTTCATGAGACTCTCTAGATGGCGTATAGGTTCGCGCAAGAGCCAGCTTTTTATAATTTATTTTCGCCGACCATCGCCAAGAATTCATCGAAGGTGATGATTGTCAGATCCTGACCCTTGTCTTTGAGCTCGCGTGCGCGCTTTTCTTTACTGGTCATTGTGGCCCACTGCCCCACGATGAGCATTGTTGTTTTCTTGGTGACGTTCTTGGCTACTGTGCCACCGGCCTGCGCAATCATGTTCCACACGGCGCTCTTATCGTACGGCTCCACATCGCCGGTGACCGTGACATTATGCCCGTAGATTGGGTTGGTGATGTCTGCGTCCTTATTTGCTTCCGGAATCTCATCGGGGGTGGCCACTTTGGACCAGGGGGCGCGGGGCCGTGCAGTCTTTGTGGCTTTCCTTTCCGACGGCATCTCTGCCCTCGTCGAGTCCTCTGCGGAGTTGCCGGAGTGCGGAGCAGTGGCGGAATCGGTGGCTCGTCCTACTGCGGTGCCGCTCGCATTGTCGAGAGGGTACCCTGCTTGGAGGTTGGTCAAGCGGGTATTAATCGCCGCAAATTGTGAGAGCTGCGTCGGGGAGAAATTCAGACGTGTGCGCGTGTGCTCAGTGAGCAGCTCGATATATCCCGGAGACAGCCCATCGGGCTGCTGGAAATACCAGCCGACCAGTTCAGAGGCAGCGATGTTGGCGTCGGGAAGCAGAGAAGAGGCCAGCAAGGATCGGGTGATCTGTACACCTTCTTCGGTGATAGTCACTTCGGCGCCACGAGCTGGGAGAGCAACGGTCACGGGTGCACCACCGTATTCACAGGGCGTTGGAGGATAACCACGCTACGTCCTTCTACCTTCAATGTGTCCTTCGGCGCATAGGTCTGTGCATTCTCCGGTACGCCGGTATCGAGATGGGTGTCTAAGACGACAGTCCAATGACCTTCTTCGCCAGGTTCCACATGCATGACGGATTCTCGAACGGGCATGGTGAATTCGATCGGTTCGTGGTGCGCGTTGAAACACAGCAGGAAAGAATCATCGGTGATGGGTCTACCTTGACGGTCCGGCTCGGCGATCGCATTGCCATTAAGGTGCACCATCAGAGACTTTCCGAAGTGCTGAGACCAATCGGCTTCGGTCATCAGGCGGGCGGAAGGGGTCAGCCACGCAATATCGCGATCAGCCACGTCTTCACCAAGCGGACCACCGGCTAGGAAACGCCGACGGCAGAACACCGGGTGTGCTTTACGCATTGCCAGCAAGTACCGGGTGAACGAGTACAAGTCCTCATCGATGTTGTCCCAGTCCATCCAAGCAATCTCGTTGTCTTGGCAGTAGACATTATTATTTCCCTCTTGGGTGCGGCCAATCTCATCACCGTGGGAGAGCATGGGCGTGCCTTGAGAGAGGATCAGTGTGGTGAGGAAATTACGTCGCTGCTGGCGACGGAGGGAAATAATGGCCTCGTCTTGCGTCGGGCCTTCCACCCCACAGTTCCACGATCGGTTGTGAGACTCGCCATCGCGGTTATCTTCCCCATTTGCCGCATTGTGTTTCTCGTTGTAGCTGACCAGGTCATTGAGGGTAAAACCGTCATGGGCTGTGACGAAGTTAATGGAAGCAGTGGGGCGACGCCCATTGGCAGCGTAGAGATCAGACGAGCCAGTGAGACGCGAGGCGAATTCACCCAAAGTGGAGGGCTCGCCGCGCCAGAAGTCACGGACGGTATCGCGGTATTTCCCATTCCACTCTTTCCACAAAGTAGGGAAGTTGCCTACCTGGTATCCGCCCTCGCCAACATCCCACGGTTCTGCAATGAGTTTGACTTGGCTGACAATCGGATCTTGCTGAACGAGGTCAAAGAATGCGGAGAGGCGATCCACATCATGAAATTCGCGAGCCAAGGTGGATGCGAGATCGAAACGGAACCCGTCGATGTGCATTTCAGTGACCCAGTAGCGCAAGGAGTCCATGATCAGCTGCAACGTCTGGGGGTGGCGCACGTTGAGAGAGTTTCCCGTCCCCGTGTAGTCCATGTAGTGGGAGCGGTCTCCATCGACGAGACGATAGTAGGCTGCGTTATCGATGCCCCGGAAGTTATAGGTCGGGCCCATGTGGTTGCCTTCGGACGTATGGTTATAAACCACGTCGAGAATGACTTCGAGACCAGCGTCGTGGAAATTGTGGACCATCTGCTTGAATTCGGCCACCGTGCCTTCGGCTGAGTTCGACGCAGCATAGTCCCGATGAGGAGCCATGAACCCGAGAGTGTTGTAGCCCCAGTAGTTGCGTAAACCCAGCTCACGTAGACGGTCGTCGTGGACGAATTGGTGGACGGGCATTAGTTCCACGGATGTTACGCCGAGGTCCTTGAGATAATCGATGACGGCGTGGTGACCGAGTCCTGCGTAGGTACCGCGCAAGTGTTCGGGGACGCCAGGGAGGGTGGCGGTCATTCCCTTGACATGCGTTTCATAGATAACCGTTTTGTGGTTCTCAATGTTGGGACGGCGGTCATTGGACCAGTCAAAATATGGGTTGATGACCACTGATCGCATCGTGTGGGGAGCGGAGTCCTCCTCGTTGCGCTGGGAAGGGTTGTTGAGGTCGTAATTAAACAGCGAGGGGTGGCCGTCGAATTCACCGTCGAAGGACTTGCCATAAGGGTCCATGAGTAATTTTGACGGGTCGCATCGGTGACCATTGTCTGGGTCCCAGGGGCCATGTATGCGGTAACCATAACGCTGACCTGGCACGATACCCGGCAGGTAGCAGTGCCAAATATGCATATCCACTTCTTCGAGGGATATGCGGGTTTCCATTCCACGTTGGTCGAAAAGGCATAGTTCTACCTTGTCGGCCACTTCCGAGAAGATGGCAAAGTTGGTGCCGTTGCCATCAAATGTTGCGCCGAGGGGGTACGCCTCTCCGGGCCAGACGAGCAAAGGAGCTCCAGGCGCGCGCAAACCACTCTTATCAGCCAAGCCAAAAGACATAGTTATAAAGTCTACCGATTATCTTCTTGCAGCAACATTGCGACACCGTGGCGAATATCCACACTCACTAGCTCATTTTCATCCTGTTTGCCCAGTGCTAGTGCCACATTTTCCTTAGCTTGGAAATCTAGAGCGGCCCCGAATACGTAGTGGTAGAGAATTTGCCCCTTATGAGGGGCAAGGCAATCCAATTCGGCCACAATATCGCGCTCCACAGTGTGTGAAGCTATCGCGGTCAGAGTGATGTCAGCTCCGTCACGCAGCGTGGTGAGTGCCTCGTAGAGTGCTACGCAGTATTCTTGCGCCTGTACATCGGCACTGTCCGGGGTAGGAACGGCGTTCAACAGCTGCAGGGCAATAGCACCCAATAGATCTTGTTTGCTGGGGTAATGCCAGTACAAGGCGCCTGGAGCGACGTCGAGTGTGCGGGCAAGTCTGCGCATGGTGAGGTCGCCGAGGCCGTAATCGGAAAGGATTTCGGTGGCCTTGTCCAAGATGATCTGGGTGTTGAGCTGCACGCCTTACAGGGTAGTCTGCAAAACATGAAGTATCGCAAGATTCTCATGGCAGCCATGATCATGGCTCCACTCGCATTGAGCGCCTGCGGGTCCGACGAAAAAAGTGCGGACAGTTCTGCTGACAAGAATTCAGCTTCAGCTGTTTCGGCAAGCAACTCTGCGACGGCCACAACTGAGCAACCGCAGTCTTCGACCGAAGCCCAGAAAGGGAATTCTGCGTCGGAGGGGAGCAGCAGCCCCCTGCCGCCTGAAGCCACCGCAGCGCCAGTGCCTAGTCACGAGGGCAGTGATCAGCAGCAGATCGAGTCCCTCGTCAACGGCATGAATGTCGGCGATAACATGTCTGCGCGTTTCCACTATGTGGCCGACAATTACTGCGAGGCTTACCTTGAGCCGCGCGGCGGCGCTGCAGGTTTCCGTGCCCAGGCGGATTCCTTCGTGATCAACGGAAAACCGGTAACTGTCAGTGAGACCGGACAGGAGATCCCTACCGTTAAGGGCGTGACGAATGTCAAGGTCGACGGGGATAAAGCGACGGGCGATATTCAAAGCTCACAGGGGTCGTACCCAATGCAATTCACCCGTGAGGGTGGAGCGTGGAAGATCTGCCCGAGTTCGTAAATGAAAACTCGGGTACGTAGCCGCCTGCAATCCCTTCCACAAGGGGTGGCAGATGCGGCGTTGTTCTTTGTGGTCACCGTGGTCGTATTCACCGTAGCTGGCGCGTTGTGGGGTGCGTTGTATCCCACCACCCAGGTGCGGATTTCTGCTGATGCGGGAGCGGAAATCGTTCCGGAGACTGTGGACGCTGGATTTCAAGCCTATGCCTGGTACATCGTGGGTTCGGTGGTTCTGGGCTTTGCTCTTGCGAGGTGGGCGTACACTACGCTGCGTAGGGGAGTAACCCAGCTGCTGTGGCTGTTTTGTTGGGTTCTTTTTGGCGCGTGGTGGGCGATCCTCATAGGGGCGCGTGTTGTTGAGGCCGTGCATCCTATGGACCGATCGGTTACTCAGCCTGGCGATGTTTTCTACGTGGTTGATTTCATCTCTGCATGGCCGGTGGTATTGGTTGCGCCGACCATCGCTGTACTCTCGTACTGGATCGGTGCAGTCGTAGATGATCCGGATTCCTTTGAAAACTAAAAGCTACTGCTGGGCTATTATTGCCGAGCATGACCGATAGCTCTCTTCTTGAACAGATCCACAAGACTGATGGTGTATGGACGGGTATTACCGCCGACAATCTCTGGGCGGACGAGGTGCGCCGTTTAGCCAGACGACGCAATGCAGTGATCCTCGCCCATAATTACGAGCTACCGGAGATCCAAGATATTGCCGATCATGTGGGCGACTCGTTGGCGCTCTCTCGCATCGCCTCAGAGACTGACGCTGACACCATCGTCTTCTGCGGTGTGCACTTTATGGCAGAAACCGCCAAGATCCTCAGTCCTGAAAAGACAGTGCTCATTCCAGACGCCAATGCAGGCTGTTCCTTGGCGGATTCCCTCACCGCCGAAGAGCTCACAGAATGGAAAGCTGAACATCCGGATGCACTGGTGGTGAGCTATGTCAACACCACCGCAGCTGTAAAAGCTCTCACGGATGTGTGCTGCACTAGTTCCAATGCAGTAGATGTGGTCAATGCCCTGCCTAAGGATAAAGAGATACTTTTTGGGCCGGACCAGTTCCTCGGGGCACATGTGCGTCGCGAAACGGGACGGGACAACATCCATGTCTGGTCCGGCGAGTGTCACGTTCATGCGGGCATCTCTGGGCCGTCGCTCACTGAGCAAGTCCACTCCCACCCAGGGGCGGACCTATTCATTCACCCCGAATGCGGTTGTGCAAACTCCGCGATTTATCTCGCTGGGGAGGGGACAGTTCCCGAGGAACGCGTGCATATGCTTTCCACAGGAGAGATGATTAGCCACGCCAAAACCACCCGGCAATCTACCGTTTTGGTTGCGACGGAAGTGGGGATGCTCCATCAGTTGCGTCGAGCCAACCCAGGCGTGGACTTCAAGGCCGTCAATGATCGCGCTGCGTGCCCATACATGAAAATGATTACTCCAGCGGCACTTCTCAGGTGCTTGGCCCTGGGACAGGACGAGGTGACTGTCGACGAACACACCGCTATTGCCGCCCGGCAGGCCGTAGAGCGAATGATTGCTATTGGCAACCCAGGTAGCGGCGAGTGATTGAGAGCCACCGATGGTAACCTCTTATCCTTTTCCCATTCCCGAAGCTCTGACAAATCCGCGCTTGATTCGCCAACATTTCGCACGTATGGCGCGAGCCGGTCTCGAAGAAGACCTAGGATACGGCCCTGATCTCACGACCCTCTCGACCATCTCGCAAGGAGAAATAGGACGGCGTGTCGTGCGTTCCCGGGATGCGGGTGTGCTTTCTGGGCTCGACGCCGTTACTGTCCTCCTAGAGGTCGCCTCCGAGCCAGAGTGGAATCTCGAGGGCAGGGTGGAGTTTCGCCCCTGTCTCAACAACGGCGATCGTGTAGATCCAGGTACGGCAGTGGCCGTTCTGGAAGGGGACCTACGGGTGATGCTGCAGGTGGAACGGACCATCCTCAATATTTTGTCGCATGCGTGCGGTATTGCCACTCACACCGCGCAATGGGTAGCTCAGATGCCTGAAGGGGTGGCTGTGCGTGATTCCCGCAAGACCCTGCCAGGTTTACGGATGCTGCAAAAACGTGCGGTAATTCACGGTGGCGGGACTCCGCACCGCTGGGCATTGGGTGACCAAGTGATGGTGAAAGACAACCATGTGGGCTCCAGCGAGGGTGGTGTACTGGCGGCGTACGAACTGGTCAAAGACGTACCACACTGGGTCGAAATAGAGGTCGATACCCTTGAGCAGCTTAGGCAACTGTTACAGCAGAAACCCACGCAAATTTTGCTGGATAACTTCACTGTGAAAGACACCTGTACGGCTGTCGACATGCGTGACGAGTTGAGTCCAGAGACCTTGTTGGAATCTTCCGGGGGGATCACGTATGACTCGGCTGCCATGTACGGCGCAACGGGTGTTGATTCGATAGCCGTGGGAGCACTCACCCATAGCGTGCGGGTGCTGGATCTCGGCCTCGATTGATGAATTGTGGGCTTGCTGAGACTTGTCCTCAAAATCTTCCCGCGCGTGAATCACTGAGCACGGCGGAAATCGAGGATATAGCGGTAATGGTTAATCAATTCGTTGATGACTGGGTCGAAGTCTTCATCGACGTTATGTAACCACACGTCGAGGTCGGGAAGGCATGCTGTGGCGCGGTTAATGGCCTTATCAGCGTCATCGGGAAGGCGTAGTGCAATGAGGCCGCCCGCCATGGTTAGCCACGCACTAGCCTCCTTGATCGGATCTGACGCTCTGCGAAATAGCTCAGCTGCGCGACGGGAATGTGCGACGACCTCCCGTTCATTGAGGACGACATGGGTCATTGTGAGATTCCACTCCGCCCGGTTCCACACGAGAGTCTCTTCGTCGGCATGCCTGGATTGGTATTGGTGTGACGCTGCTTTATCCAGTAATTCATACGCCCGTGACATGAGAGAATGAGCTTCCTCGAACTCCATGCTCTCAGCCACAGCGACGGATTGCAGGATGTGGGAGGCGCTAATCAACTCGCCACACTGTTCATAAAGGGCTGCGCGTCGCAGTTGAATAGTCAGGACTTCCTCATCCAAACCGAGTTCCAGACCGGCAAACGTGGCGATGGTGTAACAGGTAATTGTCCGTTGAACGTCAGGAGTGAGCTCAGACCACTCCGCAATGGAGCGAGCATTGTCCCATGCCTCCTGGTGCAAACCAGCCATGAAAGCGGCCTGAGCGAGCATTGCGCGCATATTCAGGAGGGCAGGGCAGATTGGAATGCCTTCAGTCGCATCGAGCATGCGGGAGGCCAAAGACCATGTCTCGCCTTCCTTTCCGAGGCTGGAGAGCATCCGGCACGCCAGTTCTGCCCTTTCGAGTGCCATGACCGGGGCGCCCATAGCGAGTGCGAGTTCTGCGCATTCACCCCAATGGACAGCGACTTGTTCTTCGAGTCGCTGAGCGTCGTGCTGCGGCGTGGCGTCGAAGTGTTCTGATAGTTGTTCTTTCTCCGCAACATCGAGAAGGTCGAGCATGGCAAAGTGGCCGAGCATGAAATGGGCTTCGTATTTTGGCGCTACTGTCTCGGCGACCCGGAGGACGTCGAGAGCGATGTCCCGTGCCCTGTCCTTGCGGCCACAACTCCAGTGTTCCTGTGCGAACCAGAGCATCTCTTCTGTGGAGCTTGCAGGGTTCCGCCCGAAGCGATGAACCATCGAGCGGAAGAAATCCCGAAGAGCGCTGACATCGATTGCTGCGTACGGGGTGTGGCGAGACCCAGAATCACTGGGGGTGTGGTGAGAGACAGAATCCTGGGCTCTGTGCTGAGACTGAGAAGGACCGTGGAGGGGGGATTCTGCTCCCGGTGAGTTCTTTGTGGGGGAGGGGATCCGTGAAGGATCTGCAGCAATGTTTGAAGCTACGGTGTGAGCCGTAGTTGCAGCGGTGGTCAATGCCGTCGCTTGCTGCTTTGACACCGAGCGCCACGTTAACTTTGGGTCTTCGGCAATAGTGAGGGAATCGTTATCTGGCCGCCATTGGCTGAAGCGTTCGGCTATATCGGAGAGAAGTTGTGCTGCCTCCGGCAAGTGATAGACCGCGTGCTCGGATTGATTGAGAGCCTGGTAGGCCAAATGAGCCGCAGCAACCAAGGCGACGTCGTGCTTTCCGTTGCTCTTCGCCCACTCTTCCAATGCCTGTAGAGCCAAGACAGCCTCGTCGCTGAGGCCCAACCAATCGGCGGCTGCAGCGCGGACGCTATAGAATTCCCCTCGATAGTCGGACGGAATTTCGGATTCATCGACCAGCCAGAATTCCCGTGCATAGTTGTTGATTAGCTCCCAACTCAAACGGGTATCTCCGGCGGCTGCGGCAGCTGCGGAATCTCTCAAAAGAGAATCGATGGTTTGCGCCATAGACCTGCTGCACCGTCCTTTCTTCGTTGCTGGGTAGAATCATGATCAAGCCTAGAAGAGCCACGTTAGTGGAAAAGCCTTGAGGAGGACGTACACACATGCTTGCCCGGATTGATTTGCGAGGTCAGACTCCGACAACCTCCGAGCTCCGACATGTTCTCCCACGCGGCGGCACTGACGTTGATTCGGTCATTCCTACGGTAGCGCCGGTTGTTCACGCTGTACGGGAACGTGGTGCCTCTGCGGCGCTGGATTACGGGGAGAAATTTGATGGTGTGGTTCCCCAGTCCGTTCGCGTGCCAAAAGCTCAGTTCGACGCAGCGCTGGACACCCTAGACCCGAGTGTCATAGAAGCGCTCACGGAATCGATTCGCCGCGTTCGTGCGTTTCACTCCACCCAGATTCCGAAGAATCACGATGTGGAACTTGCCCCGGGTGGTTGTGTTTCCGAACGGTGGGTGCCAGTGGAACGTGTGGGACTGTATGTTCCGGGCGGCAAGGCAGTATACCCGTCATCGGTGATTATGAATGTGGTTCCTGCTCAGGAAGCCGGAGTGCAATCTTTGGTCGTCGCTTCTCCTCCGCAGGATAACGGCTGGCCACACCCAACGATTCTGGCGGCTTGTAGCCTGCTGGGTGTCGACGAAGTGTGGGCTGTGGGTGGAGCCCAGGCTGTGGCGCTGTTAGCTTACGGCGACGCAGCAGAAGATCTGGAGCCGGTCGACATGATAACCGGCCCCGGCAATATCTTCGTCACTGCCGCTAAGCGTCTAGTGCGTGGTGTGGTGGGCATCGATTCGGAAGCGGGGCCGACCGAGATTGCAATTGTCGCCGATGAAACCGCCGACGCCGTAGAAGTAGCCTACGATCTCATCAGCCAGGCAGAACACGATCCGATGGCGGCGTCTGTCCTCATCACAACATCCGAGGATCTGGCTGAGGCTGTAGAAAAGGAAGTATCCGAACGCTATCGCGTCACCCTCAATGCCGAGCGGGTTCGAGAAGCACTAGAGGGTGAGCAAAGTGGCGTCGTCCTCGTGGACGATATGCAGACAGCTATTGCAGCGGCCAATGCATACGCCGCTGAACACCTTGAGATCCATACCGACAAAGCGGAAGAAATCGCCACCCAGATCACTAACGCTGGCGCGATCTTCATCGGTCGTTACAGCCCAGTACCGCTCGGTGATTACTCTGCGGGCTCTAACCATGTGCTTCCTACCTCGGGTTCAGCTCGCCATAGTTCCGGTCTATCCACCCACACCTTCCTCAAATCTATCCATGTGGTGAACTACACCAAGGAAGCGCTGAAGGATATATCCCAGACCGTCATCACGCTGGCAGATGCAGAACACCTTCCAGCGCATGGTGAGGCAATCGCCGCCCGTTTTAATGTTGAGAGTGAGAGAGACTAGAGGGGACACGATACTATGGCGAATCTTTCCGATCTGCCCTTGCGTGAGGAATTGCGCGGACAGACTGCTTATGGGGCACCACAACTGAAGGTCATCAACCAGCTCAACACCAATGAAAACCCCTACGCACCGAGTCAAGCGATTATTGATGAAATTGCAGAGAAGGTGTGCGAATTAGGTGCGGAGCTTAACCGTTATCCAGATAGGGACGCTATCGGTCTGCGCACAGAGCTGGCTCGCTATATTTCCCGCCAAACAGGAGTGACCGTTGACGTCGAGAACGTGTGGGCTGCCAACGGTTCTAACGAGGTCCTGCAGCAGTTGCTTCAAGCCTTTGGCGGACCGGGGCGAAAGGCGATGGGTTTTACCCCGAGTTACTCGATGCACCCCATCCTTTCATCGGGCACTCTGACCGAGTTCATCGCTGTAGAGCGCCAGGAATCGGAGGGCTTTGCCATCAACCTGGATAAAGCGCGAGCAGCTATTGCCGAACACCGGCCTGACGTCATTTTCATCACGACGCCGAATAATCCGACAGGAAACCTGACCACGCTCGCCGAGATCCGGGACATCGTGGAGGCCGCGCCGGGCATTGTGATTGTGGATGAGGCATATGCAGAGTTCTGTGACGAACCTTCAGCAGTGACGCTCCTGAAGGACTACCCAACAAAGTTGGTTGTGTCACGGACGATGAGTAAGGCGTTTGACTTTGCTGGGGGGCGTCTAGGCTATTTTGTGGCGGACCCTGCCTTCATCGAAGCTGTGATGCTGGTGCGCCTGCCTTATCACCTATCGACGCTAGCGCAAGCTGCAGCCACCGCGGCACTGCACCACAGCGTGGATACCCTAGCCACCGTGGAGAAGCTATGCCAGGAACGCGATCGTGTACGGACTCGCCTCGCAGAGTTGGGCTACGACGTGATTGAATCCCATTCCAACTTTATTTTTTTTGGACACTTTTCTGATTCTCATCAGGCATGGGAAGGCTTCCTAAAACGCGATGTATTAATTCGTGACGTGGGTGTAGCTGGGTGGCTGCGTGCCAGCGTTGGCCTTCCAGAAGAAAACGATGCATTCTTATCTGCAGCGGAAGAATTAGCACCAAAGGCATGAAGAGTATGACACAGAACAACGACGTCTCAGCAGACCGTATTGGGTCCGTTACACGGGCTACCAGCGAATCCAATATCAGTGTGGACATTAATCTCGACGGCACGGGCAAGACAGATATTGATACTGGCGTGCCATTTTTCGACCACATGCTCACCGCTTTTGGCGCCCATGGCTCGTTTGATCTCACGGTGAGAGCTGTCGGAGACGTTGAAATTGATGCTCATCACACCGTGGAAGATACGGGAATTGTGTTGGGTCAGGCTCTGAGCAAGGCTCTGGGCGATAAAAAAGGCATTCGCCGCTTTGGGGATGCCTTCATTCCCATGGATGAAACCCTCGCCCATGCGGCAGTAGACGTGTCAGGCCGTCCATATTATGTGGGCTCTGGGGAGCCCGACGCCCTGGTTCATACGATTATCGGAGGTCACTACGCCACGGTGATCAACCAGCACTTTTTTGAGACTTTGGCACTCAATGCGCGCATCGCTTTGCATGTACGATGCCTCTACGGACGCGATCCACACCACATTACAGAGGCGGAGTTCAAAGCCGTTGCGCGTGCTTTGCGGCATGCCACCGAGAAGGATCCACGAGTGACGGGGGTTCCTTCTACGAAGGGTGCACTGTAGGCGGCCATTTGGTCGCAGTTATAGTTGCGCTTGAAAATTGCAGCGGCCGCGGATGCGAACGCACACAGTACGGAGGCGGCGTGTAGGCCGTCTCCTTCTCTCTGTGTGTTCTCTACTGCCGGCGCTCACGCGCACTGAGAAGCGCAGGAACACTGGGGATATGAGGAGTCGAGATGTACTCGAGTCCTCATATGAGTATATGAACGCCGGTTTACAGTCGTTGGTATCAGAGAACCGACACACGGATGCAGGTATGTGAACGCCGATATACGAACGAGGAGGTTGGCACCGGAGAATGGCACGGCAACAAGCATTGTCTCTCCAGGAGTTAGACGAGATTGACTCTTTATGGGAAGCTCCCGGCTTGCGCGCCACGTTAGTCAGCGTGTTTTGTGCTTTCGGCGGATGGTCGCTTCTCCTTCCCGTCATTCCATTGGCGGTGATTCAACATGGGGGGTCTGATTCACTCGCGGGGTTGTCGACAGGCGTGTTTATGGCCGCGACTGTGTGCACTCAGGCGTGTACGCCGTGGGCTATCCGCACGCTTGGTTTTCCGCCGATCATGGTGTTCGCCGCTCTGATGCTTGGGCTCCCAGCACTGGTCTATATCCTCGACATGTCCCCAGTTCCCCTGCTGCTCGTAGCGGTGCTACGTGGTATCGGTTTTGGTTCTGTGACGGTCGCCGAGGCCGCTTTGATTGCTGAATTGGTTCCTCCACGGTTGATCGGGCATTCTTCTGCTGCGTTGGGCGTTTCTGTGGGTGTGTCGCAGCTAGTGGGCTTTCCTCTGGGTTTGTGGATGTATTCCACCTGTGGAGAGGGGGTTGTGTTTGCTGTAGCCGCGCTCTACGCGGTTATTGGTGCACTCTGCGGTGCATGGATTCCGTCCCGGCGCCGCGGCGGGCAAATTGGCCTCTCTAGTTCTTCGTCTCCCTCTTCGTCGATCGACGCCACTGCATCGCATTCCCACGGAGATTCAGGTATTAATTCGCGAGACAGTGTTGATGCGCGATCCGGTATCGATGAACAAAACAACGCCGTGACACAAGGCCGTGAGGATGCGAGTGCACAGTCATACACTGCCGCTACCTGGAAACTCGCCGCCGTACCGGGGCTGGCTATTGGAGGAATAGCGACCGGTTTTGCCGCATTTAGTACGTTCCTTGCACCGGCAGCGGAAACAATTGATGTGAATGTAGCTGGGCTGATCTCCGCGGCGGGACTTTCGGTACTCGGAGGTTGTCAGATGGTGGGGCGTGTGCTTGCGGGGCGTTATGCGTCCACCACCGGGGAAGCAGGCAACCTGGCGGTTGTGGGTCTAGTGAGTGGAATTCTGGGTGTTGTGATCGCGGGCGCCATGATTGTGGCTCAACCACACGGAGCTATGTTGTGTACGCTCGCTTTTCTGGCGACATGTGTATTCGGGTTCGGATTTGGGATCGTTCAAAACGAGGCTTTATTGATGCTTTTTGAGCGTTTGCCAAGGAGTAAATCGACCCAAGCTTCTGCGCTGTGGAACATGACTTTCGATACTGGTACAGGTTTAGGCGCGGTTCTGCTTGGCCTGGTGGCCTCCGCGCTGGCGTACCAGGGGGCTTTCTTTAGTGCAGCGCTTATTATTTTTGTAGCGTGCGCTGCTGTCATCGGTGACCGCGTGGTGGGTAAGCGGCGTGTAATGCATGCTCGAAGTGCTGTGCAGAGAATAGATATCTCGTAGTGGTGAGGCTCTCGTTCGCAGATGGAGATAAAGCTATTAGAATTTCTTTCTATGTCAGACATCACTGCTTCCTCCACTGGCGATAGTCTTTCCCAACCTACCGTTGCCCTGCTCGACTACGGCAGCGGCAATGTTCGTTCCGCGCAGCGGGCGCTTGAACGTGCCGGGGCGCAGGTGACGGTCACTCATGATCCAAAGATTGTCCTGGCGGCAGATGGGTTGTTGGTTCCCGGCGTGGGCGCGTTTGCTGCATGCATGGAGGGGCTCAATGCTGTCCATGGGCCGCGGATGATCGGTGAGCGCTTGGCTGGTGGTCGCCCGGTTTTGGGTATCTGCGTGGGTATGCAGATCATGTTCGAATACGGCGTAGAGTTTTCTGATGGCGAGGGCAGTGAGCCTGCGTTAGGCACCGGTGAATGGCCCGGTACTGTGGAGCACCTCGATGCCGATGTTCTTCCGCACATGGGGTGGAACACTGTTGACGTAGCTGAGGGCTCGCGGATGTTTGCCGGGGCAGCAGCAGATGAACGCTACTATTTTGTGCATTCGTATGGTGTGCGCAAGTGGGAGCTGATGACGGATGGGCACACTGAAGCTCCGCTGGTGCACTGGGCCGAACACGGTCGCTCACGTTTTGTTGCGGCTGTGGAAAATGGCCCCTTGTGGGCCACTCAGTTCCATCCGGAGAAGTCCGGCGATGCGGGCGCGCTACTTCTGCGTAACTGGGTAGATAGCCTGCGTTAGACTCAGGTGGGTGAGCGCTCATCCGTGAGGTGAGAGGCACTACCCCTGTGAGAAACAAAAATTTTCTAGACTATAAAACCACAAGCAACGACGCTGAACAGGAACCACTGAGCATTATGTCCATCTCTGCAAACCGACTGGTACTTCTTCCTGCCGTTGATGTCGCCGATGGCCAGGCGGTTCGTCTGGTGCAAGGTGAAGCCGGTACCGAGACCAATTATGGCGCCCCGCTCGATGCCGCTATGGCATGGCAAAACGCAGGAGCAGAGTGGGTGCATTTGGTGGATTTGGATGCAGCCTTTGGGCGCGGAAGTAACTTTGAGATTCTTCGCGACGTCGTCGCTGCATTAGACATCGACGTGGAGCTTTCCGGTGGTATTCGGGATGACGAGTCTCTAGAGCGAGCTTTGTCTACAGGGTGCCGGCGGGTGAACATCGGTACTGCCGCGTTGGAAAACCCGGAGTGGTGTGAACAAATCATCAAGGAGTACGGAGATCGTGTCGCAATAGGGCTTGACACCCGCCAAGTTGATGGAGAATGGCGTTTGCGTGGACGCGGCTGGACGTCTGATGGCGGTGATTTGTGGGAGGTTCTGGAACGTCTCGATGCGCAGGGAGTGTCCCGACTCGTTGTTACAGACGTGTCCCGCGATGGGATGCTCAATGGTCCAAATATCGACCTATTGCGTGATGTCGCGGCTGCGACGGACGCTCCCGTGGTTGCCTCCGGTGGTATTTCCTCTCTCGAGGATATCCGTGCGCTGGCGAACATCGTGGGTGAAGGTGTCGATTCCGCCATCGTCGGCAAGGCTCTCTATGCGGGTAAATTCACGTTGGAAGAAGCTCTGGAGGCTGCCCGACCATGAGCGATGATTTAGATACCCGGGCTTTGCTGGCGATTGCCGAGGCAGCCGTTGATGAAGCCGAATCCACATTCTCCGCGGCTGTGGGAGCGGATCCGGAGGTCATTAAATCACCCGGGGATTTCGCTACCGAAGCCGACCTTTCGGTCGAACGCCAGCTCCGCACGCTATTGACCCAATACACCGGGCTGCCAGTTCATGGTGAGGAATACGGCACTGTTTTGCCGGGGGAGATCCCCGGCGAAAAACCTCAAGAGCGCTACCCGACCGACGACATGGCCGATGGGCTTGACGGTCCGCGCAGGGCAACCGTCCACGACTCCGCGGAGCCGGACACCTACTGGGTGGTTGACCCGATCGACGGAACTGCCAATTACGCCGTGGGGAACCCTTTTGCCTGCATTCTAGTGTCGCTCGTGCACAAGGGGGACACGTTGCTTTCCGTCACTGAAATGCCTCTTCTTGGTCGACGCATTTCTGCCCGCAAGGGCCATGGGTTGCTCGTCGATGGGATGCCTGCCCGGCCTTTGCCACCCTCGGATCCTGGAGTGACTCAAATTAGCTTCGGTTCCATTTTGTCCCAGCGTCGTGGAAACCTGCCGATCAGTTACCGCCAAGACATGCTTAATGAGATTGGCAAATCTTATCCACGCATGCGCGTGACAGGGTCAGTGGGCATTGATCTGGCGTTCACCGCAGCGGGGGTTTTCGGCGGGACTGTGACGTTTAGCCCCAACCTTTGGGACAATGCCGCAGGTATCCTCGCGGTTCAGGAAAACGGCGGAGTAGCCACAGATTTTGCGGGTAATCCCTGGCGGCCTGGTGTATCAGGTTTGGTAGCGGGGGAGCCCGAGGTTCATGCCACGTTGCTGCAGCATATCCAATCTGTGCCGATCGGTACCGCAGCGCGTAATGCACAAGAAATACGTGATCGTGGAGGAATCAAGTGAGCGTCACTACCAGAGTCATCCCTTGTCTCGACGTCAAAGATGGTCGCGTAGTCAAGGGTGTGAACTTCAAGGGGCTGCGCGATGCGGGTGATCCCGTGGAATTAGCGGCTCAATATGACCGCGACGGAGCTGATGAGCTTACTTTCCTCGATGTGTCAGCGTCCAAGGAAGGGCGTGGAACCATGATCGATGTCGTGCGACGCACCGCGGATCAGATTTTCATCCCCCTCACGGTGGGGGGAGGTATCCGCTCTGCTGAGGACGTCGATGCTCTCCTTCGTGCAGGGGCCGATAAGGTGTCTGTCAATTCTTCAGCTATTGCACGTCCGGAATTGCTGCGTGAGCTGTCCGAACGTTTCGGTGCGCAGTGCATCGTACTTTCTGTTGATGCCCGACGCATTCCCGGTGCTCAGCCGGGAAAGTATGAGGTGACTACGCACGGTGGTACCCAGGGCACAGGCATCGACGCTATCGAATGGGCTCGACGTGGCGAAGAACTGGGCGTGGGCGAGATCTTGCTCAACTCCATGGATGCTGATGGCACCAAGGAGGGCTTCGACATCGAGATGCTAGAGGCAGTTCGGGCAGTGGTCACAATTCCCGTGATCGCATCTGGCGGCGCTGGCCGCGCGGAGCATTTTCCACCGGCGGTGCAGGCCGGTGCGGATGCGGTGCTGGCTGCGTCGATTTTCCACTTCGGTGAGGTAACGATTCCCGAAGTGAAACAGACAATGGCTAAAGAAGGCATCGAGGTTCGATTGTGACTGCGACTAACCCGGCCGACTATGAATTGAATCCAGAGATAGCACAGCGCTTGAAAAGAAATGAGCAAGGCTTGGTGCCAGCGGTGGTACAGGATGCTCACACCGGCGCCGTGTTGATGATGGCGTGGATGGATGATCACGCGTTGGCGCACACGCTTGCAGAAAAGAAGGGGACTTACTGGTCACGCTCACGCAATGAGTACTGGATCAAAGGTGAGACTTCTGGCCACACGCAAGCTGTGCAAGAGGTGCGCTTGGATTGCGATGGAGACACCATCCTTGTGGTAGTTGATCAAATAGGTGGAGCGTGCCACACGGGTGACACCACCTGTTTTGACGCAGACAAACTGCTGTAGGGGAATCCCCGTGCACATGCTTCGGAGGAATGCGATTGCAGTCTATAGAGAGGGTAACTCCACCCCGAGCGGCACGAGTGGTGCACAATAGAGTTCATGCCTGATGCTTCTCTGACGTCCCGAGAAAAATTTCGCGCCCTGGCTGCACACCACCGGGTAGTCCCTGTGGTTTGCAAGGTCTTGGCTGACCAAGAAACCGCTCTGAGCGCGTACCGCAAACTTGCTGATGGCCGTCCTGGCACGTTCTTGCTGGAATCTGCGGCACACGGACAGTCATGGGATCGTTGGTCTTTTATCGGTACGGGTGCCCGCTGCGCCCTTACTGCAAAG
Organism: Corynebacterium anserum; assembly: GCF_014262665.1. Taxonomy (NCBI): domain Bacteria; kingdom Bacillati; phylum Actinomycetota; class Actinomycetes; order Mycobacteriales; family Corynebacteriaceae; genus Corynebacterium; species Corynebacterium anserum. Next base: position 893,089 of record NZ_CP046883.1, read on the forward strand.
AACTCTCACGCACGCTGGATTGGCGAGCCGCCGGTGGATATCCCCGAAGGCGTGGATCCGCTGGATGCCGTGCGCAAGACCCTAGAGGTTTTGCACACCGAGAAGATCGAGGGGCTACCGCCGCTGACCAGTGGTTTGGTGGGCTATATGGGCTACGACATGATCCGTTATATCGAGGATCTCCCGGATACCTGTGAAGATGACCTCGATGTGCCCGACATGGTGCAACTGTTGGTTGATGGCATGGCGGCGGTAGACCATCACGAGGGTGTGATCTGGCTCATCGCTACGGTCGTTAACTGGGATAACTCCGGGGAAGGAGTCGATCGCGCATACGACGATGCCGTTGCGCGGATCAACGACATGGTGGAGCGCCTTTCCCAACCGAGCGGGAGCAGTGTTGCAACCTTTTCCACTCCAACTCCTCAGTACCGTCGCCAGCGCACAATGGAGGAACATCTGGAGAAAATTGAGAGGGTTAAGGAGCATATTCGTGCAGGCGATGCGTTCCAGGTAGTGCTTTCCCAGCGCTTCGAGATTGATACCGAGGTAGAGCCTTTAGATATCTACCGGATGTTACGGGTGTCTAATCCGAGCCCGTATATGTATTTGGTCAATATCCCTAACGATGATTTCACTGCTACGGCCTTTCATATCATCGGGTCTTCACCGGAGTCGCTAGTGCAGGTCAAGGATGGGGAAGTAACCACATTTCCGATTGCCGGCTCCAGGCCTCGTGGCGAGTCTTTGGAAGAGGATCTTCTTTTTGAGAAAGAGTTGGTCAATGATGAGAAGGAGAATTCTGAGCATCTGATGCTCGTGGACTTGGGTCGTAATGACCTGGGGCGAGTTTCGGAGCCGGGCACGGTTGAAGTACACGATTTTCGTCATGTAGAGCGTTATAGTGCGATTATGCACCTGGTTTCAGGGGTCAGTGGTAGGTTGGCTGCCGGTAAAACCGCTGTTGATGCTTTCGCTGCTACTTTCCCTGCGGGTACTCTATCTGGAGCACCTAAGCCGAGTGCGTTGAGCATCATTGATAAGTACGAGCAGACTCGCCGCGGTATTTACGGCGGTACCGTGGGCTACTTTGATTTTTCAGGCAATACGGACCAGTCGATCGCCATACGTACGGGTGTGTACAAGGACGCTACTGTTTATGTCCAGGCCGGGGGAGGAATCGTTGCTGATTCGGACCCGCGTGCTGAGGACGTGGAAACCAGAAACAAAGCGGCTGCTGTTCTACGCGCCGTCGCCGCAGCTGAGACATTGCACACTCCGGGAAGGGACTAAAAGATTATGGCCACGTCCAAACGGACAACTTCGGTGTCAAAGGACGCTGCCCCTGGGGCAAAGGACGCGTTACCTGCTGCATCCTCTCGCGTTGCCCAGCGAAATCGACGGATTGCGTTGCTCCTCGTTGTCATGTCTGCTGCCGGACTATGGGGAACGAGCCGCATGACCTATGTCACGGCGCATATTTTTGATGACAAGTCCGGGGACTCAGTGCGCAATCTCATTGGTTCGGTCTGGGACCCAGCTACCACGCCACTGGCTCTCGCAATGCTGGCGTGTCTCGTGCTGTCATTAGCTATGCAGCCGGTAATTCGCCGTGTCCTGGGAGTACTCATTGCTGTTCTTGCGGCGGTGGCAAGCTTTCGGTCAGTGGCTCTCTTTTCTTCCGACGTTGACCTTTCCCGCGTGCACGACTTGTTGGCATCTGGAGCAGCCACTCAGCGTCAGAATGCGCCAGAAACTATCGCCGAATGGGCGCAGGTGACGGAGGCTCAGGTGCACATGGTTCCCGTTGCTTTGGCGATCGTAGCCGCCGCCTTGGGGATCATTGGCGGAATCATTTTGGCGATGCGGCCGGGAGAGAAATCGGAGGGGACGTCCCGTTACGAGACTCCGGAAGCGCGCCGCGAGTCTGTGCATAAGGATCTCGCCGCGAATCCCGATTCTGGCCGTGTATTGTGGGATGCGCTCGATGCAGGTGTGGACCCCACTGATGAAGATGAGGTAGGTGTGGACCCCACTGATGAAGATGAGGTAGGTGTGGATCCCACTGATGAAGACAGTGACTCCGTGAATCGGCGTTGATTCTTCGTCTCCATCGGATGGTGCCTTTTCTAGGAATTAGGTTCGAACTCTTGATGATTGAGAGATTGCTAGCTCTCTAGAAAAGGACAACTCTTGAGAGATGAGGGACCTAGGGGAGAGGTGCCGTCCGCGCCAATAAGGGATGCGATTTCTTCGGAGATTAGTGGGGCATTAGTCTAGAGACGTCAACAACAGTGACGTCGTTTACTGCGCAGATCCGTCCCTGAGAGGCAGGAACTTCACATGACCTCACCAACAGCTACCGTGCTGGATTCCATCATCGCGGGTGTACTGGAGGATCAGGCCGTGCGGGAGGCCAAGATTCCTTTTCCAGAGATCAAGGCTATGTCTCTGGATGCTCCTCCTGCCATTGATGCCTATGCTGCGCTTAATAACAGCAACGTGTCTGTCATTGCTGAGGTGAAGCGCGCTAGCCCTTCGAAAGGTGATTTAGCGGATATCCCTGAACCAGCGGAATTGGCCGCCGCTTATGAAGCGGCCGGAGCTACCGCGATTAGTTGTTTAACCGAGGAGCGTCGGTTTAAGGGATCTCTCGCGGATTTCGATGAGGTGAGGCGCCGGGTCAACATTCCTTTGTTGCGTAAAGATTTTTGCGTCAACCCGTATCACATTCATGAGGCTCGGGCGCATGGCGCTGACATTATTCTGCTGATCGTGGCGGCTCTAGACCAGGCACGTTTGGAGTCGCTGCTGGAACGCACAGAATCTCTGGGGATGACTGCATTGGTCGAGGTGCACACGGAGGAAGAAGCCGAACGAGCTGTCTCCGCCGGTGCCACGGTCATCGGCGTGAATGCCCGCAACCTTAAGACACTCGACGTTGATAAAGGTACGTTTGCGCGCATTGCTCCGGGGCTGCCCAGTGATGTTATCAAGATTGCCGAGTCGGGAGTCCAGGATAAACATGATTTACTCGCCTATGCCGGGGCGGGCGCGGATGCGATTTTGATCGGCGAGGGTCTAGTCACCGCTGGGGATCCAGGTATGAAGTGTAAGGAGCTCGTTACCGCTGGTCAGCACCCGGCCTGTCCCAAAAAGAATTAGCGAGCATTCCACCCCTCTAGCGCGCTGATGGCCCGATGGCGAGTAAAGTGGGGCGGGTGAGTAGCGACGTAGAGATGAACCACACCAAGAACGTCGACGTGAAGGGCGAGGCTCTTCCTACCGTCGGCCAGATCTTGGCTACCCCCACCCATCACGAGCCCGATGAACATGGACACTGGGGGGAATACGGCGGACGGTATATTCCCGAAGCGCTCATGGCGGTGATCGATGAGATTACCGACGCATGGAATAAAGCCAAAGCTGATCCCTCTTACCTAGAAGAGCTCGATGAGTTGCATCGGACGTATACAGGCCGTCCGTCGCCTCTGTATCACGCTCTTCGTTTTTCTGAACAGGTGGGGGCTGATGTGTGGTTCAAACGTGAAGATCTTAATCACACGGGATCTCACAAGATCAACAACGTGCTAGGCCAAGTTCTTTTGGCCAAGCGCATGGGCAAAACCCGTGTGATCGCGGAGACGGGAGCAGGGCAGCACGGTGTAGCAACCGCCACCGCTTGCGCATTGATGGGCATTGAGTGCCGGGTGTACATGGGCGAGGTGGATGCCGTGCGCCAAGCTCTCAACATTGCCCGTATGCGGCTGTTGGGCGCCACTGTCGAGGTGGTGACTATTGGCTCTCGCACATTGAAAGACGCCATTAACGAAGCCATGCGTTTCTGGGTGTCTCATGCTGATGACACGTACTACTGCTTTGGTACGGCAGCTGGGCCGCATCCTTTCCCCCAGATGGTACGCGACCTTCAGCGCATCATCGGTGTGGAGGCTCGGCAACAATTTATTGCTGAGACAGGGGCATTGCCGGATGCCGTCGTGGCGTGTGTTGGCGGAGGATCTAACGCCATCGGTCTCTTCCACCGTTTCATCTCTGATGAATCCGTGCGTCTTGTGGGGGCGGAAGCTGCAGGCGACGGAATAGAAACTGGGCGCCACGCTGCGCCTATTTACATGGGGCGACGTGGTGTCTTCCAGGGGTCCTACGCGGATCTCATGCAGGATGAAGACGGGCAGATCATCGAGTCCCATTCTATTTCCGCGGGGCTTGACTATCCTGGCGTCGGACCAGAACATACCGCCCTACACTCAGAGGGACGTGCCGACTACCTTCCGATCAACGATGCGGAGGCAATGGACGCTTTCAAGTTGCTGTGTGAAACTGAGGGCATCATCCCGGCTATAGAATCCTCCCACGCCGTAGCCGCGGCGGTGAAAATCGCGAAGGAACGGCCTGGAACGAGCATCATCGTTAATCTTTCCGGACGTGGAGACAAGGACGTGGATACAGCCGCCCAATGGTTTGGGATGAAACTCAAGGAGGAAGAGAAATAATGCGTTCCCCAAGTTCCCGCCTCGCGCAGGTATTCCACGCAGCGAAAGCCGAAGGGCGCAGCGCATTCGTGGGTTATCTGCCTGCAGGTTTCCCTACACTCGAAGAGTCCAAACAGCACGTCGCCACCCTAGCTCAGTATGCAGATCTCATTGAGGTGGGCATTCCCTTCACCGATCCGATGATGGACGGTCCTACGATTCAGCATGCCGCGGACGTGGCTTTAGAGAATGGCTTCCGGGTTAAGAACACTTTTGACGTGGTGCGTGCTGTCTCTGAGGCAGGCGGCAAGGCAGTCATTATGAGCTACTGGAACCCAGTACTGCAGTACGGTCCGGAAAGATTTGCCCACGAACTGGCTGAAGCCGGGGGGCTCGGCAGCATCATTCCCGACTTGCTTCCGGAAGAAGCAGAACGTTGGTCGAAGGCATGCTACGACAACGACCTGGATCCGGTGTACCTGGTGGCCCCCTCCACCACCGCAGAGCGCTTAAAGATAACCACGGAGGCGGGTGGCGGATTCGTCTACGCCGCTTCGCACATGGGCATAACGGGGGCGAAAGAGCAGGTGTCGTCGACAGCAGAAGAATTAGTTGCACGGGTGCGTGAGGTGACCGATTTGCCAGTAGCCGTGGGGCTGGGCGTTCGTGATGGTGAGCAGGCTGCATCGATTGCCGCTTATGCAGATGGTGTGATCGTCGGCTCAGTACTGATCCAGGCCGTTGAGTCCGGCACGCTCGAAGAACTCGCTCGAGAACTCGCCGGGGGAGTGCGCGCTCAATAAGTAGCTGTACCCCGTTCGCTCACAGACGGTAAATATGAGTGGACGGGGATTCCTATACCAAGGAGAATCATGACTTCGATGACCCTGGCTGCCATTCCATCGCCTCCGCAGGGGGTATGGCACCTCGGACCACTGCCCATTCGAGCATATGCCCTGTGCATTCTGCTGGGAGTAGTGGTGGCTTATTTCTGGACACGCACACGGTACGCCCAGCGCGGAGGGGATCCGGAAACAGTCATCGATGCACTGTTGGTTGCCGTTCCGGCCGGGATTATTGGTGGGCGTCTCTATCACGTCATCACCGATCATGAACGCTATTTCGGTGCGGGGCGGCACCCCGTCGATGCGTTGAAAATTACTAACGGCGGTTTGGGTATATGGGGCGCAATTATTCTCGGAACGCTCGCCGTTTGGATATTGTTTAGGGTGAAGAAACTCCCCCTGGCTCCGTTTGCCGACGCCGCTGCTCCCGCCATCATCGTCGCTCAAGGAATTGGGCGGCTAGGTAACTGGTTTAATCAGGAACTGTATGGTGGGCCATCTGATTCTCCGTGGGCATTGGAAATCTACCGCCGAGTTAATGAAGCGGGAGCTATAGATACCAACGGCGGGCGCTCCACCGGTGAAGTATTAGCCACCGTACAACCCACCTTTCTCTACGAACTGATGTGGTGTTTATTTATCGCAGCAGTGCTGGTATGGGCTGACAAGAGATTCTCGCTTGATCACGGTCGCGTTTTTATTCTCTATGTAGCGGGCTACACGTTGGGTCGTTTTTTCATCGAGGCTATTCGTGTAGACCCTGCGACTAAAGTCTTCGGAGCTATTCGCATCAACAGCGTGGTATCGGCTGTGATTTTTGTCCTGGCTGTCATCACCTTCATTCTGGTGACCATGATGGTGAGGAAAAAGCGTGCTGCGACGGGGTATTCACCGCACAACGGGGATTAACGGTCCCGGGGAATCCGCCTCCTCGGCGAGCCGAGAACGGGGAGGCTGTTGTATCCTCGATCAGGTGAATAGAAGAACCAAGATTGTCTGCACCCTCGGCCCGGCTGTTGCTTCTCAGGAGAAGATCCAAGAGCTGGTAGAAGCCGGAATGGACGTCGCTCGTCTGAATTTCTCTCACGGCGAGCACAGAGACCACGAGCAGAACTACAACTGGGTCCGTGAGGCCACGGATAAAACCGGACGCGCCGTTGGTGTGCTCGCAGACCTTCAAGGCCCGAAAATCCGCCTTGGCCGTTTCATAGAGGGCGCGACTTTCTGGGCAACCGGAGAAACCGTCCGCATTACGGTGGAGGATGTTCAAGGAACTCACGATCGCGTTTCCACCACTTACAAGGGTTTGGCTCGGGATGCGCGGCCGGGTGATCGTCTCTTGGTGGACGATGGAAAAGTCGCGTTGATTTGTAAAGAAGTAGATGGCAATGACGTTGTCTGCGAAGTTACAGAGGGCGGACCGGTTTCCAACAATAAGGGCGTATCACTGCCCGGAATGAATATTTCTGTGCCTGCCCTGAGCGAAAAGGACCGTGAGGACCTCCGTTTCGCGCTGAAGCTGGGTGTGGACTTTATCGCGTTGTCGTTCGTGCGTTCTCCAGCCGATGTTGAGCTTGTTCATGAGGTTATGGACGAGGTGGGCCGTCGCGTGCCGGTGATAGCCAAGCTTGAAAAACCGGAAGCGATTGATGCTCTGGAGCCGGTTATCTTAGCGTTCGACGCGGTGATGGTCGCCCGTGGCGATCTTGGTGTAGAAGTTCCGCTCGAAGACGTGCCGCTGGTTCAGAAGCGAGCTATTCAGATTGCCCGCGAAAACGCGAAGCCGGTGATCGTCGCAACTCAAATGCTCGACTCGATGATTGAGAACTCGCGCCCGACCAGAGCAGAAGCATCTGACGTGGCTAATGCGGTCCTTGACGGTGCGGATGCTGTGATGCTGTCCGGTGAAACCTCTGTGGGCAAGCACCCGATTACCACGGTGGAAACCATGGCTCGTATCGTCAGCGCCGCTGAGATTGACGGGGATGTGCCACCGCTAACTCACCGTCCGCGTACACGCCGAGGCGTAATTAGCTATGCGGCCAAGGAAATTGGTGAGCGCCTCAATGCGAAATCGCTGGTGGCATTCACCTCTTCGGGCGATACCGCGAAACGTGTGGCACGGTTGAGGTCCCGGTTGCCTTTGCTAGTGTTCACCCCTTCCCAGGCGGTGCGCAGTCAGTTAGCTCTCACCTGGGGAGTGGAAACTTTCTTGGTGGACGATGTCTCTTCCACCGATAAGATGATGAAGTCACTGGACAAAGCATTGTTGGCCATGGACGAATACAACTACGATGACATGATGGTTGTTGTTGCGGGCTCCCCACCGGGCGTGTCGGGCAATACGAACATGATCCAAGTTCATTTATTGGGACAGGAGCATCAGCGCTAAAACCTTGGGCTCGGCCGCCTCCGCGCTCGAACTTTAGGCTCGGAGGCTCCTTCGGTGAATGTCCTTAATGGGATGCCGTGGGCGTTACATCTGTGTGCTGAAGAATAACGGCAGAATTAGGATGAATGCCACAGCGAGAGACGAGGCAATAAGGAATACCACGCTGAGTTTGTTTTCAGAAAAACCGTGGCGATTAGTAATCCAAATGGCGGTGCAGATACCTACGAGGATCATGACCAGGCAAAAGGGCACCCACAGCTTGGTGAAACCCGTGTAGGCAAACAACAGAGCAGCGCCATAGGAGCCGACGTAACCGGCTACCAGTCCGGCTACGGCAGCAAGAGCGCCTTTCACAAATTCGATCGTTGAATCAGGAAACATGAGCGGGGATCCTCCTAGGATTTCCAGAGGTAGCTGAGAACTGCTGCGGTTGCAGCTTCAATGCCACGAGTGACCATGCCGGGTGCTGGTGCAAAGTTACCAGAGTGATTTCCAGGCACGTCTTCCCCCGAGTTCCATAATTCTCGGTCAGTGACGCCTAGCGTCCAGAAAAAGTAAGGTACGCCAAAGCGCCGGGGGATCTCACTGAAATCCTCAGAAGCGGTCCATGGTTCTGCATCGGCGGATTCTTCACCGAAGGTGGCGTCGAAAACCGGCCGTACTTTTCGGAAGACCTCGGGACTGTTGTCGGTGAGCTCGCCGTGAGCAGAATAGACAATTTCTGGCGGGACGGTGCAGCCCGATGCTTCGCACTCACCACGTACGACGCGTTCGATTGCCGCATAGGTGGCATCTCGGACTTCCGTATTGTAAAAACGGCAGTTGAGAACCAGTGTTGCTGTATCAGGGATTGTGTTATTTGTGTGACCGGCGATGAGGGATCCGACAGTGATCACGGCAAACTCACTGGGAGCCACTTCGCGCCCCACGATTCCCTGTAGTCGCACCACGATCATTGCAGCGAGATAGCTCGGATCTAACGATAAATGTGGGGCGGAGCCATGGGCTGATTTCCCTGTGAGGGTAATGGTAATGGTGTCGCAGGCAGCCAGAACAGGGCCTGGAGCGCTGAACACCGTACCAGCTGGACCGGCCACGATGTGCTGGCCAAGACATATATCTGGGGTGGGGATCTTCTGAGAAAGTCCGTCGTTGACCATCGCGGTGGCACCTTCGGTGACTTCCTCAGCGGGTTGGAAGAGGGCTATGAATGTGCCCCGCCATGCGTCGCGCCGTTCGTTCATGATGGCGCAGAGACCGATTAAGGATGACGTATGTGCGTCGTGACCACAGGCGTGCATTACACCGTCTTTCTTGGAGGCCCAGGGCAGGCCTGTGGTTTCTTGAACTGGCAGTGCATCGAAATCCGCGCGCATGAGGATGGTGGGGCCCTCGCCATTACGGAACACTGCTGTGATGCCATGACCACCGATATCGGTAGTCACCTCGCAGTCCATCTGGTCAAGACGCTCCTTTACGTGCGCCGCTGTCTCCACCTCTTCTCGGGATAACTCTGGGTTCTCGTGCATCCACTTATAGAAAGGATCAACCCAATCCAGATCCACGCCATGGTTCTTGACGAATTCGGCGATGGCGTTTGCTTGAGCTTCACTGCGGGGTGGGGTGTGGTCAGTGTATGGTTCGACGCCAGCAATGCCAGCCGCGGATCCTGAAGTAGAGGAAGAGGTAGTCATGGCTCCTCATTGTAGAAAGACGGGCGATACTGCGGAAAGGCGGGGTGACACGATGATGAGGTCGAAGGACGGTTGCGATAACGTGCGCGAGGTACGCCGTGAGATCCGAAGAGCCCTAACGAATGGCGGGATTGTACTTGAGACTATTGGGTTTGAACTCGCACTCATCGCCGAGTTTGATATGCGGTGCTAACTTACCCTCGTCACGGGCCTTAGTGAGCTGCTTCAGGACACGCTGCTGGAGATTTTGCGGCGAGATGGTGTTGATGTAGATCTTCGTCCCACCTTCAAATCCAGCCAGGGTAGATACGCGCCACTTGATGACTATGCGCCACGGCATAGGGACGTCGACGTCCAATGGGCGGTGGAGCCATTCTTCGTTGCAGGATATGTGTGGACCTGCGGCGACGTGACAGGCGTGCACGAGATCTGACATGGCGTTGCGCTCTTCATCGCTCATCAACCACGGTTCCGTGGTGGCAGACTTGGAGAAAATTTCCAGGGTAGGCCAGCGGTGACCGAAGCCAGCAAAGGCAATGGCATGCTCGTTTTCTGCGAAGACGAGGTTATGGCGAGAGGCATAGTCTACGGCCCATTCGTTGTACATGTTGGGGTTCCGACGCACTTGAGCGATCTCGGCCTCGTTTTGTAGGCCGTGCTCGTCGATGGCGACCAATTGCTTGTGGAGGTGCTCAAAACTTGCCCCAGCAGGTTCTAACCAGTTTTGAAAAACCGCCACGTAGCGGGCGTAACGGTTGGAACGGTAGAGCTGATCCATACTGTCTACCGTGAACGCAATAAAGTGGCGGTGGTCTTGCCAACTCAAAGTTCCCGATCCCGCTAGCTGATCCGTTGTGCGCGCTCCGGGAACATAGTGGTTACGGGCGATGATGACATCGTGGCCACCTGCGAAAAGCGATCCGGATTTCTCATGGAGTGTCTGGGAGATATTGTTCTCGCTGAAGAGCGCGTCAATTTCTTCTGGGTTCATGCCCGCAGCGTGGAATTTCGCCCGCAAAATCTTCTCCACGTGTGCGCGGCCTTGTGCCTCCGAAAGATATTCGACCATGTGACGCGCAGCCGCGGGATTCATAGTGTGGCCGTAGTTCAACGCCCAATAGTCATAGGTAAGGATTTCAAAAAGGTTGGCCACGCGTCGGAAGAGGGGGTCGGTGTCGTCTAACTTACTGGCCAGTACACCTCGGAGGATCCGAGCTTCGCCATCTTCGTCGATGATTAACCGGGATTTTTCCGGTGGGGTCTCTAGTTTGCGGTCATTACCGAAGGCAGAGGCAGAGTCGCGGCTGTCTCCGATTGCTCTGACTTCCGGCTTGTGCTCAGCTAATGGCCGGTTTCCACGCCCAGGCACAGTCCACACTTCAGTTCCCGTAAACGGATTTACTTGTTTGATCGTCCCGTCGGGGAGAGTGGTTAGAGGTGGAACAGGAGCGGGCAGGTGCGAAGAAGATCCAATCACAAGCGCTGATTTTATCCTGATTTGGGTTCTCGTAGCAGAAGTACAACAACCAGGGGTAAAGATTGTTATCCAGGGGTGTTCGAACCTATCCCGGGAGGGGAGCTTTCGTGTACAACTGGTGAGCATGCCGACAATCAACTTTCGCCTACTGGCTACGCCGAGTCAGCTGGGCTTCATTGAAGAAGATTTCCGTAATCTCATTGCGGCCATGGGTGACCAGCTGGATGCCGAGCTTCAGCTGACAACTGGCCTCGTCCCTGACCCTGAGTTAGTCACTACGTGGGTGGAACAATATGGGGAGGATATCGGCTCTGATGCTGATTCAGCTCAGGAGGATTCCCCCGAGGGGGCTGAGATCAAAGTGACGGTTCAGCGTTATGACATGGGATCACTATCCGGTTTGACCATGTACTTCGCCAAATTGTTGACGGTGCGGGAAAAAGACCCTGCAGAGCCGCTACTGCGGCAGGTCAAAGATGATCTGGGGGCTCCGCGCGTGCCATGGCACGTGCAGGTTCAACCCTAGGCTCGCTCATTCGCTAATGGTGTGGCGCTGGTGGATGATTCTTAGTTTCAACCGCGGTGCCTATGCACCCCTGCGGTCTAGCTGCGTCGTGGTGATTCAGTAGCGTGAGCCCAGCCCGAACGGAGTGCGCGAACGAGGTGTGGAGCCGTGAAATCCTGCGTACGGCTACATAACGAGGTGTGAAGTCGTGAAATCCTGCGTGTGGCTACATCACGCTAGAGAGGAATTCCCGTAGCCGGTCGTTTTTCGGGTCGGTGATGACCTGGCGGGCAGGGCCGTGCTCGAGCACCACGCCCGCGTCCATGAAAGCTACGTGGTCGGCGACTTCGCGTGCAAAACCCATCTCATGGGTGACCACGAGCATTGTCATCCCGTCCTCGGCGAGTTTGCGCATGACGTTGAGCACATCGCCGACGAGTTCTGGATCGAGTGCAGACGTAGGCTCGTCGAAAAGCATGAGCTTGGGTCGCATGGCGAGAGCCCGAGCGATGGCTACACGCTGTTGCTGGCCACCCGATAGCTGTATGGGGTATGCGTCTTCCTTGCTCGCTAGACCAACCTGGTCGAGTAGTTGGCGTGCATACGCGATCGCCTTGTCCTTTGCTTCTCCCTTGACTTGGATGGGTGCCTCAATGATGTTTTGAAGTACCGTGCGGTGCGTGAACAGATTGAAATGCTGAAACACCATGCCGATGTCGAGGCGTTGCCTAGCAGCCTCTTTTTCGGAGATCTCATAGAGCTTGCCACCTTTTTCCTTGTAGCCGATGAGTTCACCATCAACTTCGATGCGGCCGGAGCTGACCTGCTCAAGATGGTTAACGCAGCGCAGCAAGGTAGACTTTCCGGATCCGGAAGGGCCGATGAGACAGGTCACGGTTCCGGCTGGCACCTCCAGGTTGATGCCTTTAAGGACATCGAGGCGACCATAGTTCTTCCACACGTCCTTAATGGCGATCATTGGAGTAGTGGCACTCATATCATCCTCATCTTCGCGTGGGATATTTTGTGAAGTAGTCATTGTGTTGTCTTCCGATCAACTGCCTAGGACTGAGAACCGTCGGTGAGTTCGCTTCCGACGGTGACGTTGCGTGGTGGTTGCCCTTCCGCATCCGCGAGGGCAGCCAGTTGACGGGTGGTGAGCTGCCGGGACGAACCGCGGGAGTAATAACGCTCAAGGTAGTACTGGGCAATCATCAACATCGAGGTAATAACCAGGTACCAGGTTGCTGCCACGAGAAGCAGTGGAACGGGGAGAAAAATAGAGTTGGAGATGTCAGTGGAACGGCCGTATAGTTCGCCGGCATAGGGGATGGCGATGACGAGGGAGGTGGTCTTCAGCATCGAGATCAATTCATTGCCCGTTGGTGGGATGATGATACGCATGGCTTGGGGGAGCACCGTGCGGCGCATATTTTGCCACCAGGTCATGCCTAGGGCCTTGGAAGCCTCAGATTGTCCTTCGGGTACTGCCTGGATACCGGCACGCACAATCTCGGCCATGTAGGCGGCCTCATTGAGTCCGAGACCCAACACAGCGAGCAAGAACATGTTGGATAGCACATCGTTTAGATCAATTTCCGCAACACCGATGTTCACCATCTGATAGATGGAACTGAGTAGACCCCAGAACACTAATTGCACGTAGACAGGCGTTCCTCGGAAGATCCAGAGGTAGAGCCATGCCACTCCCTGTAGAACCGGGTTGGGGCTCATGCGCAGTACGGCGATGATCGATCCCAGAACCACTCCAAGCAACATGGCGAGAACGGTGAGAGCGAGCGTGTGGAGGGCAGCGATAGCGATACGGGTGTCTAGTAAGTACTGGAAATAAATATCCCAGTGGTACGCATCACGCTTGGCAGCATCGATGAAGAACACGGCGACGAGGAGAACGAGCACGGTGGCGAAAACCCAGCGGCCAGGATGTCGTAGAGGAATGGCTTTGTTTTCGGCAGGGCGTCGCCTTGTTGTTGTTTGTTGTGCGGTCATGCCTATTTCCTTTGAGCAGTACGCGGTTGGCTGGAGTTGTTCGCGGTGGGAACCGTGAATGGTTTGAGATTGAACGTGACCTTGTCGATCGCGCCGTCTTCAAGACCCCAAGGTGTGAGGATTCTGTTGTAGGAGCCGTCGTCAACCAGTTTCTGTAGAGCGGCGGCCAGCGCCGGGCCAAGAGGCGCATTTTTGTTAACTGCCCACCCGAATTGCGCTTTGTCGAAGATTTCCCCCGCTTGCACCAGGCGTCCGTTGGAACGTTCGACGGCGTATGCGATGACGGGGGAGTCTGAGCTGTAGGCTTCAGCTTGTTTGAGGATGGTGGCGTTCGCTGCGGCGTCTGCGGTGGCGTACACCAGCTTGTTAATTGGTTCTTTTCCGGCGGCGACACAATCGTCGGATTTTCCTTGAACTTCGTCAGTATCGGAGTATGTGCCTTTTTGTACCGCGACGGTCATCCCGCACGCATTGTGTGGATCCACGTTGTGCTCGTTACCCGGTTGAGTAGCCCAGGCCGAACCAAAGTTGAAGAAGTCCACGAAGTCGTAGTTTTTCTGCCGTTCCTCGGTATCTGTAAAAGCCGAGGCTCCTGCATCGAGTGTTCCTGCGCTGATGGCGGGAAGAATCAGGTTGAAGTCCATCTGGCGTACGTTAACTTCTAAGCCCAGAACTGCGCCGGCTGCCTTGATGAGGTCTACCTCGTAGCCGATGATGGTGCCGTCGGAATCCTTAAATTCCGCTGGGGCATAGGGGGTATTGGCGCCGACGGTGATGCTGCCGCGTTGCGCAATGTCTTGAGGAACCAGCTTCGCTAATTGCGGATCCTTCTTGGGTAGAATTGCTTCCCACCCGTCGGGATTGCCGAGCTCTTTGTTTGTTACGCAGGCAGTCAGCACCGTAGTCAGAGCCAAGGCAATAACTGCCTTGATGCTGCGATGCGGAATGCTCATTCTCATGAACGGAAAGTATATCGGAGACCATGAATAATACTCATTTCGCCGTTGTTAAGACTCCGTGCGGCGATGTACTTCTCCGCATCAGTGATGAAGCATTGATCGGCTTGTGGTTTCGCGGAATGCCCCATACACCCCAGGTTGATCCTTCGCTTCTCATCGACGCCACCACCCACCCCCTCGTACGCAGCGTCGATATTCAACTCGATGAATATTTCCGCGGAGTCCGCAAGCACTTCGATGTGCCGTTGTCTCTCAGAGGGAGCGATTGGCACAAGGCAGTGTGGCAACGCCTGCGCGACATCCCGTGGGGAGCAACCACGTCTTATGGTGAGATTGCCCGGGACATAGGGTCTCCTCGTGCCTATCGAGCCGTTGGAACAGCGGTGAGGATGAATCCTGTGAGCATCATTGTTCCTTGTCATCGCGTCCTCCCGGCGTCGGGGAAATTGGGGAACTACGCAGGCGGGGCGGAAAATAAAAGGATGCTTTTGCGTCTGGAAGGAATCGAACTCTAAAACTCAGCCTCCCCGAAGGGATAGGCTTTTAGCTTTCTCTAGTGCTCAGGCGCCAAATGAGGCTGATGACCGCAAAAACCACCAGGCTTACGGCAAAGAGCGGCGCCACAATGCAATAGGCGAGTAACACAAGTGGGATGACTACCCGCGCCCATACTGGCAGCTCTGACCACACTATCGGAGCGGGGAGCGAGCCCGCACGGGAGCCACGGCCACGCTTGAACCACATGGTGTAGCCGTAGATCACCAGTGCGAGGATGGCAAGTGCGAGTAATCCCAACGCGATTTGAGTATAGATACCGAAGAGCATGCCCATATGTAGCTGAATGATCCACGCTGATGCCTGAGCGGCAATCGGCCAGGAACTAAATGGGATGCGATCTGTAATTTCACCTGTGTTGCCGTTGACGGAGACCGTATCGTTGTGCAGTTTGTACGGCTGGCGGATTTCGCTGGCGACCCAGGCGCTGTCGTTGTTGGCAGGAGGAGTGAGTTCTAGTGTTCCGGTCAGGTCACCGGCCTGTCGAGCGGATTCAAGAACCGTTTCAGCCTGGGAGTCACTAGAGGTAGCATTCGCGTTTCCACGGTGTGCGGGCAGACTTTGGTCTGGGCCATGTCCCCCGTGTTCAGCATGGGGGTCTGCGGGTTGGGAAGGGGTGGCGTCGCTTGATGCGGACAGAGAGGTGGAGGGTTTCGGAGGCATCCAATCAAGTTGGGAACGCACATTGGTAATATTTGTGCCGGCGACCAGAGACCACGTCAGGCCGGAGAGACAGAGGAAAAGCAAGCCCGGAACTGCTATCACTCCGATGAAGGAGTGTCGTTGGGAGGCGAGACGGCGAGAACCTCGACGGGGTTTCCGGGTATTAGCTTGATTTGAACGGCGACGCCGGTTAATCAGCCACAAGGCTAGTCCACTAACAGCCAGAGGCCCCAACCAAGACGCGGCAGTTTCGGAGTAAATGCGTCCAGGGTCGGCAAGCCATAGTCGGCGGTGACCATTTGACAGCCATGTGCGTAAGGGAAGAGCTGATGAACTGCCGTACTGGATTAGATCTCCTTTGATGGATAGATCACCAGGATCGACAAAAACAGCATGAGTGTAGCTGGACGATTCCAGAGAACTGTCTTTGAAGAGCACGCGGGTGTTGGTTTGAGGTACGTCACCCACCTTCGTATCTTCTGCGACCTGAACACCTTTGATGCTGAGATCCGGATAGACCTTGCGTGCCGCTGCGATCTGATCTCCCAGAGGATGAGCCGCTGTGCCGGAGGTAGCGGTGATCTCGTCCTTGTAGACCAGCTGCTCTAAAGACGGCGCAAAGGCATAAAAGAAACCACTGAAGGCCGCAATAAATATCAACGGGGCAATGAAAATACCTGCGATGAAGTGAATTCGGCTAAAGGCGGAGAACCAGGCGGAATCTGAGCGGCGAGGACGGGTGGATTTCTCGGTTTCCGGCGACGTGTCCCTCGTTGATTTCTGAGAGGGAGAAGATTGATCAGCAGCAGTCATGCAGAAGTAGTCGGTTGTGAAGGTATAACAGTTCCTCCGCCGTTAGGTGATACTTCAGCAAAGGGGTAGTTTCCCGCTGAACGTCCAGAAAGCGCGGGGCTGGTTATTGGTTTTTATTTATGGCTGCTAGTGTGTAATCTGCATTGAGCACGCCCCTGTAGCCCAATTGGCAGAGGCAACGGATTCAAAACCCGTCCAGTGTGAGTTCGAGTCTCACCAGGGGCACAGTGTAAAACACCTCCCTAGCGGCTAAGGAGGTGTTTTACTTTTTGGGGGAACCTAGAAAACCAGACGAAGTATAGATACAGCAACGGCAGCGATGGCAGCAGAAGCTGGCAGTGTGATAATCCACGCAAGCGCGATTGGCTTCATCAGTCCCCAATTGGCAGCTCGGTTGACAAGGCCTACGCCTAGCACAGCACCAATAAGAATATGGGTGGATGAGACCGGAAGACCCATCACTGAAGCCATCATGACCACACCTGCGGCAGCCAGCTCGGCGGCGAATCCGGAGGAGGGATGAATTTTAGTGAGACCGGAACCGACAGTTTGGATCACGTTACGTCCCACAAACCACAAACCCGATACCAAAGCAATACCCATGGCGATGAGAACAGCCATAGGGACGGCAACTTCATCGTGAACTTCACCAGTTTTGAGAACGTCAATCACCGCGACGAAAGGCCCCAACGCATTTGCAATGTCATTAGCACCATGCGAAAACGCAAAAGCTGATGCAGTGAAAACCTGCATCCAGGAGAATAAGACGAAGGTGGATCGGTTGAGCGTTTGGCGTTTGAGGGTGCGGGCGAAAATGAACACGGCCATCCATACCAATGCTCCGACCATGCCCATGATCATGATGTTTTGCAAGCTTGAGAAATCCACACCAGTTTTCTTCAAGCCTTTAAACAGCATCATGGCACAAATGATGATGGCGCCAAGTGCAGCAAGCAGGGGAACCCAGTGCTCCAAGGCGCGATGAGCCTGAACTTCCGAGGCCTCCTTGTTGATCTTGTGGAGCTCGCGGTAATAGTCGGATTCCAACAGCTCCGGATCGTAGTCATCGTCGGTGAAAAGAGCTGCATCGCGCGCCATGGCGTTGGTGTAAGAAATCTGCTGTAGTTCAGTCATCCGAGCGACTTTGGTCTTGTGCTCGTTGCTGAGTTGTGTGCGTCGTTTTTTGATGTTGCGCAGTTTTTCATCTGCTTGCTCGTTGTAGATCAAAATGGATTGAGTGATCCAACGGAACAACAGGTAAGAAGTAAGCCCACCTAAGAGGGGAGATAAGGCCCAGGAGATAGCAATGGTGCCGATACCGCTCCACTGAACCATTTCCAAGCCGCCGGTGCCTGTGAGGAACCCCACGGTCAGCGCGGCGCCCACAATGCCGCCCACGATGGAGTGGGTGGTGGATACGGGCCAGCCCATACGAGTAGCGATGAAGAGCCAAATCGCAGCTCCAAGTAGGGAGGACATCATGATGTACGCGAATTCCATCGGATCCACGCCCTGCATTGCACTGAGATCGACGATGCCCGAACGGACGGTGTCCGTTACTTCGCCACCGGCGAGGACCGCGCCGGAGACCTCGAAGATCGCAGCGATCACTAAGGCCTGTTTCATTGTGAGTGTCTTTGCCCCTACGGAGGTGCCGAAGGAGTTGGCCACATCATTACCGCCGATATTGAAGGCCATGAACATGGCAAAAAGGATGGCGGCGATCCATACAAGGGGGTTGGTGCCTTCAGAGACGTAGTTGTTCCCCCAGAACATGAAGGCGATGAGCGTGACTGCGGTCAGAGCCCCGAAGCCTACGTGCCAGATCCAGTCGCTGTTTGTGGTTTTTGGTGGGAGAAAGTCCGGTTGGGAGCCGGTGTGTATAGACAAGCGATTTCCTCAGAAAAATGAGCCGAGATATGAAACGTCAGGGCTTCTCGGTGTGTGAACAAAAGAATGAACAACGAATGAAAAATACGTTTTTTAGGTAAACGGAAAGTGAACGCCGGGAAGAGGTTGAATGAAGTTTTGTTTTGCTTTCACGACTATGGTGGAGGGGCACGGTAGCTCCACAATTAATGGACGATGCACTAATCGCATTGAGCGAACCCTGCGGTATCCCCGGTGAGCGAACCCTGCGGTATCCTCGGTACGTCCGTGGAGCTTCATCTACTAGACTCGGTGGGCATGACATCCGAAGCCTCCACCAGCGCCGTAAGTACGGACTCGCGCCCGAAGCTCCTATTACTTGATGGGCATTCTCTGGCCTTCCGGGCTTTCTACGCGTTGCCGGCGCAAAATTTTTCCACCACGGGAGGTCAGCACACGAATGCTGTCTACGGCTTCCTCGGCATGTTCTTGGGGCTAATGGAAAAAGAACGGCCTACCCATGTAGCTGCGGCTTTTGATTTGTCGGGACCGACTTTTCGTGAGGAGTCCTTCCCCGCCTATAAGGCTCAGCGTCCATCAACTCCTGAGGAGTTCAAGGGGCAGATTGGTCTGATCCGCAAGGCGCTCGAGGCACTAGGAATTGTGACGCTAGACAAACCGTCTTATGAAGCGGATGACATCATTGCCACTTTGGCCACGCGGGGAGAAAAGGAGGGGATGCATGCATTAATCTGCACCGGTGATCGCGATTCCTTGCAATTGGTCGACGAGAATGTGACGGTTCTCTACACGCTCAAAGGGGTCTCCGAACTGCACCGTTTTACGCCGGAGGCGGTGGAGAAGAAGTATGGGGTGACACCCACGCAGTATCCGGATCTTGCCGCGCTCCGTGGCGATACCTCCGATAACATGCCGGGCGTGCCAGGCGTAGGCCCTAAGACTGCTCAGAAGTGGATCACTCAATATGGCAGCTTGCAGGGAGTCATCGACGCAATGGATGACATTAAAGGCAAGGTGGGAGAAAACCTGCGCGCGAATATCGCTAGCGTGAAACTAGCCCGAGATATCACGGAGATGGTCCGTGATCTGGATGTGGTGGAGAATCTTGACGACCTGAAACCGACTCAGGTGGACGCTAACGACGCGCTGCAGGTCTTCGAGGAGCTACAGTTCGGGGCTACTTTACGTAATCGTGCGTTCCGCACCCTCGGCGTGGAATTTGAGGATACGGCTCAGGTTCCGATTACCGAGGAGAATCTCAAGCCAGGCAAGTTGGCTAGTTGGTTAAAGAAGCGTGCAGATGGTGTGGCTGTTGACGTAGTCGGTGAGCAGCTGGCCATTCTGGATAAGGAAAACGTCGGTGTCGTCGTTGACATGGCGGACGTTGACCCGAAGGATGAGGCGGCATTGTCTGCCTGGTTGTCCGATCCAGAACAGAAAAAGTGGTTCCATGATGCGAAAGCTAGTTATCACCTGCTGAGGGCTCAGGGATGGGAGCTTGCTGGAGTGGAGCATGACACGTCTCTTGCCGCGTATCTCCTGCGCCCTGACGTTCGTACCTACGGGTTGAGCGATGTGCTTCAACGTCACGCGGGACGTGAGCTTTCGTCTCAGGCGACGCCACTAGGACGAGCGCAGGCAGTTGCCGAGTTGGTTCGGGTTCTGAACCCTGAGCTGGAGAGCGCAGGAGCTACCGAATTGTACTTTGATCTGGAGGTTCCGCTTTGTTTGATCCTGGCGCGTATGGAGGACACTGGAATTGCAGTGAATTCAGAGCTTCTGGAGGACTTGAGTTCTGAATATGGTGAGAAGCTAGACAATGAGATCGCAGCTGCGCGCGAGATTGCCCAGAACCCGGATCTTAATTTGTCCAGTCCAAAGCAGCTGCAGAAAGTACTTTTTGAGGACCTAGGTTTACCGAAGACTAAGAAGACTAAGACGGGGTATTCTACCGCGGCTGGCGAGCTGGAAAAATTGGCTGCACAGACTTCTCATCCATTCTTGATTCATCTGATGGCACATCGTGAGTATCAGAAGATGAAGTCCACGGTGGATGGTCTGATTAGTGCTGTACAAGACGATGGTCGTATTCATACGACCTTTAACCAGAAGGGTGCGGCTACGGGGCGCTTGAGCTCCTCGGATCCTAATTTGCAGAACATTCCTGTTCGCACTGATGCTGGCCGTCGTATCCGCTCTGCTTTCGTAGTGGGTGAGGGATGTGAGACATTATTCACTGCGGATTATTCGCAGATCGAGATGCGCGTTATGGCTCATCTTTCGGAGGATGCTGGGCTTATTGAAGCCTATGCATCGGGGGAAGATTTGCACAATTATGTGGGGTCGAAGGTCTTCGACGTTCCGGTCGACGAGGTTACTCCTGAGCGGCGTCGTAAGGTGAAGGCTTTGTCCTATGGCCTGGTGTACGGCTTGTCGGCGTTTGGCCTGTCTCAGCAGCTTAATATTCCCGCTGGTGAAGCGAAGAAGATCATGGAGAACTATTTTGAGCGTTTCGGTGGTGTGAAGCGTTATCTGGACAATGTAGTCGATGTGGCTCGAGAAGATGGCTACACGTCAACTCTCTTTGGGCGACGCAGGTACTTGCCAGAACTTAAGTCCTCCAACCGTGCAGCGCGGGAGAACGCAGAGCGCGCGGCGTTGAATGCTCCCATTCAAGGAACTGCGGCGGACATTATCAAGTTAGCCATGCTCCGCGTTGATGCGGCGATAAAGGCGGAACGTTTGAATTCGCGGGTTCTTCTGCAGGTGCATGATGAACTGGTCGTTGAGGTGGCTCCGGGGGAGTTAGAGAAAGTGAGCACGCTTGTCGCCCGCGAGATGGACTCTGCGGTTGCCTTACAGGTTCCGTTGGATGTTTCGGCGGGGCACGGTGAGAACTGGGATTTAGCGGCTCACTAGTGCTCCCGCTGCTAGCGGCTGGAGCCGGAGGTGCCGGCGGGTTTAGTAGCGAAGTGGCGCTCGGCTAGAACCATTGCGGTGACGAGAGCGGCACCCGCACAGAACATCACAACGCAGAGTCCCACATGGTTGCTCGGGGGGAGAAGGGTGGCGTCATTATCCTGCCATGGCCAGAGTGCGCGAAGAGAGCCGAACATGAGGCCAGCCATGACAAGCAATGTCATGGTACGGGTGTGAATCAGCAGTTTTTCTAGAATGCGGACGAAAAGAATGAGGCCCGTGGCTGCGCCCAAGGCGAACACGGCAAGGTAGCCTATGTCGCGGTTGTCCACGGCGGACATCGTGGCAGAGTACAGACCTACGGAAAGAAGAAAAAAAGATCCGGAGACTCCAGGCAGAACCAAGGCGCAAATCGCAATCGCCGCGGTACAAAATACCATCACCATATTCGGATCTTCTTTTGGAGCGCTGGTTAATCCTGTCAGGAAGAATGTGGCGCATGCGGCAAGGACGAAAGCCGTAGTACCTTTGGCAATTTTCTTGCGGCCATCTGTCCAATCGATCATCAAAAGAGGAACGGAAATGGATACCAACACCATGCCCATGAACAGGGCGCGCGAGACTTCCGGCTGATTACTGACAAAGCTTTCCATGACCCCGGCCATTGTCACCACGCACAGAAACATTCCGGCGAGGAGTGGTCCAAGTAGAAGCCAGTCCAAGGACCTCACACGGTCTACAGCCTCGGACCGTTTCTCCGACGGGCCTTTTACGAGGAGCTTTAGCGAATCGAGAAACCGGTTGGCGGCATAAAGCACACGTTCGTACACACCGGTGACGAGGGCAATGGTGCCGCCGGAGACGCCGGGGACGAGTTCCGCCATACCGATCAAGGCTCCGCGGACAATGTTCAGGATGATGGTCATTAATCCAGACTAAACGATGCGTAGAAAAAAGTTGGGACATGGATGGCGGCATGTTTGCGCAGGCCACAGGCCTCGTGTACGGTCTACAGTGTTGTGTGCCTGGGGATTACTGTCCCTAGGAGGCGTTCTCACGTGTTCTGCGGTGCCGTTTCGGCCGAGAAAGGGCGGGTGAGAGCGAGCTTCGTAAGGCACGCTCTGGTAACTGTCCAATTCTATTTCAATCCGTTTCGGAGACTACTACTACATGTCCACCAACAACGTCCCTCAGGTAGCCATCAACGACATCGGCTCCGCTGAGGATTTCCTCGCTGCTGTCGATGCCACCATCAAGTACTTCAACGATGGTGACATTGTCGAAGGCACCGTCGTCAAGGTCGATCACGACGAGGTCCTTCTGGACATCGGATACAAGACCGAGGGTGTCATCCCTTCCCGTGAGCTGTCCATCAAGCACGACGTAGACCCGAGCGAGGTCGTTGAGGTCGGCGACGAGATCGATGCTTTGGTTCTCACCAAAGAGGACAAGGAAGGTCGCCTCATCCTCTCCAAGAAGCGTGCACAGTACGAGCGCGCTTGGGGTGCCATCGAAGAGCTCAAGGAGAAGGATGAGCCAGTTACCGGCACCGTTATTGAGGTTGTCAAGGGTGGCCTGATCCTCGATATCGGCCTCCGTGGCTTCCTGCCAGCTTCTCTTGTTGAGATGCGTCGTGTGCGTGATCTGCAGCCATACATCGGGCAGGAGATCGAGGCCAAGATTATCGAGCTGGACAAGCACCGCAACAACGTTGTGCTATCTCGCCGTGCATGGCTGGAGCAGACTCAGTCTGAGGTTCGTTCCGAGTTCTTGCACCAGCTGCAGAAGGGCCAGGTTCGCAAGGGAGTGGTGTCTTCCATCGTCAACTTTGGTGCATTCGTCGACTTGGGTGGCGTAGACGGTCTGGTTCACGTCTCGGAGCTGTCGTGGAAGCACATTGATCACCCATCCGAGGTGGTCACCGTCGGCGATGAAGTCACCGTTGAGGTTCTGGATGTTGATCTGGATCGCGAGCGCGTGTCTCTGTCCTTGAAGGCAACGCAGGAAGACCCATGGCGTGTCTTCGCTCGCACCCACGCAATCGGCCAGATTGTTCCGGGCAAGGTCACCAAGTTGGTTCCATTTGGTGCGTTCGTTCGCGTGGACGAGGGCATCGAGGGTCTGGTACACATCTCCGAGTTGGCAGAACGCCACGTCGAGGTACCAGATCAGGTTGTTGCAGTTGGTCAAGATGCCATGGTCAAGGTCATCGACATCGACTTGGAGCGTCGTCGCATTTCCCTGTCCCTCAAGCAGGCTGACGAGGACTACACTGAGGAGTTCGACCCATCCAAGTACGGCATGGCTGATTCCTACGACGAGCAGGGTAACTACATTTTCCCTGAGGGCTTCGATGCCGAAACCAACGAGTGGCTCGAAGGCTACGAGGAGCAGCGCACGGAGTGGGAGAACCGTTACGCCGAGGCGGAGCGTCGTCACCGTCTGCACACCGCTCAGATCGAGCGTAACCGTGCAGCTGCAGCCGAAGCCGCAGCAAACGGTGAGGGAGGCTACTCCTCTGAGTCCAACAGCTCTTCCTCCGCTCAATCTGAGTCCGCGTCCTCCGACGCAGGAACGCTGGCCTCCGATGAGCAGCTCGCTGCACTGCGTGAAAAGCTGGCAGGTAGCGCTGAATAACCCGCCGCCATTCGTTGACGGTCATACTCGACCAGCCCCGGCGGCGTGAAAGCGCTGGCTAAAGCCGGTCGATGAGAGAAAAAGAACGCCCGTATCCTTGACGTGGGAACGGGCGTTCAACTTTGTCGCGGCACTGTGCTACTCATGGATGGCATGAAAATCTTCGCGAACGCTCGTGTCTACACCATGAGTCATTCATCCTCACAAATGCGAACCGGTCAGTATACGGGGGAAACCTTAGCGGAAGCACTCGTTGTTGAAGGGGACAAGATTTCCTTTGTAGGCAGCGTGGCTGAAACTCGTGATTTTGTCCGCTCGCGGTTGAGGGATAATTCTCGAGTCGAAGAGATTGACTGTGGCGGTGGTGTGATCCTACCGGGTTTTGTCGATGCTCATATCCATGCCATGGCCACGGCGGCTTCGCGCTGTGAAGTAGATCTTAGGGATTGTCGCAGCATGAGGGAGGCTGCACATCGCATAGTCGAACATGCCCGCAGACTGCCCGTCGGACAGTGGGTTACTGGGGGACGATGGGACGCGAACGCGTGGAACGATGTGGTGGAACCTCACCGAGCATTGCTTGATGAATTACTGCCGGACCGTCCTGTCGCTGTGTGGTCCGTCGATTTTCACACTTTGTGGCTCAATGCTGCGGCTCTGGACTACGTGGGTATAGATGACGCCACCCCGGATCCACCCGGCGGGTGCATCGTGCGTGACGAACGCGCCGCCATCACTGGAGTCCTCAAGGAAGAGGCTGCGATGCGGGCTGCGCGTAGATTTCCCGTTGTGCCACTTGCCGCGCGCATCGAGCAATTGCGCCAAGCACAACAGGCTTGGCTGGCTGAAGGAATCATTGGTGTTCATGATTTCGATGGGGGTAATTCCCGCGAGGCATGGCGCGGCTTAAACGCTTCCGGCGAGCTCCTCTTGCACGTTGTGAAGTATCTGCGGGTGGAAGAGTGGGAGGACGCTGTCATGAGCGGTTGGAAGACGGGTAACCGGGAAGGAAGCCGCTTTGTTCAGGGCGGGCTCAAGTTGTTTTCCGACGGTGCACTGGGGTCTCAAACGTGTCATATGTCCCACCCTTTCCCACAACCAGCCCGTGATGGCTCCCTGAACTACGGACTGCAGGTCTCTAGTCGAGATACGTTAGCGGATCAGGTATGTCAGGCTTATCAGCGTGGTATTTCGGTAGCCATACATGCCATTGGAGATCAAGCCAATCACAATGTCCTTCACACGTTTTTGCGCACTGAGCCTCAACGGTTGAAAGCAATGCAGCGAACCGGTGTTCCCCTCCGCCCACGCCTCGAACATGCTCAATTCATGCAGTTGGCAGATGTACGCCTTGCTGCGAAACTCGGAGTCATCGCTTCGATGCAACCCCGCCATTGCATTTCGGACATACCATTACTTCCGCTGGTTGAACACAATCCTGGACTGGTTGCCTATCCCTGGAAAGATTTGAGTGAGAAAGGTGTCACTATAGCCTTTGGCTCTGATGCCCCCGTAGAACCGACCAATCCTTTTGCGGCAATCTACGCCGCAATGACCCGTGCGAGCATTGACGGTGATCCTTCGACGAGTTTCCAACCCGATCGCCGAATTTCTGCTTATGACGCCGTGCGTGCCCACACCGTCGGCGCAGCCTACGCGGCAGGGATCGAACAGGATACGGGTGTATTGGCGGCTGGGAAAAATGCGGACTTTATCATCGTGGATACGGATCCTTTTGTCACCGACGAGTGGGGAGGCAATGGGATGTCTGGGACGTATCCTTCGGAAGAATCATTGTTCGCTCATGCCAGTGCGGTACGTGATACGTCGGTGAATATGACGATTGCTGCGGGAAGAGTAGTGTACGCGAGATGACATTGATGACAGATCCTAGCTCGATGACCAGAACGTCCGGGGCTTTTCGCACTCTGTTGGGCATGCTGGCTTTCCACAGAGGCGCGCTTGTCTTGGGGATTGTGTTTGCGTTGGTTAACTCCGTGGGTGCGTTGCTACAGCCAGAGGTCATGAACAGGATTATCGGTGAGGTTGGCCATGGCTCAGTAACGGACCTGGTTCTCGTCTTGTTCGCGATCATGTTGGTAACAGCGGTGGCATCTGCCTGCCAGATTTTCGTTCTCAACCGCACTGCCGAGGCAGCAGTTTTTCAGACTCGAGGACGCCTTATAGCTCGCATGCTGAGATTGCCGATGGCACGTTATGACAGCATGCGTACTGGTGATCTCGTCACGCGATTGGGCTCTGATACCACCTTGATTCGCTCTGCGTTTACCGGAGGCCTTGTCGACGCTATTGCTGGTGTGGTCACCATGCTGGGATCCATCATTTTGATGGCACTGATTGATGTCTTCTTGCTCAGTATGGTGCTGGTGTTGGTGGCAGGAACTGTGGTGATTGTGGTGATCGCATCGAAAAAGATCCAGCGATACACCAAACAGTTGCAGAAATCTGTCGGGCTGTTGGGCGCTGGCATGGATCGCGCTCTTGTTGCTATTCGAACTATTCGGGCTGCCAATGCCCAACAACAGGTGGAAGATGATCTGGTGGCGGAGGCAGAACGCGCATTCGGTAAGGGTAAGCAAACAGCGAAAATTGAGGCTTTTCTCTATCCCGTGAGCGGTTTGGCGTTGCAGGCCAGTTTTCTCATTGTGTTGGGAGTAGGAGGCGCGCGTGTTTCCACTGGAACAATCGCCGTGGGTGATCTTGTCGCCTTTGCTCTCTACTTGTTCATGCTCGCTATGCCTCTCGGGCAGATTTTCGGAGCGGTGACAACGATCCGTTCGGCGATGGGGGCTATCGAGCGGATACAGGAAGTACTAGATACCCCCGAGGAATCCACCGCCGGTGACGAGGCGCAATTGGCCTCGTCCCTTTCCTTCGACGCCATCTCCTTCTCCTATCCATCTGCGAAAGAAATGGAAGGGGAGTCGGTGGAATCCGTGGTTCGTACTGAGGTGCTGCATGATGTGAGTTTTCAGATACCGGCCGGTAAAGTCACAGCTTTTGTTGGTCCATCGGGATCTGGAAAATCCACCACGCTTGCTTTAATGCAGCGGTTCTACGATCCTGACTCTGGCACGATCTACCTAGGAGAGCAGAACATGTCTGGCCTCACACGGGAGTCGGTACGTCGTTCTATCGGTTACGTTGAACAAGAAGCAGCGGTGCTGGCGGGAACAGTGCGTGACAACTTGCTGCTGGCGAGGTACGATGCTACAGACGGCGAATGCTGGGACTGTGTGCGACAGGTGGGATTGGATCAGCACTTTCAGCAGGCAGAAGGTCTAGACACGCTTATTGGTGACCGTGGCATGAGCCTCTCGGGTGGTCAGCGCCAGCGCTTAGCATTGGCTCGCATGCTTTTGATGGATGCCCCGATTTTGCTATTAGACGAACCAACGTCCGCGGTGGATTCTCGCAATGAGCAGCTTATTTTGGATGCAATTGCAGATTCTGCCCGTGGACGGACACTCGTGGTAGTCGCCCACAGGTTGTCCACCGTGATTGACGCGGATCAGATTATTGTTATGGAAGCTGGCAGAGTGGTTGCCGTAGGTACACATGAAGAATTGCTGCAGATCAGCACGCTGTATCGTGATCTAGCACACCGTCAGCTCTTGGATTAGGTTCCCCGGTTCAGTCTCCGTTGAGAAGGCTTTTTGGGTTTCTTTTCGCTGTCTTTCTCATGGGTGAACAACAATAGTCCCTCTCAGCGTAGCCTGAGAGGGACGAGGACGGTGATGTGCAGGAGGCCTAGAGAGCGTCTATGCGTCCGGTAGCATGCAGCGTATCCAATTTTGATGCTTTGCGCAGCTGTAGATCCCAGCTGGTGTTGTCCTTCTTAGCGAAGTAGGCAATGGAAGCTGGGAGGACCACTGGTTTAGCAAAATCCACCTGGAAGCGAGCCGCTGGTGGAATCTGTCCCTCCAGACCACGCAACATGGTGGCTGCAGACCACATGCCGTGTGCAATGGTGGCGGGGAATCCAAAGGCCTTGGCGCCGAGGTTGGAAACGTGGATAGGGTTCTTATCGCCGGAAGCCTCAGCATAAATCTTGATGTCTTCCGGGGTCACGCGGTAGCTGGCAGTCGGTGATACTTCTGGTTTCTCCGCTTTATCGAGAAGGCGCGCATCCGTCGGCTCGACGTTCTTGTAAGGGGAGGAGCTTGAAAGTTTAGCGCCCTTCGCGAGGAATGCAGAGGTTTGTGTCCAAATGTCCTCACCAGCGACGGAAACCGTGGTGATGAAATCGATGAGTACGCCCTTGGTGTGAGGACGCAGGTTCTCCGCATGCACGGAGATGTCCAGCACATCGTCGACTGTTAGGGGACGAGTTTGCTCGATGGTGTTGTTGAGATGAACCAGTCCCACCGCAGTCAAAGGGAAGTCTTTTGAGGTCATCACCTTCATAACGAGAGGGAAAGACAACACGTAGGGATAGGTCAGTGGCAGTTCGTTGCGGAGGCGCAGTCCCGTCGCGCTGTTGTAGGCAGCGAGGTGACGAACATCGATTTTCACGCCTTTGACTTTGTACGCGGTGGTGGGGTTCTCCTTGGCGCTGCGCTTGGTACCCACGCCCGGAATGATGTCCTTGACCGCGTTGCGGTATTCGTCCATCAGCACTGGGATGGAATCGAGTTCCTTGTAGGTCACGGTAGTCATTGTGTGCTGTGTTTCCTTTTCCTTTTTCGACGCCAGCAGACTCTAGTTATGCACGTCATTAATGCGAGCAATTCCCAACACCTAGCTTAGATAGCTGGCGTTGGGAACGCTGGGGAATTAAGCGCCCAACAGACCCTGGCCACAGACACGGATAGTGTTGCCGGTGACGGAGCTGGAGGCTGGAGCTGCGAAGTAAGCGATTGCTTCTGCAACGTCCACGGTCTGACCACCCTGGTGCAGGGAGCTCATCAGACGACCAGCCTGGCGGGTTCCGAATGGGATGGCTGCTGTCATGGCAGTTTCAATGAAGCCCGGCGCAACAGCATTGATGGTGATGTTCTTCTCTGCCAGCTTGGCAGAGAGAGAATCGACGAAACCGATGATTGCGGCCTTGGTCAGGCCGTAGTTGGTCTGACCTCGGTTACCGGCGATACCAGCGATAGAGGAAACGCCGATGACGCGACCGTTTTCTGCCAAACCACCATTAGCGAGCAGGCCCTCGGTGATGCGTACTGGGGCGATGAGGTTGACGGACATGACTGCGTTCCAGCGGCCTTCATCCATGTTGGCGAGCAGCTTATCGCGGGTAATACCAGCGTTGTGAACGATGATGTCCACTGGTCCACCGTGACGTTGCTCGGCGTGTTCCTTGATCTTGTCTGCAGCATCAGCTGCGGTGACATCCAATGGGAGGGCGGTTCCCTTGACCTTATTGGCGGTTTCGGTCAGACCTTCACCTGCTTGAGGGACGTCTACGCAAATGACCTTGGCGCCGTCGCGAGCTAGAACTTCGGCGATGGTAGCGCCGATACCGCGAGCCGCACCGGTTACGACGGCGATCTTTCCTTCGGTGGGCAGATCCCAGTTCGAGGGAAGCTCAGCTCCCTCAGCGCCTACGCGAATAACCTGTGCGTCGACAAAAGCGGACTTTCCAGAGAGGAGGAATCGGATGGTAGATTCCACGCCGGAGAGATCATCGGAGGATACTTCTGGGGCAACGTAGACCAACTGAGCGGTAGCGCCACGCAGCAGCTCCTTGGCCACGGAGCGAGTGAAGCCTTCGAGGCCACGCTGGACGATGCGTTCATCGGCGTCGTCGCACAGCTCCGGGGTGGTGCCGATGACGACGATGCGGCCGGATGGTTTGATCTGGCGCATGATTGGGTGGAAAAAGTCGAAAATTTCCTGGAGGTCTTCGGGACGCTTGATACCGGTCGCATCGAAAACGAATGCTGCGTGCTTACCTTCTCCGGCAGTGTCGGTGACCTGGTAGTCGCCAGAGAGAAGGCTCTTGAGACCATCGGCGATGCGACCACGGCCACCTAGCAGGACGGTGCCGTCGAGGGCAGGCTCGCCCTTCTTGTAACGGCGTAGAGGCTCCTGCTGTGGAATACCGATCTTAGGTGCGATGAACTTACCGGCCGGGGAATCCAAGAACTGCAGGAATGCGTCCTTCTTTGGTGCAGACACGTAAAAACTCCTTGACGTATTTTGCTGCGATATGTGTTGTCTAGCTCTCCACGATAGCGAAGGGGCGAGAAGGTGTCTTGGAGTGGAGAACTCCGTCACTATTTCCCGTCTTTCATTAACGCACATCGCCAAGACAATGTATGTTCTTGTATATAACCCTACGGTGTGATCGAGCTCAAGGTGTGACATCGAAGAAACTTGGCGCACACTTTTGTTCGTGTACAGTCACCGGGAGTGCCCGTGTGCGCATACACCGCTAACAACCACTACTTCCATGGAGAGAATCTGACTATGACTAACGGATCCCCTCGCAAGGTCGCCATCCTGGGCGGCAACCGTATTCCTTTCGCCCGCTCCAACAAGGAGTATGCGGATGCTTCTAACCAGGACATGCTGACTGCTGCGCTGGATGGCCTCGTAGCTCGCTACGGTCTGCAGGGCGAGGAGCTGGGCCTGGTGGCTGCTGGTGCTGTGCTGAAGCATTCCCGCGATTTCAACCTCACTCGTGAAGTCGTCCTGGGTTCTGCTCTTTCTTCCACCACCCCTGCATTCGACTTGCAGATGGCTTGTGGCACAGGCCTAGCTGCCCTTGTTCAGGTGGCTGACGCCATTGCTTTGGGTCGCATCGAAGCTGGCATTGCCGGCGGTGTGGATACCACCTCCGATGCTCCTCTGGCTGTCAACGATGAACTGCGTAAGACCCTGATCAAGGTCACCAACGCTAAGACCACGCAGCAACGATTGAAGTTGCTGGGTTCTATTCGCCCATCCCAGATTGCGCCAGAACAGCCTTCTAACGGTGAGCCCCGCACTGGTCTATCCATGGGTGAGCACGCCGCAATCACAGCTCGCGAAATGGGCATTTCCCGGGAAGATCAGGATCAGCTGGCCGCCGAATCCCATCAGAAGCTGGCCAAAGCTTATGAGGATGGCTTCTTTGAGGATCTTCTCACTCCATACTTGGGTGTTCAGCGTGATACCAACCTGCGTCCAGATTCGACCGTAGAGAAGCTCGCCAAACTTAAGCCAGTATTCGGCAAGCGTGATGCGGAGGCTCATGGCACTACCGCAACCATGACTGCCGGTAACTCCACTCCTCTGACCGATGGAGCCTCCGTAGTTTTGGCCGCATCCGAAGAGTGGGCTGAGGAGCACAACATTCCGGTTCGTGCTTACTTGGTTGATTCTGAGGTCGCTTCTGTGGACTTCATTCATGGCAAGAATGGTTGCACACCGGACGGCCTGCTGATGTCTCCAACTATTGCTGTTAAGCGCATGCTGGAGCGTAATGGCTTGTCTCTGCAGGATTTCGATTTCTATGAAATTCATGAGGCTTTTGCCTCTCAGACCTTGGCCACTTTGAAGGCTTGGGAGTCTGAGGATTACTGCCGTGAGCGCCTGGGATTGGATGCCCCACTGGGCTCCATCGACCGCTCCAAGCTGAATGTGAATGGTTCTTCGCTGGCTGCGGGACACCCATTTGCTGCAACTGGTGGCCGTATTGTTGCTTCTACTGCGAAGTTGCTGGAACAGAAGGGCTCGGGTCGCGCACTGGTGTCTATCTGTGCCGCTGGTGGCCAGGGCATTGTGGCTATCCTAGAGCGTTAATTTTCGTGTGCTGCACCATGTGCAGCACCTCGTGATTGAGCTCTAGGCAGTGAGTGTGGACGTTCGTAACGGGTGTGGACATTTGCAGCGAGTATGGCCGCTTGCAGTGAATGTGAATGTTCGCAGTGGGTGAGAGCGTCCGTGCTAACAGCGGGGTTTCCGGGAAGGGAAGCCCCGTTTTTGTTGCGGCTTTTCCAGATGGCAGGGGCATCCCGCTGATGTGATTTATCTCCTTGTTTTCTCTTCGACGCCACCAATCTCTATCCCCGAGAGGACGAAGGGCATTAATCTAAAGCCATGTTAAAGATCGGTCTGACAGGCGGCATTGGCTCAGGCAAGTCCACGGTGTCGAAAAAACTAGATGAAATGGGCGCGTTTGTCGTGGATGCTGACAAAATCGCCCGGGAAATAGTGGAACCCGGTGAGCCGGCGCTAGCTGAACTCGCAGAAGAATTTGAAGGCATCCTCAATGAGGATGGCACTCTTAACCGGCAGGAACTTGCACGTCAGGCTTTTGCTAGTCGCGAAGCGACGAAGAAATTAAACTCCATCACGCATCCTCGCATTCGTGAGCGCACAGATGAGCTTTTTCATGAGGCTGAGCTAGAGGGAGAGAAGGTTCTTGTCTACGACATGCCATTGCTCATTGAAAATGGTGAGGCGGACCGCGTGGATCATGTTCTGGTAGTGGATGCTCCCGACGACGTTCGGGTGAAACGGTTGACGCAGTACCGCAATCTGGATGAGAAGGATGCACGTGCTCGCATTGATGCGCAAATCGACCGCGAAACACGCCTAGCCGTCGCAGACACTGTTTTAGATAATTCCGGGGATCTCGAGGAGCTGATGGAACAAGTAGAGAGCTTCTGGGATGAGGTTGTTTAAACCCTGATCTGAGGCGGTCGCGGGCGTGGCTACACTGGTAGCCATGGCATTTGCAGCAGAGCGTCCAGAGCTTTCTTATTCCGAGTTTCGACCAGTCGGTGACATTGAACGAGCTGACGGAAAGTTCCAGGTCATCAGCGAGTATGAGCCAGCCGGTGACCAGCCTAAGGCAATTGAGGAGCTGGCGTCGCGAATTGATAAGGGCGAGCGCGACATCGTCCTTTTGGGTGCTACGGGCACAGGTAAATCGGCAACCGCGGCGTGGCTCATTGAAAAGGTTCAACGTCCCACGTTGGTGATGGCACCAAACAAGACCCTCGCAGCGCAGCTGGCCAATGAATTACGTTCTTTACTGCCGAACAATGCTGTTGAGTACTTCGTGTCCTACTACGACTATTACCAACCCGAAGCGTATATCGCGCAGACGGACACGTACATCGAAAAGGACTCGTCTATCAATGAAGATGTGGAACGTCTGCGCCATTCAGCCACGTCGGCGTTGTTGTCTCGCCGTGACGTAGTTGTAGTGAGTTCGGTGTCGTGCATTTATGGTTTGGGCACTCCGCAGTCCTATCTCGACCGTTCAGTGTGGCTGAAGGTCAACGAGGAGGTCGAACGCGACCGTTTTCTGCGCCTACTCGTGGATATTCAATACTCGCGTAATGATGTCTCTTTCACCCGTGGATCATTTCGAGTCAAAGGCGACACAGTGGACATCATTCCGGCATATGAAGAGCTAGCGGTGCGGGTGGAATTTTTCGGTGATGAAATAGATGCGCTGTATTTCATTCATCCCCTCACCGGAGAGATTATCCGTCAGGTTGAAGAGCTGAGGATTTTCCCCGCTACTCACTACGTAGCCGGTCCGGAACGTATGGAGAAAGCTATGCAATCCATCAGGGAGGAACTTGCACAGCGCCTCGAGGAGTTGGAAAATCGCGGCAAGCTCTTGGAGGCTCAACGTCTACGTATGCGCACAGAGTATGACCTCGAGATGATTCAGCAGGTCGGCTTCACCAGCGGTATTGAGAATTACTCCCGCCATATCGACGGGCGGGAAGCAGGAAGTGCACCGGCAACTCTCATCGATTATTTCCCCGAGGATTTCCTTACCATCATTGACGAGTCACACGTGACCGTTCCACAGATCGGCGGCATGTTCGAAGGTGATGCTTCGCGCAAACGCAATCTTGTCGAACACGGTTTCCGGTTGCCGTCTGCATTGGATAACCGCCCATTGACCTGGGAGGAATTCGACGATCGTAAGGGGCAGTGCGTGTATATGTCCGCAACCCCAGGCGATTATGAAATTGCCGCTGCTGGCGGAGAATTTGTTGAACAGGTTATTCGACCCACCGGGCTTGTCGATCCGAAGGTCGAGGTGCGCCCCACCGAGGGGCAGATCGATGATCTCATTGAAGAGATCCGTCAGCGTACCGACAAACAGGAACGAGTGTTGGTCACCACTCTGACTAAACGCATGGCCGAGGATCTTACGGACTACTTAGTGGAGCATGGCGTGAAAGTGCGGTACATGCACTCTGATATCGACACCCTCAAGCGTGTCGAGTTGTTGCGTCAGTTGCGCCTCGGTGAATTTGACGTGCTCGTGGGCATCAACCTGTTACGTGAGGGACTGGATTTGCCTGAGGTTTCCCTCGTG
Organism: Corynebacterium anserum; assembly: GCF_014262665.1. NCBI lineage: Bacteria > Bacillati > Actinomycetota > Actinomycetes > Mycobacteriales > Corynebacteriaceae > Corynebacterium > Corynebacterium anserum. Next base: position 927,247 of record NZ_CP046883.1, read on the forward strand.
GCGATCCTCGATGCAGACAAGGAGGGATTCCTACGGTCGACCCGCTCACTGATCCAGACTATCGGCCGTGCAGCACGTAATGTCTCTGGCGAGGTCATCATGTATGCGGATAAGGTGACTGAGTCCATGCAGTTCGCTATTGATGAGACCGAGCGCAGGCGCGAGAAGCAGATCGCCTATAACCGCGAACATGGCATCGACCCGCAGCCATTGCGTAAAAAGATTGCCGACATATTGGATCAGGTGGCAGAGTTTAGCGGCGCCGCAGGGGACGAGGCACTGCTGAAAAAGGCTAACGTGCGGGCGGATGAAACACTCGCTGAGATGAGTGGGGGTGTTTCTGGATTCGGTTCGCAAGGAGGACAGAATCTCGCTCGTCCGGAACTCGAACAGCTTATCGCCAGCCTCACCCTGCAAATGAAGGAGGCTGCCCGCGAGTTGAGATTTGAGCTGGCAGGTCGGTTGCGGGACGAAATCGCGGACTTAAAGAAAGAGCTGAAAGGCATGAAAGAAGCCGGGATGTAGTCTGTGTGAGTAAGCCTGGCGCAGACGGTAGGATAGCACCCATGTACAACACGATCGTCGTCGGTACCGATGGTTCTGAGTCTTCCTTTTTAGCCGTCCGTCGCGCAGCGGGGATCGCGGCTGCGTTCGATGCCGAACTAGTTTTGGCTTCCGCCTACTACGGTTCGGATGCTGACGCACTATCGTCATCACGGGGGGATTCTAATGCCGTAGTCGGCGATCAGCGAGCGGATCAGGTTTTGGCCTCCGCCATTACCGTTGCCAAGGAGGAGGGAGCTCAGCAGGTCCGCGCACAGATGCGGGAGGGAGCTCCAGTTGAAGCGCTTATGGGCATTGTCAATGACCTCAAAGCTGATCTTCTTGTCGTGGGCAACCGAGGGATTAATTCTTTAACCGGGCGTTTATTAGGCAGTGTGCCGGCGGATCTCGCACGCCAATCACAGTGCGACACGATGATCGTGCATACCGTGGATTAATCTCCACGTCTGCTTACACCCTCCAGGGGAGTTCGCGGTTATGAACCACCGTTAGGCCTTGAGTAGCCCGCGTGAGAGCCACGTAAACATCGTTGAGTCCCATCGGTGAGGCCTCCACTATGTCCATAGGCTCTACGAGGATGACTTCGTCGAATTCCAGTCCTTTTGCCGAACGTGTGTCTGCCAGTACTACTTCCGCTCCGTGTGGAGTTTCGGCCAGAGTGTTGAGTTGCTGCACTTCTTCTGCGGCGAGGCTATCGGGGGCAAATAGGATCCCGATCATCCCGTGATCCGCCCTTTTTTGTGCGTGCGCCACGGCTTTGAGCAGGTGCGAACGCGCACAATAGGTCACGCCCGTGCCAGAGTCTCTGAGGGCAAGGGGCGCAGGTTGTTCTGGAGCAATGTCTTTGAGTAGTTGCGCTGCAATGTCAGCGATGTCTTTCGGCGTGCGGTAATTGACTGTAAGTTCGTGCATCTGCCAGCGTGAGTCAACAAAGGGCTGGAGAACATCTTCCCAAGAATCCACACCGGCGGGGTTGCCTGTTTGCGCAGGGTCTCCGACAATGGTCATCCACCTGTTCGGGGAACGGCGGAAAATCATCCGCCAAGCCATCGGTGAGAGTTCCTGCGCTTCGTCGACGATGACGTGGCCGAATGCCCAGCGCAGATCCGCGGATGCTCGCTGAGCGGTGCTTCGGATATCTTTTTCCCGTTGCCGATCAGCAAGGGTTTCTGCATCGATGACGTCATAGGCCATGAGTATTTCGGGAGCAAACCCATCGTCTAAATCTTGTGATGCTGATCCTGAGAGGATATCCAGGGCTTCCTGGGCTTCTGCTATCTTTGCCAACCATTGCTTGCGCTCTGTGGCCGCCGCTTCTTCGTCATCAATGATGCCTAGCATCTCGGCTAATTCGTCTAGTAGCGGTGTGTCCGCATCGGTCCAGGTAGGAGGCGTGGTTGACGAATCTTCTTCCGTGGCTTGGTGTCGGGTACGACGCCACCGTAGCCCCTCCCAGGTTTGTTCGTCGTACTCGGCCGCTGCCTCTTCGGGGGAGTCAAATAAGCGGCTCAAGACTTTCTCAGGGATGAGCACCGGCCAGAATTCATCCAGTGCAGATATTATTTCAGGTTCTTCGGCCAGATCATCGCGTAGTTGTGCGCGATCTGATGCAGATAGGAGGTTACTCCCTCCCAGTGGATCAGCCCCAATGGTCTCTGCCATGGCGTCGGCCAGAAGACTGAGTGCATGCTCGATGAAAAGGGGTCGCGCTTGATTGTGGGGCCGACGTGAGCGTCTGGCACGGGTACGAGAGGCACTCACCATGCGAGGGGTAAGCGCTATATCCACGCCATCGACGGTGAAAGTGATTGGCTGAGAAGGTATGGTCTGCCAGGTTTTCACGGCGTCGCTGAGGATGGTTACCATCTCGATGGAGCCTTTTACTTCTCGGGAGAGCAGCGATGACTCAGGAATGGCGGTTATCCCAGGTAAAAGGGTTCCTGGTGTGGCGAGAACCACGCCTGTTTCACCTAGGGAGGGGAGCACCTGTGATATGTACGCTAGGAAGCGATCATTGGGTCCGATGACCAGTACGCCAGACTTTTCGAGCTGATCACGCCAGGTATAGAGAAGAAAAGCTGCTCTGTGCAAAGCGACAGCGGTTTTCCCCGTTCCCGGGGCACCCTGTACCACGGTGACACCACGGTGGGGAGAACGGATAATAGCATCTTGTTCTGCAGCGATCGTTTCCACTATGTCGCGCATGTGGGGACTTCGGGCGCGGTTCACAGCGTCGAGCAAAGCGTCTTCAGTGGCGACGGAGGAAGTTGTATGGCGGGACGCTTCGGGGGAGGAGATGAGGTATTCATCAGAGACATCGGTGACCCGCCGTCCTCGAGTTTTGATATGCCGCCGTGCATGCACTCCATCGGGATGGAGTGTTGTCGCCAGATAAAAAGGTCGAGCCATCGGTGCGCGCCAATCCATGAGAAGGGTACGCATTGTTGCGTCGTTGTCATGCAGTCCGATGCGCCCGATGTAACGGCGGTCGAGGGGCGCTTCTAGGTGTCCCTTTGCGTCTGCAGTGTTGCCATCGGGGCTAGGATCAGCGCTGCTGCCTATGTCGCCAGTGATGGAGGTGGGGCAGATGACGGGATTCTCCGGCTCGTCATCTTCTACATCAATACGCCCAAACATGAGTCCAATTTCAGCTGCGGCGTAGGACTCTAACCGTTGGTTGATATCTCGCGCTTCCCGGTCACGCATCATCAATCCTTGCGGATCGTCGATATCAGCTTCTTTGCGGACGTCTTTGAGACGTCTCTCCAACTGAGAGCGTGCGGTATCCACGCGGTGAAGGAGGCTATCGAGATATTTCTGTTCTTGAAGAATCTCCTCATGGTGGTCCTGCCGGTTGGGGTCATCCGGAGGGCCTGATGGAGTACCTGCTGAGTTGGTGTCAGTCATGTTGTTCAAATAGGGGAAAGGATGCGTGATAGGCTCCGCGCTTCTTTGTGCTTGGATCCCGTCAGTGAAAGAAGCCAGTTTAGCTTATCGTCGCGTCCTAACAAGTGCGATGACCGTACCAACTGCACATAATGTCCATGTTCCGCATAAGACAGCCCACGCAGTAACGGAGACCCCATGGAAAAATGTGAGCCCAGAACCTCGGGATAGTAGCAACGATCCCAAGCTTACGGTTCCCACGGGGAATGTCATTGCCCACCAGCCCGGTGTGTAAGGCATTTTCTCCATCAAACCCCTGGCGGTGGTGACTATTGCCCAGAGAATCAGGGGCACCGCCAGAGTCATCATGACGTAGCCGTAGGCATCGGCGATATGCTGCACCGTTGTCTGAGCTTCAGGGACAAGGAATTGCTTTGCTTGGGAGGCAATAGACTGAGCCGCAGCTGTGGATTGTCCGACCATACCGATGGGGATCCAGCTGCTTGGTCGTGCAGCCAATGGAACCGGTGCGATTCTCCAATGGTGGTGATAGGCGGTTGCGAAGACGATCAGACCCAGGAATAGAGCAAGGAAGAAACAACATACTGTGGCCATGAGCATCCACACCTGGGCGGGGAGAGAACCGGTGTGGGTGACAAGGGCAGTTCCGGTGGTCGCGGAAACCATAGGAGGGACGATCGGAAGACCCCAGGTGAGATTTGGGGCACCGAGGTCACGCCCGATGATTTGTGCACCGAAACCAAAGGCTGTCGCCAAGCCGATCGCTGTGCCAATCGTCCATAACACGGTATCGGTCACCCACACCGCATGGGCGTGTTCGACCCAGCGAGAGGCAAGGACAGTGGCAGTCGCAGACCCCGTGGATAATACGCCCATGGAGACCATCCCCCATGTCACTAATACCGGTGTCTGGCGGAGCGTCTCGAGGAAAATGGAGGGTCGACGCGATACTCGTCCCGCAAAGGCCACGCTGAGACCGATGAGTAGTAGCCAATCGACCGTTAGCAAAAATAATGCGAAGGGAGGACCTGCGACGGCATCGCTCCAATGCATAGAGGTAAGGAGGGCTAGAATTCCGGTGCCCATAACGGATCCATACCACTGTGGGCCGGCTGCCGGTAGCTGAGCGGGAGAAGTCGTGGTCATGCCATCTACTCTGTACTGTCACGGGAATTTTCGGTAGCGGTAAATTCTGTATGGCGGGTATATCCTATGAATATGTCTACCTGGCCGGAACTCACTGCCCTTGAACTCCTCGTTACTGTGGCGGACTACGGCTCCCTCTCGGCTGGAGCGCGTGCCGTAGGAATGGCGCAACCCAATGCCAGTCGTTCAATCGCACGCTTGGAACGGCAACTCGGGGTATTGCTTCTTCACAGAGCGACAACAGGCGCGACGCTCACCGCTGAGGGGCTTTTGGTGGTGGAATGGGCACGGGACGCTGTGGAAGCGGCTTGCAGACTCGCCCTAGGCGTGGCCTCACTGAGAGGAGGGGAGGCAACCCCATTGCAGGTATCCGCGAGTCAAACTGTGGCTGAGCATCTGCTGCCTCGTTGGATCAGTTCTCTACGCCAAGCTGATTCCTCCTTACAGGTGGAAGTGAAAGTCCTGAACTCTTCGCGTGTCGTGGAGGATATACGCGCCGGGCATACTGACATTGGTTTCGTTGAATCTCCTACTATTCCCGGCGACCTGCATAGTGTTACGGTTGCTCACGATGAGTTAATTGTCGTGGTTGCGCCGGGTCATCCGTGGGAAGGCACCACAGTGACGGCATCTCAGCTAGCACAGACAGCCTTGGTCACACGCGAAGCTGGCTCTGGCACCCGGGTGGCGCTTGATGCTGCATTGGGGAGAGCGGCCATTTCAGCCGTCGAGATGCCAACGAACGCCGCCGTACGTGTCGCAGCTCAAACCGGAACGGCACCTGCTGTCCTTAGCCGCTTGGCGGTATCAGAATCGATCGCCAGTGGGGCTCTGAGGGAGGTAACTACAGATTTCTCCATCAGCCGCGAACTCCGTGCGGTGTGGACTGGACCGAGGCGATTAAGAGGAGAAGCCCAGCGTTTTATAGCGGCTATTGTGCAACCGTTCGGGGTATAAGTGCGGATCCTAGCTGACCCACGGAGTGAAATTACGCATCCTGATTGCCCGTGTATGGTTTCAACGAACGGCGTACAGGTAGGCGCGCGAGGATCTGATGGATAACGAACAAACAGCTAATACAGAAATGCATAAAGCGGACCCGGGGGAACGTATTCCCCAGGTCCGCTCAACCCGTCATACCGAAATTAGCGGTACTTCTTGGCCTGCTTCTTGGCTTGTTTGCGGTATTTCTTGGCCTGCTTCCGAGCGTTCTTTTGAGCCACTTCGGCTTGTTTGCGAAGTTCCGTGCTTTGTTCCTTGGCACGTTCACTCAATGCAGCAGCCTGGACAGAGAGATTATCTGCCTGGTTGGATGCGAAAGCTTGAGCCTTCTCGGAGAAATTGGCGGCGGACTCTTTCCACTCGTCGGAATGGTCGTCCACGTACGCGACCAAAGCGTCTTTACCTTGGAGTGCGGATTCCTTGGCCTGAGCAGCGCCCACCTTGGCCTTCTCAAAAAGATCAGATGCCTGAGTCTGAGCGTTCTCTAGCATCTTTTCCTGCTCAGATTTTCCTGGCAGAGCTTTCTGGACGCGCCATTTCAAACCAGGCTTGCCGGCAGTGTCCTCAGCAGTGATTGCGAGGCCGCCGAGCAAAGCCAACTCAGTGATGAGGCCACGCTGCTTAGTTTTCTTTACGTCCTTATCCTGTTCGGACCAGAAAGCATTGCGAGTGATCGCGGTAGGAACCTGAATAGCAGCCAACACCGCTGCACCTAGACGAGGAGCCTTTGAGGTGCCTAGCAATGCAGCGCCGGCGATCTTCGTACCAGCGACGAGGCGTACTGAGGAGACCTCGTCCTTCGGGATGAAAGATGCGACGTTGGGTGGAAGAAGGCGGCGAACGTTTCCGACGATGGCTTGAGCTTCTGCCGTGTGTTCGGTGGTGTTCTTCAACATCTGAGCACCATCGACAGCAAAAACAGAAGCCAGCAGTGGGCGGGCGAGTGAGCGAATCATATTGTTGTTACTCCTTACGAGTTCCTTTTGTTGAGGACTTCTTAAGCCCAGCTGATCAACCAGCCTACATAAAAGTTGGAAGCGTGGTGGCGACTCCTGACATCGCCGATGAAATGGGACGAACGTTGTGGCCGGTTGCCGAATTACCAGCCTCGTTCTCTCCACTGCTCAAGCTTCGGTGCTTCAACTTCGACGCGTGTGGAATCTCCGTGTCCCGGGTGGACGAGGGTATGTCCTGGTAGGGAAAGAATACGCGTGCTGACATCGGAGAGGAGCTGTTCAAAATCCCGTTTATTATTTGTTTTGCCCACACCTCCTGGGAAAAGAGAGTCACCAACGAAAGCTCGCGGAGGCTCAAAGAAGTGTGGGTTCAGGGCGATTACGGCTATTCCGCCGGGGGTATGTCCACGCAGCTCAACAGTGGATAGTTCCATGCCCGAGAAATCTCCAGACAAACGGAGATTTTCCAGCTGACCCTCGTCATTACCGTAGATTTCATCGACGTGCGCGGGGAGAGCTTCGGCATCGTAACGTCCGGCGTGATGGACAGCTCCAGTTATCCGGAGTACTTCTTCAAGAGCTTGTACGTGGTCGAAGTGTTGGTGAGTGGTGAGAACATCTGTGATCCGGACATCAGCTGAATCGGCCACTGACAATAAATGCTCTGCATCATCCGCTGCATCGATTAACAGTGCGTTTTGGTTAGGCGCCACGATAAACCAACAGTTGTTATCCATCTTGCCGACGGTGGTGTGAATGAGAGTACTGCCTTCACCCAGATGGACAGCTTGTATGTTACGTGGTTGTTCTAGGTGCTGAATCTCGTGAACAAATGGAAGAGGACGTTTCGTCATGCACCCCACCGTAGCCTGAAACGAGGCTTTTGTGCCGGCAGTAGTGGCGTAATTGCTCGCGCAATGATGGGTAAGTGACATATCGCGTAAAGTTGAGCGATTGGTAGAACTTCTGCTCTATAAGTGGAACGTCTGCTCAGGACAGCGGATCGTTCCTCATGAAATCTTGCACCCCTTATGAACCCCATGAACCCCTGTTAGGAGAACCCAGTGGCAGATAGGTTGATCGTCCAAGGTGCTCGAGAGCACAACCTCAAGGGCGTGGACATCGACTTGCCTCGCGACACAATGATTGTGTTTACCGGTTTGTCCGGTTCAGGAAAGTCTTCGCTGGCTTTCGACACAATCTTCGCGGAAGGACAGCGCCGGTACGTTGAATCGCTCAGTTCCTATGCGCGCATGTTTTTGGGGCGCATGGACAAACCAGATGTGGATCTTATTGAAGGTCTGAGCCCGGCGGTATCTATTGATCAAAAATCGACGAATCGTAATCCTCGTTCTACCGTGGGAACGGTCACAGAGATTTTTGATTATCTGCGTCTGCTATATGCACGCACTGGTGTTCCGCATTGTCCACAGTGCCACGAGGTGATTCAGCGCCAGACCCCACAGGAGATCGTGGATCAGGTGTTGGCCATGGAGGAAGGCCTCAAATTCCAAGTTCTCGCTCCCGTGGTGCGTACCCGCAAGGGGGAGTTTGTCGATCTCTTTGAAGACTTGGCTTCCCAGGGCTATTCACGCGTCATGGTTGATGGTGAGATTCACCAGCTGTCGAATCCGCCAAAACTGGAGAAACAGGTGAAGCACGACATAGATGTGGTGGTGGATCGCCTCCAGGTGAAACCTTCTCAAAAGCAGCGCCTAACTGACTCGATTGAAACGGCGTTGAAACTCGCTGATGGCATCGTGGTACTGGACATGGTGGGGTTGGACGATGATGATCCCCAGCGTGTGCGCCGTTTCTCGGAGAGGATGGCCTGCCCAAATGGGCATGAGCTGACTCTGGATGAGTTGGAACCGCGGACGTTCTCTTTCAACTCTCCGTATGGTGCATGCCCAGCTTGTGATGGCCTAGGTACCCGCCTCGAGGTTGATGAGAAATTGGTGGTCCCAGATGAAGACGCGCCGTTGATTTCTGCGATTGCCCCGTGGAACTCCAGCCCTAATAGCAAGTACTTCGTTAAGCTGCTGAGCGCTCTGGCGAAAGAGTTGGACATTGATCCCAAAACGCCGTGGAATAAGCTGACGAAGGCTCAACAAAAAGCGGTGATGAATGGGCATTCTGCGCAAATTCGTGTGTCTTACCGCAATCGCTATGGCCGCGCGCGCAATTATTCCGCACCGTTTGAAGGTGTTATGCCGTTTCTCAAGCGCAAGATGGATCAGACGGATTCGGATTGGGCGAAAGATCGGTATCGCAGTTATATGCGTGAGGTTGCTTGTCCGACATGTCAGGGAACTCGCCTCAAACCTGAGGTGTTGGCCGTGACGCTAGCCTCAGGGGACCGTGAGCTCTCCATCGCTGAGGTGGCGGATCTTTCGATAGCTGATGCGAGCGAGTTTCTCGACAATCTGAGCCTCAGCAAGCGTGATGAAATGATTTCCGGCGCTGTGTTGAGGGAGATTCAAACTCGTTTGAAATTCCTCTTAGACGTGGGCCTGAATTATTTGTCCATGTCGAGGTCTGCCGGCACCCTTTCCGGCGGGGAGGCGCAGCGTATTCGTTTGGCGACGCAAATAGGTTCGGGCCTGGCGGGTGTGTTGTATGTCTTGGATGAACCATCCATTGGCCTGCATCAGCGTGATAATGCCCGCCTGATTTCCACTTTGGAGCACCTGCGAGATTTGGGAAATACATTGATCGTGGTTGAGCACGATGAAGATACGATTCGCACCGCTGATTGGCTAGTGGATATCGGTCCCCGGGCGGGAGAGCTTGGTGGGGAGGTGGTGTACCAGGGCGAGCCCGAGGGAATTGTCGAGGAGGAGCGCTCCATTACCGGTCAGTATCTGTCCGGCAAGAGGGTGCTAGCCGTTCCCCAATCACGCCGTGAAATTGACCCTCAGCGCATGTTGACGGTGCACGGCGCTCAGGAAAATAATCTGAAGAACATCGACGTGAATATTCCGCTTGGTGTGCTCTGTTGTGTGTCTGGAGTGTCCGGTTCCGGTAAGTCTTCGCTGATTAATGGAATTCTTGCCCGTTCCCTGGCTAATAACCTTAACCGGGCGCGCCTGGTGCCAGGCCGGCATAAGAAGGTGACTGGTTTAGAGCATTTAGACAAGTTAGTGCAGGTGGATCAAAGTCCCATTGGTCGAACCCCACGTTCTAACCCTGCGACTTACACTGGGGTTTTCGATAAGATCCGTAAGCTCTTTGCGGAAACTACCGAGGCTAAGGTGCGTGGCTACACGGCGGGGCGCTTTTCGTTCAATGTGAAAGGCGGCCGCTGTGAAGCTTGTCACGGGGATGGCACGTTGAAGATTGAGATGAATTTCCTGCCAGATGTGTATGTTCCCTGTGAGGTATGCGAGGGTGCTCGCTATAACCGTGAAACCTTGGAAGTTTTGTATAAAGGGAAGTCCATCGCCGAGGTTTTGGATATGCCGATCGTGGAGGCAGCCGAGTTCTTCAGGCCCGTCACGAGCATCTCGCGGTATTTAGACACCTTGGTGGATGTGGGGCTGGGTTACGTTCGTTTAGGTCAAGCTGCTACCACTTTGTCCGGTGGTGAGGCTCAGCGTGTGAAGTTAGCTGCGGAGCTCCAGAAGCGGTCGAATGGCCGAACGATTTATATCCTCGATGAGCCCACCACAGGTCTGCATTTTGAAGATATCCGCAAGCTGATGTTGGTGATCCAATCTCTGGTGGACAAGGGGAATTCGGTGATTATCATTGAGCACAATCTCGACGTCATTAAGGCCGCGGACTGGATAGTGGACATGGGGCCTGAAGGAGGTTCTGGCGGTGGAACGGTGGTTGCCGCAGGCACTCCTGAAAATGTTGCCATGGTTGAAGACTCACACACCGGGCGGTATCTCAAGGTCATTCTGTCGAATGAGTGAGCCATTACAGTACGAGATGAAAACCGCGTGGAGGATTTGGAGTTAGCCGGAGCCGCTGCTATCATCAAAGCCACTACCGTCTGAGTTCTTTTCGGACGGTCAATTCTCGCGTGACCTTAAGAGGTCATCGCATGAAAGACCGGTACGGATTGACTAGACTGCAAGTGGAGTTCCTTCTCCCACCTGCGACCGCCACCTAGTGGTTGGGCTCGGGTCATGCACACGGCAGCATTTGTGGCGTCGCTCCTGAATTGAGAGTGACATGGAGACCATAAATGCATTTATCTGGTCGTGAGCTGGGGGATATGAGAAACAAAAAGAGGACTTCACGGGCAGAATCGGTATAGAACACTAACCACTGCTGACTGAGGAGTTCACATTAGCGCTGAAGCTCGCATCAACGACCGTATTCGAGTCCCTGAGGTCCGACTCGTCGGTCCTGGCGGCGAACAGGTCGGAATCGTCAAAACTGACGATGCTCGCAAGCTGGCCTATGAAGCAGACCTTGACCTAGTTGAGGTTGCGCCGAACGCCAAGCCGCCTGTAGCCAAAATCATGGACTACGGCAAGTTCAAGTATGAGCAAGCCCAGAAGGCTCGAGAAGCTCGCAAGAACCAGCAGCAGACCGTGGTGAAGGAACAGAAGTTCCGCCCAAAGATCGACGATCACGACTATGAAACCAAGAAGGGTAACGTAGTTCGCTTCCTCGACAAGGGATCCAAGGTCAAGGTCACCATCATGTTCCGTGGACGTGAGCAATCCCGCCCGGAGCTTGGCTTCCGCCTGCTGGAGCGACTAGCCAACGATGTCGAAGAGCACGGCATTGTCGAATCTCGACCAAAGCAGGACGGCCGCAACATGACCATGGTCCTAGGCCCGATCCGCAAGGGCAAGAAGTAGTCCCTCGTAGACACTCCTAATAGCTAGAGGATTTTCACCAATGAAGCAGAAGACCCACAAGGGTGCCGCTAAGCGCATCAAGATCTCCGGTTCCGGCAAACTGCGTCGCGAGCAGGCTAACCGCCGCCACCTGCTGGAGGGCAAGCCTTCCACTCGTACCCGTCGCCTCAAGGGCACCAAGGACGTTTCCCCAGCTGATACCAAGCGCATGAAGCGCCTGCTCGGCAAGGCTTAGTTCCTGCCCCAGCGCCCGAACTTTTTGCACCATCACCTACATCCGTAAAGACTTAGAAAAGGACGTATCACTGTGGCACGTGTCAAGCGCTCTGTGAACGCTAAGAAGAAGCGTCGCGAAGTACTGAATTCCGCCAAGGGCTACCGTGGTCAGCGCTCCCGCCTGTACCGCAAGGCTAAGGAGCAGATGCTCCACTCCAAGACCTACGCGTTCCGCGATCGCCGCGCGCGTAAGGGCGAATTCCGTAAGCTGTGGGTCCAGCGCATCAATGCTGGCGCCCGCGCTAACGGCCTAACTTACAACCGTCTGATCCAGGGTCTGCGCCTTGCTGAAATCGAGGTGGATCGCAAGATCCTTGCTGAGCTCGCCGTCAATGATGCGCCTGCATTCGCTGCGCTGTGCGAGGCTGCTAAGGCTGCCCTACCAGAGGATGTTAACGCTCCAGCTGCTTCCTAAGACGCACGCTTGTGAATCGCGTTAAGCGCCGATACTCTAAGTTGAGTGTCGGCGCTCATGGCGTGTGGGGGATCTTTTGTGTGGGTTTTGTTTGCGACGAAGTGCTCGAATCTGTACCCGAACACTCGGGTCTCTGCACTCTAACTAGCAGAATGCTTATCCCAGTGTTTTTGCTTAATTGGGTACCCGTCCCGGCGTGTGCATAGCTGATTACCCATTTCAGCCCTGACGAACCGATGCGCCCACAACTGGGTGTCCGCCTCCGCGTATCCATAACGCTCGACGCCGCCAACTTCCCATAAAACTGGGGCTGTAGACTGGCCAATTATGAGCGAAAAGGAACTGTTCACCGAGCGGACTCCCAGCGTCGTCAATGCCGCCAAACTGCACAGGGCTTCCGCCCGTAGAAAAGCTGGAGTTTTCATCGTCGAGGGGGAGAATTCGGTGGAGGCTGCTATCGCCACTGGTGCTGCCAGAGATGTGTTCGTTACGGAAAAAGGCGCAAAGAAATTTGAACCGATTATTCGCGCAGCTGGCTATATGAATGTCTACGTGCACTACATCACCGAACGCGCGGCGAAACATTTGAGCGACACATCTCATACCACCGGTTTGTTTGCAGTGTGCACTCCTGTGCTGTGGTCTACCGGAAAAGCCATCAAGGGACGGCCGAACTTGATATCGGTCCCGGTGCTTACAAGCGACCCCGGCAACGCGGGCACTTTGATCCGAGTATCCGATGCTGTGGGTGCGGATGCCGTTATTTTCGCCGGAGAAACGGTCGACCCTCAATCCTGCAAGGCAGTGCGTTCTTCCGCTGGATCCCTGTTCCACATCCCTGTGGCTCGCGATACCAACATCAAAGATGTGCTTGGTCAGTTGCGTGCCAAAGGGTTGCAGATTCTCGCTACCGCAGCGGATGGCGAAGTGAGCCTAGACAGCGCCGCTGAGTTGTTACAGCAGCCCACTGCTTGGCTATTCGGTAACGAGGCGCATGGGTTGGGTGAGGAGCTGTTGGCGGAAGCGGATTGTCGCATACGTATTCCAATCCGCGGTCGTGCCGAATCGCTAAACCTTGCGACGGCAGCCTCGATTTGTCTCTATGAGTCAGCCAAGGCGCAGTCTCTGGCTCACCATTGCTAAGATATTTCCGGTACTTTTATGGGGTTGACCATCCAAGGTATCCCTTTACTACATATTCGCGAGGTGCGTGTTGTCTGATTCCGTTGACTCTACGGTGGATCTGTCCGAAGCTGCTTTGGAAGCTGCAGCCGACGCTGCAATCGCTGCTTTTGAGCGTGCTGCAGACCTAGACGAGCTTGCTATAGCGCGGCGTGAACACCTAGGAGATGACGCACCAATCCCGGCTGCTCGCCGTAGTCTCGGTTCCCTTCCGAAGGATCAGCGTAAGGACGCCGGACGCCGAGTGAATATGGCGCGCGGTCGAGTTGAAAAACGCTTGAGTCAGGTGAAAGATGACCTGGAACGCAAGCGCAATGAAGAAGTTCTCAGGGCAGAGCGCATCGATGTCACCGAACCAACCACCCGAGGTCAGTGTGGCGCTCAACATCCCATCACTATTCTCAATGAGCATATCGCGGACATTTTTATCGGCATGGGCTGGGAAATTGCGGAAGGACCAGAGATTGAAGCAGAGTACTTCAATTTTGATTCCCTGAATTTTATTCCGGATCACCCTGCGCGTACCTTGCAGGATACATTCCACATTGCTCCGGAAGGCTCCAAGCAGGTTCTGCGTACGCATACTTCTCCGGTGCAAATGCGTACCATGTTGTCTCGCGAACTTCCCATCTACATCGCCTGTCCTGGCCGCGTATTCCGGACTGATGAATTGGATGCCACCCACACACCGGTTTTCCATCAGGTTGAAGGCCTAGCCGTGGATAAGGGCTTGACTATGGCTCACCTCAAGGGCACCTTGGATCACCTAGCTAAGACACTTTTCGGTCCAGAGACCAAGACCCGCATCCGTCCGAACTATTTTCCGTTTACGGAACCTTCGGCCGAAGTGGATGTGTGGTTCCCTGACAAGAAGGGAGGGGCAGGCTGGATTGAATGGGGAGGCTGCGGAATGGTCAATCCTAACGTCTTGACTGCTGCTGGTATCGACCCAGAAGAGTATTCCGGTTTCGCCTTCGGCATGGGCATTGAACGCACGCTGCAGTTCCGCAATGGCCTGCCCGATATGCGCGACATGGTGGAGGGGGATGTGCGCTTCACCCTTCCATTCGGAGTGCGGTAGAAGCGCCGCGTAGCCCTGGCTCTTGTTACAGGCTAGGCGTCGTATAGAACAACGTTGTCCAGGGCAACAGCACAACGTCATACAGACCAACACTGTGTAACCTCATATCCCAGCGGAACCTCGAAAGAAAAGAACACACAATGCTCATCTCCCAGTCATGGCTGACCCGTATCCTGCAAACCGCCAACCCAAGCTGGTCCGTCGACGCAGAAGAATTCGACGCAGGCTTCGTTCGGGTCGGTTTCGAGACCGAGGGCTATGAACCAATACCGGAAACCACCGGTCCGCTGGTGCTCGGGCGAGTGGAGAAGATCGAGGAGCTGGAAGGCTTTAAGAAACCAATTCGCTACTGCCAAGTGAATGTTGGTACGGCCAATGGGACCGGGGAGATGCAGAAAATTATCTGCGGCGCGCGAAATTTCGCCGAAGGCGATTACGTAGTCATCTCCTTACCCGGGACCGTGCTTCCCGGTGGTTTTGAGATAGGAGCTCGTAAAACCTACGGAAAGATTTCCGAAGGAATGATCTGCTCCGCGATGGAAGTGGGGATGACCTCGGTACAGAACTCTGGCATCATCACCATCCCTGAGCCCGAGATAGAACGCCTCGGTATGAAGCTCGGGGATGATGCGCGTCCACTACTGGGATTGGACGATACAGTTTTCGATGTCAACATCACGCCGGATCGTGGCTATGCACTCTCGGCGCGAGGCTTGGCACGTGAACTGGCGTCGAGCTTTGACCTGCAATTCCGAGATCCGGCGACTGATCCTGCCGCCGCAGCCCTGGATGACGATCTTCTCGCCGGGCTTCCAGGCACCGACGGCGATGTGCAGAAAATCGAGGTGGACGCGGATACCCAGTGTTCCCTTTTCGCGATGCGCAAAGTGGTGGGGATTGACCCTAAGGCAGAATCACCGCTGTGGCTTCAACGCGAGTTGATGCTTTGCGGGGCTCGCCCTGTCAACGCTGCCACCGATGTGACCAACTACATCATGTTCCTTCTTGGGACACCGATGCATGCATTCGATGCTGAAAAGATATCGGGTGCATTGCATGTTCGCTGTGCGCGTGAAGGGGAGAAGCTCACAACCCTAGACCATGTTGAGCGTGAGTTGCACGCGGAAGATGTGGTCATTGCTGACAATTCGGGTATTCAATCCCTCGCGGGAGTGATGGGTGGTACGACGTCCGAGATTTCCGACGAGACCACCGATGTACTCTTTGAAGCTGCTCACTGGGATCAGATCACCATCGCTCGAACCTGTCGACGCCACAAGTTGAGTTCGGAAGCGTCTCGGCGTTTTGAACGTGGAGTCGATCCAGCAGTTATCACTGAGGCTTTGGACTATGCGGTCTCACTGCTGGTACGCATTGCAGGTGGTCGCGTCGTAGAAGGGCGAACCGTTGTTGGTGAAGTTCCGACGATGCCTACCATCACCATGCATACTTCGCGTCCCGGCAAGGTTGCGGGCATGATTTACCCGGATGGTACGACTATCGGCCGTCTGCGTGAGATTGGCTGCACCGTGCGAGAAACTGGTGATCGCGATGGTAACGGGGCACGGGAGATTGAGGTGACACCTCCAACGTGGCGCCCCGACTTAACTATGCCAGCTGAGCTCGTCGAGGAAGTCCTCCGTCTGCAGGGGCTCGAAGATATCCCCTCGGTGGTTCCTACCGCTCCAGCGGGTCGAGGTCTAACTCCTCGCCAGCGCATGCGTCGCTCGGTGGGTCACGCCCTGGCGTGGGCTGGTTACGCAGAGATTATTCCGACCCCATTTATCGCCAATGATGTGTTCGACGTGTGGGATCTGGATGCAGACGATCCGCGACGCGTGACTGTGAAGGTTCAAAATCCGTTGGAAGCCGACGCCGCATGCATTGGCACTACGCTATTGCCGTCCATGATCGATGCGTTACGCCGTAACGTGACACGTGGTCAGCGAGATGTCGCCTTGTTTGGTATCGCGCAGGTAAGCAAGCCGGAGAGTAGTGAGCAAAGTTCACCGATGCCATCGGTTCAACAGCGCCCCAGTGACCAAGAGCTTAAAGAACTATTAGCTTCTCTGCCTCAGCAGCCATTGCACGTCTCTGTCATTGCTACCGGCAACAGGCAGTTGCAGGGAATCTGGGGTGAAGCCCAGGCTTTCACTGCGCGTGACGCTATTGAGTCCGCTCGTGTTATTGGGCGTGCTGCTGGTGTGGAGTTCACATTCCATAACGCGGAATATCTTCCGTGGCATCCGGGTCGTTGTGCAGAAATCCGGGTTGGGGATACGGTGGTAGGACATGCGGGTGAGTTACATCCTCAGGTATGTGAGCGAGCACATGTTCCGTCTCGAACGGTTGCGTTGGAGATCGATCTGGACGCTCTTCCGTTAGAAGAGACTTTCCCGCGTCCGGTGCTGTCGCCATTCCCCGCTGTGCTGCAGGATGTCGCGGTTGTGGTGGATTCGACAATCCCAGCGTCAGACGTTGAGGACGCATTGCGTGTCGGAGCCGGTGAGCTGCTCGAAGATATCCGTCTTTTTGATATTTACACTTCTGACGCGCTGGGCAATGAAAAGCGTTCTCTTACTTTCTCCTTGCGTTTCCGTGCATGTGATCGGACCCTCACAGAAGAAGAAGCCAGCGAGGCTCGCAAAGCTGCAATTTCAGAGGCGGAAGAGCGAGTGGGCGCCGAACTGCGTGGATAATTCTCACGTTTGTGAATAGTTTGCATTTAGGTGTGAACTAAGGCACTATTGGATACATGCTGAAAATCGCCGTTGCAGGAGCTAGTGGTTATGCCGGGTCGGAAGCACTTCGTCTTCTGTTAGCTCACCCTGGCTATGGAAAAGACTTCGAAATCGGGAGTCTCACTGGAGGTTCCAACGCGGGTAACCGCTTTGGAGACCTCGTTCCCCACCTTCCTCAGTTAGCTGACCGTGTGTTGGAGGATACAACGCGGGACATCCTCGTGCAGAATGACGCAGCGATTCTCGGTCTTCCTCATGGGGTCTCAGCCGCATTAGATCTGCCAGAGAACATGTATGTTGTCGACTGCGGTGCAGATTATCGCTTGAAGAACGAATCAGATTGGGATCGCTACTATGGCTCGGAATATGCGGGTCATCACACATATGGCATTCCTGAACTGCCTGGTAACCGTGATCTGATTAAGAAATCCCGCTATATTGCCGCGCCTGGTTGTTTCCCCACAGGTGCCACCTTGGCTGCAGTACCCGGCATCGCCGCAGGGCTTATTGCCCCACAGATCAGCGTGGTGTCAGTTACCGGTGTTTCTGGAGCAGGGAAAAAACCAGCCGTCAGTCTTCTCGGGGCAGAGACAATGGAAAATGCTCGCGCGTATAACGTAGGCAAGCATCGCCATACTCCTGAGATTCGCCAAAACCTACAGGCGGTTGTCCCAGATAATGAGGATGTGTACGTCACTTTCACACCGGTGTTGGCCCCAATGAAACGTGGGATCCTTACTACCGTGACTGCCCCAGCACGTGGCAGTATCCAAGACATTCGGAAGGCCTATGAGGACTTCTGCGCTGCTGAGCCTTTCTTATTGCTGCTTCCTGAGGGCCAACAACCTGAAACGCAGAGTGTTCGCGGCTCTAATATGACCCACATTCAGGTGGAAGAAGTTGATGGAATGGTCGTGGTGACCAGCGCGATCGATAATCTAACTAAGGGCACCGCTGGTGCCGCTGTTCAGTGTCTCAACCTCATGCTGGGATGGGACGAAACCGCGGGTCTTCCGCAGACGGGAGTCTAAAGTACTCATGACCGAACACGGATCGTCAACGCATCCTGCATCCGAATCCGTCGGAGAACAAGAAACTGGCATTACCGTTCCCGCCGGCTTTTCTGCAGCGGCGGTGAAGGCTGGAATAAAACCATCCGGCAATCCGGATATGGCCCTGATCGTCAATCACGGACCTTTGTACACCGCGGCGGCGAGGTTCACCTCCAACCGTGTCGTGGCTTCTCCGGTGAAGTGGACGCGTTCTCATAACGATGGTCGTTTTCGCGCCGTCGTGGTCAATGCCGGCAATGCAAATGCTTGCAATGGTGCACAGGGAGATGCTGATGCTCAGACTACCGCAGAGAAAGCCGCTGAGATTCTTTCCATCGACGCTCAGGACGTGGCGGTTTGTTCCACGGGCTTGATCGGTGATGTCCTGCCGATGGACAAGATTCTTGGGGGCGTGGAAGAACTGGTCCCGCTACTATCCGAGGAGGTTACAGCAGGGCATGCGGCGGCTGGAGCCATCATGACAACCGATCTGGTCCAGAAAGAATCTGTGTATCGCGGTAAGGGCTGGTCCATCGGTGCAATGGGCAAAGGCGTTGGCATGATGGCGCCGTCCTTGGCGACCATGCTGGTTTTTATCACCACCGACGCAGTAATTGAGGACTCCGAGCAGCTTTCTGATGTCTTGGGCGCAGCCACGAAAGTCACTTTTGATTGCCTTGATGTAGACGGTTCCACTTCAACCAACGATACTGTGCTTCTCATGGCATCGGGTGCTTCCGGAATAACTCCAGATGCTCAAGAATTGAAAGATGCAATTCACCAGGTCTGTCTTGACCTTGCTATGCAGCTACAGGCTGACGCAGAGGGTGTTACCAAACGCGTGTCCATTACCGTGAAAGGAGCAGCTACCGACGAACAAGCCAAAGACGCTGCTCGAGTTGTGGGTCGCGATACCTTGTTTAAGTGCGCCATGTTCGGTTCTGATCCGAATTGGGGGCGCGTATTGGCTGCAGTAGGAATGGCCCCGGTGGAGATGGATCCGGAAAGAATCAGCGTCTCTTTCAATGGCTATCCTGTCTGCATAAATTCTACCGGTGCTCCCGGAGCCCGTGACGTAGATCTCTCTGGTGCCGATGTGGCAGTTGAGATTGACTTGGCAGTGGGGGAGGGACAGGCCACTGTGTGGACGACGGATTTGTCCTACTCCTACGTGAACA